>NZ_JBEYSO010000017.1:0-141980 GCF_040642675.1 Micromonospora sp. NPDC047738
GGCGACGCCAACTCGGCGCTCTACCGCTACGACCACGTCGGCACCGGCGGTAACCGCGCACCGACCGCCGTGGCGAGCGCGAACCGCACCTCCGGTGCCGCGCCGCTGGCCGTGACCTTCTCCTCGGCCGGCTCATCCGACCCGGAGGGCGGGGCACTGACCTACTCGTGGGCGTTCGGCGACGGCGGCACCTCCACCACCGCCAACCCATCGCACACATACACCACCAACGGCAACTACACCGCCACCCTCACAGTGCGCGACCCGCAGGGCGCCACCGGCACGGCCAGCGTGCCAATCAGCGTCGGCAACACCGCCCCGACCGTCACCGTCAACAGCCCCACCGCCGGGCAACTGGCCGCCTTCGGCGACAGCGTCCCATGGAGCGTCACGGTCACCGACCCGGAGGACGGCACGATCGACTGCACCAAGGTCACCATGGCCTACCTGATCGGGCACGACCAGCACGCCCACCAGATCACCTCGCAGACCGGCTGCTCCGGCACGATCACCATCCCGGCGGACGGCGAGCACGACGACGCGGCGAACATCTTCCCAATCTTCGACGCGTCCTACACCGACAAGGGCGGCCTCACCACCCACGCACAGAACATCCTGGCGCCGAAGCACCGGCAGGCCGAGCACTACAAGACCTCCTCGGGCGTCAACAAGTTCGCCAAGACCACGGCCGAGGGCGGCATGACCGTCGGAGACATCAACAACGGCGACTGGATCCAGTTCGACCCGTACAAGCTCAACAACGCCACCTCGTTCACCGCCCGGGTCTCCTCCGCCGGTGCGGGCGGCACGCTGCAGTTCCGCACCGGCTCCCCGACCGGCACGATCATCGGCTCGGCCGCCGTCACACCGACCGGATCGTGGGAGACGTTCACCACCGTGAACGGCACCGTCAGCGGCGCACCGGCGGCCACCACCTCGCTGTACGTCACCTTCGCCGGCACCGGCACCGGCGCGCTGTTCGACCTGGACAGCTTCACGTTCGTCACCGGCAGCGCACCGGCGACGAACCTGGCCCTGAACAAGCCGGCCACGGCGTCCAGCGTGGAGAACGCCAGCTTCCCGGCCGCCAACGCGGTGGACGCGTCACCGACCACGCGCTGGTCGAGCGCGTTTTCCGACCCGCAGTGGATCCAGGTGGACCTGGGCGCCACCTACACCGTCAACCGGGTCCGCCTGCTGTGGGAAGCGGCGTACGGCTCCGCGTACCAGATCCAGACGTCCGCCAACGGCACCACCTGGACCACGGTCCGCTCGGTCACCGGCGGCAACGGCGGTGAGGACGACAACACCGGCCTGAACGCCTCGGCACGGTACGTGCGCATCTACGGCACGGCCCGCGGCACCGGGTACGGCTACTCGCTGTTCAGCTTCGAAGTCTACGGCTAAGGAAGTATCGATCATGTTGGGCAGACTGGCCTTCTTCTGCGTCGCCCTGGTCACCGCCGCGCTCGGCCTCGCCGCCGTGCCGGCCCAGGCGGCACCGGACTTCACCGTGCTCGTCTTCAGCAAGACCGCCGGATTCCGCCACGACTCCATCCCCACCGGCATCCAGACGATCCGCGACCTGGGCACGGCGAACAACTTCGCCGTCGAGGCCACGGAGGACGCCACCCAGTTCAACACGACCAACCTGGCCCGATTCAAGGCGGTCATCTGGCTGTCCACCACCGGCGACGTACTCAACGCGACACAGCAGACCGCGTTCGAGAACTACATCCGCGCCGGCGGCGGCTACGTCGGCGTGCACGCGGCGGCCGACACGGAGTACGACTGGGCCTGGTACGGCGGCCTCGTCGGAGCGTACTTCGCCAGCCACCCGGCGATCCAGCCCGCGACTGTCCGGATCGCCGACACCACCCACCCGTCCACGGCCGGCCTGCCGGTCGCGTGGAACCGCACCGACGAGTGGTACAACTACCGCACCAACCCCCGCCCGCAGGTGCACGTCCTCGCCACCCTCGACGAGTCCACCTACACCGGCGGCACCATGGGCAGCGACCATCCCATCTCATGGTGCCGGGCCTACGACGGCGGCCGGTCCTTCTACACCGGCATGGGCCACACCATCGGCAGCTACGGCGAAGCCAACTACCGCACCCACCTGCTCGGCGGCATCCGCTACGCCGCACAGGGCACCGGCAACTGCCCGGTCGACACCACGCCACCGCCGGCCGACCTGGCGCTGAACCACCCGGCGACGGCCTCCAGTGTGGAGAACGCCTCGTTCCCCGCCTCGAACGCCGTGGACGCGTCCACCACCACGCGGTGGTCGAGCGCGTTCTCGGACCCGCAGTGGATCCGGGTCGACCTCGGCGCCACCCACACGATCAACCGGGTGCGGCTGGTGTGGGAGGCCGCCTACGGCAAGAACTACCAGATTCAGACCTCGGCCGACGGGAACACCTGGACCACGATCCAGACCGTCACCAACGGCAACGGCGGTGAGGACGACAACACCGGCCTGAACGCCTCGGCGCGGTACGTGCGCATCTACGGCACGGCCCGCGGCACCCAGTGGGGCTACTCGCTGTATACCTTCCAGGTGTACGGCACGTGAGACCGGCCGGCCCGGGAACCTCGCGGCTCCCGGGCCGGCACTCCGGAATCCATCGGTTGCCGGGCGTCCCGGACGGTGATGCGCCGCACCCCGGCTGTGTCACAGCGCCGGTCCCAGAAGCGGTTGAAGTTGCGCGGCTCGACCGGCCGTAGCGGGTGGTGAAGACCAGGTCCGAGGGCTGCCAGGCGGGGCCGGCGGCGGTGTTCGTCGTGTCTCCTGGCACCGCCGAGAGGGCGGCCGACGCCGGAGGGCGGAATCGTGGACTTGCCACTTCCCGCCGATGGGTCATGTCCTTCACGCACGTGGACTGATGAGGGCCGGCACGCGCGGGTCGTCATGGAGTCAACCAGCGATTACTGGAAGGGCGTGTTCTACCTGCTCGAGGCGGAGGGCTTCGAGTGCTGGCTGGTCAACGCCCGCGACGTGAAGAACGTGCCCGGGCGGGCCAAGACCGACAAGGCCGACGCGGTGTGGTTGGCCAAGGTCGCCGAGCGGGGCATGTGCCGGCCGTCGCTGGTGCATCCCCAACCCATTCGGGAGCTGCGCAACCTGACTCGCTACCGGCGTTCGCTCATCCGCGACCGCACTCGTGAGATGCAGCGGGTGGAGAAACTGCTCGAGGACGCCCAGATCAAGATCACCGCTGTGGTGAGCGACGTGTTCGGGGTGTCCGGGCGGCTGATACTTCAGGCGCTCATCGACGGGCAGCGCGACCCGGTGGTTCTCGCGCAGATGGCCAGGGGCCGACTGCGTGTGAAGATCGCGCAATTGCAGGAGGCGCTGCGGGGGTTCTTCACCGATCACCACGGCGCGATCCTGGCGATGATGCTGGACAACATCGACCGGCTCAGCGCACAGGTCGCCGCTTTGGACACCGCGGTTGCCGAGGCGGTCGCCCCTTTCGCCCACCAGGTGGCCCAGCTGGCTGAGATCACCGCGGTTGGCCCCACCGCCGCACAGGAACTGATCGCCGAGTTGGGCGTGGACATGACCCGCTTCCCGTCCGACGCGCACCTGGTGTCGTGGGCCAAGTTCTGCCCCCAGACCCACGAGTCCGCTGGAAAGAAGAAGAACAAGGGCCGATCAAAAGGCAGCCCGTGGCTGGCCGCCACGTTGGGCAACATCGCCGGCAGCGCTTGCCGCACCGATACCTTCCTCGGCGCACGACACCGACGCATCGCCAAACGCCGCGGCAAACAGAAGGCGATCGTAGCCACCGGCAACGCGGTCCTGGTCATCGTCTACCACCTGCTGTCCAACCCCACGATCCGATTCCGCGATCTCGGCGCCAACCATTTCGCTACACGCATCGATAAACAGCGCCGGGCCCGCAACCTCGCCGCCCAACTCCAGGCCGTCACTGGTCAACAGATCACCATCCGCGACGGCAAAGCCGTCATCGCCGAACCCAAAGCCGCCTGACCCCACCCACCCAAACCCGGCTCCGCTGCGCTGCGCCGGGGGCTGCCGCCTGCCCACTCACCGTTGGATTTTCGGGTCTGAGGCTATGCGCCTTCCAAACTGAGGGTCAGGGCCGGCGCTGGGCTCGCCTCGCCGATACGAAGTCCGCATAGTCCTCCCCGGCAACCCCGTGGTTGACCCACCGATCCGGGGAGGCCCCAGTGTCCCGCTCCGCTAGTTCCAACGCTTCGGCCGGGTCGTGAACGTGGCCGATCACGCGGCCGTAGCCCGTGTCGTCTTCGTCTTCGGGGGCGAGGGACGGGAACACGGACAGATCGTTGTAGTGCTCGTCGTCCAGGTCCTGTACGTCATGGACGGACACGTTGTAGCCGCCCTGCCAGGGCCAGACCGAGACCCAGCGGATGCCACGGACACCCCCCAGCGTGATGGGTCCGACGAACTGCTCTACTTCCTTCCTGCGGCCGAGCGCCCCCAGGACGAACGACCGGGTGAGGTAACGCATGCCCGGAGGCTATCCCGGATGCCCAGGAGCCGAGCTGGGTGACGAACTGAGTGACAACCGGGGAGCACAGCCATGGACGGCCACGGACGCCAGCGGAAGGAGTCCGCAGCTAGACCACCCTGGCGATCCAGGTCAGCGGCCCGTGTTGGTTGCCTGGGGGTCAAGTGCTGCTGACGGTCGTAGGAGCATCGGGAGACTTTAAGTCTCGTCCCGCTGCCGCCGTTCTAGCTCCCAGAGCCTCGCGCGATCGCGGTAGTAGATCTCGTCCTGGCGATGCATCACCTCGACCAGGGCTTTGATGCCGGCGCTACGCCCGAAGCATTCTGCGTGGACGAGCCGAAGTGGGTTGGTCCGAGAGTCGTATACGTACGGCACCCACCGAGCCGGGCTCCACTCGGAGCCGCTGCCGGGTCTACGGTCCTGGCTTACTGCGGGTCCGTCGGGATCGATCGGATTGCCGCACTCGGGGCATATGAGCGACGACATTCGAACAGTATGGGCTCTGGGTCGCTTCGGGGCCGTCGCTGGGCCGTCTGGGCCGCAACCGGGCCGTCAAAGGCCGACCAATTACGACCGACAACGACCAGCAGTACCCGGAGAAACAGCAGGCCAGCCGCCATGTGACAGCGGCGACCTGGTGGGCGACGGACGAGTCGACCTGTACGCCAGATTCTGGGCTGGCTCGCGGTCCAGCCGGGCCTTGCTGCCGGTTCTGTCGGCCCGTGAGACAGAAGGGTGGCGGGCCGCTGCCATGATGGCGCGGTGAAGCTCGACCGAATCACAAGGAAGCTCCTGGTCGGCTGCCTCATCGCCGGAGCCGGAGCCATGCTCCTCTCCGTTGCCGCAATCGTCCTGGCGAAGAACGTGCCTATGCCGAACCTGAAAGCCTCCGACTTCATCGCCCTGTTCGCCCTGCTGGTCAGCGCCGCCGCGCTCGGTCGCCCGTGGTGGAACGAGCGCCTGGCATCGATCGAGGTGCGCAGCGAAGAGTATCGTCGGATTCGTGGGGACCGGGTCTCCAGTGAGTATCGATACGTGGTGAAAAACCACGGCCCAGCCCAAGCCCGCTCAGTCGAGATCACGTTCTTTCAGGCCGACAAGCCGGTGGAGATGCATGTTGTGGGCTTGAACCATCGGACCAGTACGCCGCTCCTGCATCCCGGTGAAGAGATGCACATGAACATGGTCATGACTTACGGCCAAGAGCTGCCCGAGAAGGTAGTCGTGACGTGGCGAGATCGCCGGGTCGGCCACCAGTCGCAGGAGTTCTACCCGAGCCTTCGGGACTTGTAAGCCGGAGGAGGCTGAATGGAGTACCCGATTTGCCAGAACTGCGGCGCGGCCATTGGTGACAAGAGGCTGCATGACCGGTGGCACGCGAACCTTGACCGGGAGTTGAAGAACAAGGTCGCCGAGGTCATGAGGGAGATTGACCGGCAGATTGCGCGAGCGCGGCTCGGCCGTTCGCGGTGAGCTCAGAGGGCCTTCGGTACGTCCGGGGGCCCAGGAGGCAAGATCCGGAACATACGCGGAATGATCAAGCACATCGCTGGCGAGCCGTCAAGCGTACGTCCTGGTAGGACGAGGGATCCCCCAGCAGGCGCTGCACCCTTCCTAAACCGTTTGTATGTCGACTCGGCCGGGACGGGGCCGCCTGCTCGTCCGCAGGTCCTCGTGACGGGCCATTGCGAGCTGCTGGCGCCCCTGCGCTGTTGTTCGACCTCTGCGACGATGTGGCCGTGTCTCTCCTCGCACGGACGCCGAAGCGACAGTGCGACCGCGCTGTGAAGCGAGCGCGGCGGGAGCTTGCTCGCGGCGGTACCGATCTCTTCTCGTCCGTGTTCTGGTACGGAGCTGTCGACATCGACCGCAAGCACCTCGTCGTCTGGGTCTTGCTCGCCGGTTCCCCGTCCCGTTTGCCCGCCTGGTACTTCCCGAGCAAGGACCGCGCCGACTACCGGTACGACCCGGAACTGCTGGCAGAGATCGAACGTATGCGTGACACGGTCGTCGCTTGCTTCGCTCAAGAGGGTTGGCCGGATTCTGAGCGTGTCGACGTAGGTTTCGACTCAGAGGCCCGAGTGACAGACGGCGGCGGGTGGCATTACTTCAAGTAGCACCTGGCACAGGCCCCAGGGCTCCCAGACCCGCCTACGGAGCAGGCCGGCGGGAACCGTCGACAGCAACGCCGACAGCAACCGCACCAAACGGCGGCGCACCAGCGAGTGCGGAGACGGACAGTACTCCGAGCTAGCGAGCACCCCCGGACAAGGACGGACGTGCTGCACAGAGCTTGTAAGCGAGACGTCAGGGTCCCGCCGAGCAGCCAAGCGAGCAGCCAAACCGGCGAGCATGAGCGGACGATCACGGACGGCGACACCGTGTTGGGGCACGAGGACCAGGCGGTGGACCAGGGCCGGGCCACCGACTCGTAATGCGCGGGTCAGCGGCCGACCCGGATGCGGTCGGCGGGGTACACCTCGCGGGAGCCGTCGGCGCGGAAGATCACCAGCACGGGGACACCTTCGCCGATATCCAGTTCCTTGCGTTCCGCGGGGGTGGGCATCCGGGCTGAGGCGGTGTCGCCCTTGAGTAGGGTTACCGTCTCGGTCGGTTCCATGCTGCGGACGAAGGTGCCGCGCGGGGGTTGGACGATCACGAGCCCTTCCGACCGGAGTAGGGAGATGGCCTGCCGGACGCTTGTCCGGCTCAGTCCATACTCCTGAGCCAGTCGCAGCTCGCTGGGCAGCGACGCGCCGGGCGCGAGGTCGCCGGACGTGATCAGGTTCCGCAGTAGGTCGGCGAGCTGCCGAAACACTGCGCGATCCGCGCTGGGGTCGATCACGAATGTGACGCTACGTGTCCAACAGTTCTACAGGTTATTGTATCTACAGTCCTACGTATGTACTGTGATCTGGCAGGTGCGGCGGTCGGATGACCAGCCAAGGCCCGCGTCCCCGTGCCGTCGGCCATGCCCAAGGGGGAGATCCAGTGCGGCGTGTCTCGTACGAGGACTACCTGCTCGCCGTCGCTATGGCCTTGGCGCGGCGGCATCGGCCGGTCTGGAGTTGGCGGCGTTGGCGGCGGGTGTGCCGGTGCGGAGCCGAGCTGCCGTGTCGCGCCCGGCACCGGATTCCGATCAATCGTGGCCATTGGCCGACGGAGGGGGAGCAGTGAACGACGGTCAGGAGCGGGCCATCCTCGCGGTGCATGTCCGCGGGGCCGATGGCATGTGCGCCGGCTGCCGCGCATGGTGGTCGCGGCTGACTCCGTACCCGTGCTGGCAGGTGGATTGGGCGACCAACCGGCAGGCTCGGACCATCACCGCCCGGTTCCTTGAGGGTGTGCGGTGACCACCCACGGCCCGGTCATGCCGATCTGGAGCTGCGGAGGCTGCGACCTGCCCTGGCCCTGCCCAACACGGAAGCTGGAGCTGCGGGCGGAGTACGCCGATGCTCCGGTGTCGTTGGCCCTCTACCTCGGGAGCTATCTCGTCCAGGCCGCCGAGGACATGCCCTGGACGCCGGCCGGCGTGTTGCACTGCCGCTTCCTCGGCTGGACCAGACGGGGCGAGCGATCGACGCCAGCAGTACATCAGTGGAGTACAGCAACCGCGCCAGCCGAACCGGACCGAGAAGCCCGCCAGCAGGCCGGATGACCTCGTGCCGCACCCGATCCGGCCGGCTCGCCGGCAATCCAGGCGTCCAGGCGGACCGGGCTCAACCCACCGGAACGCGGAATGCCGATCACCTTGCTCAGCCGAGCAACACTGACGACATGCACCCGCCTGTCTGGGCGGCCACCACCGCCCTCGCCGCCGTCCTCCTGGCCATCGCCGGGTGGCGGTGGCGCATGCGCCGCCGCGTCCCTCGCGAGCTGACCGACGCGCTGCGGCTGGCCGGTCACCCGGCCGGCGACGACCTGGCGGCGGCCGAGGTGGCCGCGCAGGCCCGCCGCACCCTGGCCGAGGCCCGGGCCGCGCAGAGCGGGGCGAGCGAACCGGCCGAGCAGAGGCGGTCGGATGCGGGATTCCCCGCCGCAGGGCCGGTGGCGTCGGGTCCGGCCGGTAGCCACCCGAGTTCCAGCCCCGGCAGCGTGCCGGCCGGGACACGAACCCGGTAGCCGGGCAGCGACCTGCCCGGCGGCGAGGCCGACGAGCTGGCCGGACTGCTCAACCAGGTGGCGTTCGCCCCGAGCACGGCGACCCCCGCCCAGGCGGACCGGGCGGCGACGCTGGCCGGCGGCTACGTCTCGGCGCTGCGCGCGGCCCGCCCGTGGTGGCAGCGGCTGCTGTGGACGGTGCATCCGGGCCCACTGCGCTGGCGCCGCTGACGCCTTGCCCGCCGGTCCTACCGTCAGGGCATGCCCGCACCTGTCTGGGCGATCCTTGCCACCCTCGCCACAGCTCTCCTGGTCACCGCCGGCTGGCGGTGGCGCGTGCGTACCCGTGACCGCCGCGAGCTGACCCGGGAGGAGAAGCTCGCCGCCGCCCGCAAGGCGGCCCGGCAGCTGCACCGCTCCGGCCCGCGCCCGCACCGGGACGCCTTCGATCCGGGCGCCCCGCCCACTGACCATTCCCTGCTGAGCAGCGCCGACGGCTACAGCGGCGGATCCGACAGCGGTGGCGGGAGCGACGGGGGCGCCTCCTACTGACCCGCGGCGCGCAGCTTGCGGACCAGTTTGCGCAGGCCGGCCTGCCAGCCGTCCGGGTCCTCGGCCCGGCGGCGCGCGTACGTGGCGACCTCCGGATGCGGGAGGATCAGGAACCGCTCCTCGGCCAGCCCGGCAATGGTGGCCTCGGCGACCTCGTCGGGGCTGAGCACCGCCCCGGAAGCGGCGATCACCCGGGCACCCAGGTGCCCGGCGACCAGACCGTCGGCGAGCATCGGCGTGTCCACACCCTGCGGGCAGAGCGCGCTGACCCGGATGCCGGCGTCCCGGTAGGTGACCGACAGCCACTCCGCGAAACCGACCGCCGCGTGCTTCGTCGCGGTGTACGGGGCGTCGCCGACCGCGGTCAGCACCCCCGCCGCAGAGCAGGTGAACAACAGGTACCCCTGACCGCGGCGGAGCATCGCGGGCAGCACCGCCCGGGCGGTGTGCACGTGGGCCATGACATTGACCTGCCAGGCCCGCTCCCAGTCCGAGTCCGGTGCGTCCACTCCCCCACCGGTGGCCACGCCGGCGTTGGCGCAGAACAGGTCGATCCGCCCGTACCGCTGCTCGGTCTCGTCGACCAGCGCGTGGACCTGCGCCTCGTCGGTGACGTCCAGCCCGACGGCGTGCGCGACGGGTCCGATCCCCTCGGCGACTGTGCGGGCCGCGTCGGCGTCCAGGTCGGCGAGGACAACGACGGCGGCGCCCTCGGCGGCGAACCGGCGGCCGAGCGCCGCGCCGATGCCACCCGCGCCACCGGTGATCACGGCCACCCGATCGGTCAGGTTCATCTCAGGTCACCTCCGTGCCGAGCCGGGGGATCAGCGCAGCCAGCGCCGCGGCGCCACCGGCGGCCAGCTCCGGGGTGGGCAGCAGCGCCAGCACCGGCACGTCCACCCCCTGCTCGGCGTACCGGCGGACCTGCGCGACGCAGTCCTCGGGTGAGCCGTGCAGCACCAGCGCGTCGACCACCTCGTCCGGCACGGCCGCGGCGGCGCCCCGCCGGTCGCCGGCCGCCCACGCCGCCCACATCGGCCCGAGCAGCGGATCCCGGCCCAGCCAGCGGTGGAAGGCCGCGTACGCGGGGACGGTGAGGTAGCCGGCGACCAGGCGGCGGCCCAGCGCCCGGGCGTGCGCGGCGTCCTCGGTCGGGCAGACGAAGATCCGGGCGACAACCTCGAAGCCGGGCCGGCGCTCGCCCAGCTCGGCAAGGGCGGTAGGCACGTCGGCGGCGGACAGCCAGTTGAGGATCACTCCGTCGGCCTCGGCGGCGGCGAGCCGCAGCATGCCAGGACGCAGCGCGGCCACCAGCACCGGCGGCGGCACGGCCGGAGGGCGTTCCAGGGTGAACCGGCGGACGGTGAACGTGTCGTACGCCCCGTCGACCGTCTCCCCCCGCAGCGCGGCGCGCAGGAAGCGCAGCACGTCCCGGGTCCGCTGGTACGGCTCCTCGAACCGGCCGGCGTTCCAGTCGCGGACGAGCACCGGCGAGGACGCGCCGATGCCGAGGGCGAACCGGCCAGGGGCGGCCTCGGCGAGCGCGGCGGCGCTCATCGCGAGCAGCCCGGGTCCCCGGGTGAAGACCGGGGTGATCGCCGTGCCGAGGCGCAGCCGGGGTTGCCACGCGGCGGCGAGCGCCAGCGGCGTGAACGCGTCGGTCCCGGCGACCTCCGACGACCAGACGTCGGTGAAGCCGGCCCGGTCGAGGGCCGCGTAGACCGGGGCGTGGTCGGCGAGCGGGATGCCGCTCAACGGAACCGTCATGCCCCATCTGATCGTCACTGGTCGATCGTGCCCGCTCGCCGTCCCCCTGAGCAAGATCCGAACCGGTCCCGACCCGATCGAAAAGCACGATAGACGCCAACAGAACCGGAAAGAGTGTTACGACTGCCAGATGGGCTGGACCGACGGGGGGAGGCGACCATGACGGCCGCCGAACCGCCGGGTCTGCTGCAAAGCGAGGACGCCGCGAAGCGGGCGACGTTCCTTGAACTCTTCTTCGACCTGGTGTTCGTCTTCGCGCTCGCCCGGATCGGGACCCGCGCCTTCGAGGACCTGGCGGTGGCGCCGGGGCACGGAATCGTGTGGCGGGCGGTCACCGACAGCGGCAAGACCCTGCTGCTGGGCCTCGCGCTCTGGGCGATCTGGCAGGGCACCGCCTGGACGACCAGCCAGTACGACGCGTACCACACCTCGATCCAGGCGATCGTGATCATCGCCCTGGTGGGCAGCATGGTGATGGGGGTGGCGATCCCCCGGGCGTTCGCCCAGGCCGGGCTCGCCTTCGCCGTCGCGTACGTGGTGACGCAGGTGAGCCGGCCGGTGATCCTGCTGGCGGCGCTGGGCGGGCACCCGTACCGCCGGGTGAAACAACGCATGCTGATCACGTTCGGGGTGACCGGCGTGCTCTGGTTGACCGGGGCGTTCCTGCCCACCGTGCCGCGGGTGGCGCTCTGGGCGACCGCCCTCGCCCTGGAGGGTCTGGCGATGCGGACCGGCTGGCCGGTGCCCATGATGGGCCGCTCTGCCATCTCCCGCTGGGACATCGCCGGGGAGCACCTGGCCGAGCGGTACCAGCAGTTGTTCCTGGTCGCGCTCGCCGAGTCGATCCTCGTCGCCGGCCTGGAATTCAGCGAGCGGCCCCCCGGCCTGTACCGGGCTGCCGCCTTCGCCACAGCGCTCGTCACGTCGGTGCTGCTGTGGCGGATCTACGTGCAGCGGGCCGGGCAGATCCTGGCCGAGGCGGTGACGAAGGTGGCGCATCCCGCCACCATCGGCCGGTCGGCCGCCGACACCCATCTGGTGATGGTGATCGGCGTGGTCGCCACCGCGATCGGCTTCGAGCTGGTCGCCGACCATCCGGCGGGGCACAGCCACAGCGTGTGGGTCGCGATGACCCTCGGGGGCCCGGCGCTCTTCCTGGCCGGTCGGGCCCGCTTCGAGTACGAGGTCTTCGGCCGTGTGTCGCCGTCGCGCTGGGTGGCCATTCTGGTTCTCCTGGCGTCGGCGCCGCTGCTGCTGCACGTGGTGACCCTGGCGTCCGGGGTGGCTGCCGCCGTGGTGCTGTTCGGGGTGGCGGTGGCCGACGCCCGCCGGGCTCGGGGGCGCCCACCCGAGGAGGCCGCCCCACCGTTCTGAGGGGGATGCCGCCTCCGACCGGCGTCCCTGCCACCCGGGCGAGTGGACCGCGGCGTGCCGGCGAGCCGGTACCGCCCGGTGGCGGCAATCCAGGCGATACCGGCCGGAGCGCCGGAGGCGCGTGTTACGACTGCCAGGTGGCCTGGAGCTACGGCGGGAACTGCCGACCATGACGACCGGTGACGAGACCGGTGGGCAGGTCGAACGCGAAGAGCGCACGGGCGCTGCGGCGGTGTCGACCCGCGCCACGTTCCTGGAGCTCTTCTTCGACCTGGTGTTCGTCTTCGCGCTCACCCGCATCACCGCTCGTTCCTTCGAGGATCTGGCCTTGGAGCTGGGCGGGACCACGGGGTTCACGCCGATCACCGGCGGCGGCAAGACCCTGCTGCTGCTGTTGGCGCTGTACACGGTGTGGCAGGGCACCGCCTGGACCACCAGCCGATACGACCCGTACCGACCCGGGTTGCAACTCGTCGTGATCATCGCCCTGGTGGGCAGCATGGTCATGGGCGTGGCCATCCCCCGCGCCTTCAAAGTGTCCGGCCTGGCGTTCGCGATCGCGTACGTGGTCACGCAGGTCTCCCGACCGCTGATCCTGCTCACCACCCTCGGTCACCATCAGAACCGACCACTCAAGGTCCGGATGCTGATCACATACTCCACGACCGGCGTACTCTGGCTGGTCGGGGCATTCGTGCCAACCAACCCCCGGGTGGTCCTGTGGGCGGTGGCATTGGGCATCGAGTACCTGGCAGGCCGAACGGGCTGGCCGGTGCCCGGACTGGGACGCTCCGCCGTCTCCCGGTGGGACATCGCCGGGGAGCACCTGGCCGAGCGCTACCGCCAGTTCTTCCTGGTCGCGCTCGGCGAGACGATCCTCGTCGCCGGCTTCTCCTACAGCGCGCGTCCGTTCAGCGCCAACCCCACCATCGCCTTCGCCCTCGCGCTGCTCACCTCGATCCTGCTCTGGCGGATCTACTTCCAGCGGGCCGGACAGATCCTCGGCGAGGCGGTCCTCAAGGCGAAGCATCCCGCGACGATCGGCCGGTCCGCGGCCGACACCCACGGGGTCATGCTGGTCGGCACCGCCGCCATCGCCATCGGCTACCAGCTGACCATCGAACATCCCCTTCACCGGACCGAGGCGGCCTGGGTCGTGTTGATCATCCTCGGCCCGGCAGTTTTTCTGGCCGGTCGCGCCCGGTTCGAGTACGAGGTTTTCGGCCGCGTCTCGCCGTCCCGGTGGATCGCGATGCTGGTCCTGCTCGCCTCGGTGCCGCTGCTCCTGCGCTACCCGCCGCTGATCGCCTCGGTCGTGGCCGCCGTCGTGCTTTTCGCGGTCGCGGTGGCCGACGCTCTCCGGGCGCGGGGCAAACCGCCGGAGGCGGCCAAGCCGCCGTTCTGAACCATCGCCCAGCGGCCCTCGCGGGATCGTCCGAACCGGCACCGGCGCTACCATCCGCGCGTGACCTTCTCGATCGTGGCGCGCTCCGCCGACGGGCGCCTGCACGGCGTGGCCGTGGCCAGCAAGTTCCTCGCCGCTGGTGCGCTGGTCCCGGCCGCCGAGGCCGAGGTGGGCGCCGTGGCCACCCAGGCGCACGTCAACCTGGCCTACCGGTCGCAGGGGCTGGCGCTGCTGCGCACCGGCGTGGCCCCGGCGGACGTGGTGGCCGGCCTGGTCGCCGCCGATCCTGGCCGGGACGACCGGCAGCTCGGCGTCGTCGGGACGACCGGCGACGGGGCCACCTGGACCGGACCGCGGTGCCACCCGTGGTCCGGCGGCCAGGCCGGGGACGGCTGGGCGGCACAGGGAAACATCCTGGCCGGGCCGCAGGTCATCGACGCGATCCGGGACGCGTGGCTGGGCGGGGCCGAGCTGCCCTTCCCCCGGCGGCTGCTGGCCGCGCTGCACGCCGGTGACCGGGCCGGCGGTGACCGGCGCGGCCGGCAGAGCGCCGGCCTGCTGGTGGTGCAGCACCGTGGCGGCTACGCCGGCACCGGCGACGAGCTGGTCGACCTGCGGGTGGACGACCACCCCGACCCGGTCACCGAGCTGGGCCGCCTGCTCGACACGCACACCATGCTCTTCGGCAAGCCCGATCCGGCCACCCTGCAAGACCTCGCCGGCCCGCTCGCCGACGAGGTGGCCGCGCGCCTGGCCGCCGCCGGCCACCCGGTCGACCCGGCCGGCCTGGACGACGCGCTCGCCTCCTGGGCCGGGGTGGAGAACCTTGAGGAGCGCCTCGTCCCCGGCCGGATCGATCCGATCGTCCTGGACCACCTGCGGCGCATCACCCCGGCCGCCCGCTGACCCGCCGGCCAGCGCCGCCGGCCGCCAGGCGAGCGCTGCCGCCTGACGGCGCCCGGCGTCGGCCTTGCCGAAAGTCAGCCGCCGAAGGAGAGCCAGCGGAACCCGGACCGGTCGACCAGGGTCCGCTCCCGGTCGGTGAGCGGTGCCCGGCCGGTGGCCTTGCGGACCAGGGTCAGCGGGTCCCAGCCGAGCCCGTCCGGCACCGGCCGGCCGTTGGTCAGCAGGTCCGCCACCACCTGCGCCGCCGTCGCGGTCAGCCAGGGCCGCCGGTCCAGCGCGTCGGCCAGGTCCAGGCCGTGCACCCCGACCTCCACCACCCGGGTACGCAGGAACTCCGTGAGCGTCATCGCGTCGCCGTGCCGGGTGCGGACCAGCCGCCCCGGCGGCTGCGCGGCGACCGCCGCGTCGACCGCCCGCCAGGCCCGCGCGAAGCCGTCCGCCACCTCGGGTACGCCGGCCAGCTGGCGCGCCTCCCGTCGGGCACTGTCGATCCGGGCGCCGTCCACCTCCGGGGTGAACTTGGCGGCCCCGAAGTAGCCGGCGGCGTCCACCTCCGCCCGCTCGGGTGCCGGGGCGGCGAGCATGTCAACGAGGCGTCCCGCACCGGTCGACACGTGTGCCAGCAGGTCGCGGACCGCCCAGGGCGGGCAGGGCGTGGGCCGCTCCAGGTCCGCCTCGGTCAGGCCCCGCATCACCTCCTCCAGCCGCCCGCACTCGTCCCGGAACGCCACTCGTACGGTCTCCATGCGCCCTCCCCGTCGGCTGCCTGGCCCTGCCCGGTCAGCCTGCCACCCGCCGTTTCGTCGCCCACCCGCCGGGTACGCGCGGCGGGACGACGAGGAGGAGGCGCGGAAAGATGGCCGGCATCATGCTGCGGAGCACCGCCTTCAACGACCACGACCTGCTACCGGGACGCTTCTCCCGCGAGGGCGGAAACGTCTCGCCACCCCTGGAGTGGTCCCAGGTCCCCGACGCGGCCTGCGAGCTCGTGCTGTACGTCGAGGACCCGGACGCCGGAAAGACACCTTTCCTGCACTGGCTGGTGACCGGGATCTCGCCCCGGTCCGACGGGGTCGCCGAGGGCGGCGTGCCGCTGGGCGGCCGAGAATGGCCCAACGACTTCGGCAGCACCGGGTGGGGCGGCCCGCACCCGCCGGCGCACGAGGACCCGCACCGGTACTTCTTCCGCCTCTACGCCCTCGAGCGATCGCTGGAGCTGCCGGAGACACCCCAGGTCACCGACGTGCAGCGGGCGCTGACCGACAAGGAGATCGCCAGCGGCACCATGGTCGGCACCTACTACCGCTGATCAACCCTTGTGGCGGGGCACCAGACGGTGCACCAGCGCGAGGACCAGCGCGGCCACCACCGCGATCGTCCCAGCGATGCCGGCCGCGCTGCCCGCGTACCCGATGAAGAGGGGCCGGCGGGCGAGTTCGTCGGCGGGCGTGTCGGAGAGTCGGGCCAGCCAGAGCAGGGCCAGCGCGGACGCGACGAGCGCGAGCGCGCCGCCCAGGCCGAGCACGGCGGCGGCCTTCGGGTGTGCGTCGGCCGGGGAGATCTTCGCCTGTTCCCGCTGGAAGACGAGGAGCAGCAGGCCGGCGACCGCCGCCCAGATCCCGACCAGGAGATATGCGGCGACGGCGTCGCTGGGTCGGTGCCAGCCGGCGGAGAGGGTGGCCACTCCGGCGGCGGCGGCGTAGCCGGCGCCGAGGAACGCGCCCACCGCCCGCACCTTCGGTGGCAGCACCAGGATCAGCGCGACGGCCACCGAGGCGGCCACCGTGGTGTGGCCGCTGGGCAGGCTGTTGCCGACGGCTGCCCGCGCCGGGTCGATGCCGAAGTCGGGGCGGGTCAGGCTGTGCTTGAGCAGTTGGGTGCTGAGGTTGGCGCCGGCGATCAGCAGGGTGGCGGTGACGGCGAGGGCCTTGCGGCCGCGGATCAGCGCGATGAAGCCGATCACCGCGGTCGCGGCCAGCAGGGACACCACCGACATGGCGTTGAGGATCCGGTCCACCGGGCCGTCGATGCGGCTCTGGCCGATTTGGTTGCCGGTCAACGCGACCGTGTCGATCCACTGGCCCGACAAGGTGTGCACGGCGACGCGCCACACCACCAGGAACGCGGCGGCGTGTGCCAGGGCCAGTACGACCAACCAGACCGCCGTCCCGCCCCTCGCCGTCGTGCGCACCCGCACAACTTAACGGCCGGCCGCATCCGGCGCTCGTTGGGTGGCCGTCGCGCCTCTGGTTATGTTGGGGATCGATCGGAGGGGGTGGCGGGTGACCAGCACGCCGGAGCGGGAGCGGCCGGCCCGCGAGCGGCCGGAGTCCCTGGCGGACCTGCTCGGTGGTCGGCGGGGAGCGCTCGACGCGACCCTGCCGCCGGTGGCGTTCGCGGTGGGCTGGCTGGCCGCCGGGCTGTGGGGCGGTGTGCTGGCGGCGCTGGTGGGCGGGGCGGCGGTGGCCGGCTGGCGGCTGCGGCGCGGGGACCGTCCGCGGTCGGTGTTGATCGGGCTGCTCGCCGTCTGCGTGGCCGCGCTGATCGCCCTGCGCACCGGGCGGGCCAGCGACTTCTTCCTGGTGCAGTTGGTGTCCAACGCGGCCAGCGCGCTGGCCTGGATGGTCAGCGTCGTGGTGCGTTGGCCGCTGCTCGGGGTGGTGGTGGGCGCGGCGCTCGGGCAGCGCGTCCGCTGGCGTCGCGATCCGGCGCTGCTGCGGGCGTACGGCCGGGCTAGCTGGGTGTGGGTGGCCACCTATCTGCTGCGGTTGGTGGTCTTCGTGCCGTTGTGGCTCGGCGGTCAGGTGGTCGCGCTGGTGGTGGCCCGGGTGGCGTTGACCTGGCCGCTGGTCGCGGCGGCGTTGGCGGTGAGCTGGCTGGTGATCCGGCGTTCGCTGCCGTCCGGTCATCCGGGGCTGCGGCACCCGGTCGTGCCGTCCGATGGGGACGGCGGGCGGGAGCAATAAGAGAGAGGCCGCCACGGGGGGAGCGGCCTCTCTGGTGATGTACGTTACTCCGTCCGGGGCCGTCGTGTGATCCCGTGACGGCTGGATTTTCTCGGGCGTTTTCGCGGCAAGTTCGTCTTTGGGCGTGGTGGTGGGCCGGTCCGTCCGCTGCGTCGGTCGGACGGCCGGCCCGCCCGGCCTGACCGTGGGGTGTCAGGCCGTCCGTCGGCCGGGCGATGTGGTTCCTTCCGGGCCCGGTCGACCGCCGCCACGGGTGGGCCGGGCCACCCGTGGCGGCGCCGTCACCTCATCCCGCGGGGAAGTAGGTGCCGTAGTCGGCGTACGCCATGGCGACGTCCGCCTGGGCCCAGAACCGGTGGTAGTTGAACGTGGGCGCGGGTCCGCCCTTGAGGTACGCGTCGACCTTCGGCCAGTCCGGGTCGTTCTTGTAGAACGAGCGGATGTCCAGGAAGCTCTTGCCCGCGGCGATGGCGTCGCCGTTGGGCATCTTGCCGGTCCAGCCCGGCGGGATGTAGAGGCCCTGGCCGTTGCTGGCGTTGTAGACGTCGTCGAAGCGGTTGTAGTCCTCCCGCGTCTCGGGGCGGGAGACGCCCTTGGCGTCGGCGGCGGCGGACAGGGCGTCGAGCAGACCCTTGGCGGTGTTCTTGGCGGCGGTGTTGCCGGACTTGGCCGCGTAGGCGATCAGGGTCCGGGCGTAGGCGGCGGCGATGCCGACGTCCTGGCCGCCCTTGGTCACCGTGACGTGCAGGTTGGTGTTCGGCAGCGGGTTGGTCGGGTTCCAGGTGTTGGGCTGGCCGGTCCACTGCAGGTCGGACGGGATCGACCAGTTGGTGCCCAGGGTGGTGTTGGCGATGGCCCAGGGGACCCACTTGTCCAGCAGCGCCTTGGCCTTGGTGTTGCCGGTCTGCAGGTACAGCTCGGCGATGCGCTGCATGGACCAGGCCTGCATGCCGAACCACTGGTTGGACGGCGGGTCCCGGTAGACCGGGGCGACGTCGTAGAACATGCCGTAGAAGGTGGGCGTGCCGGCCGGCGGCTGGGAGTAGCTGCCGTCCCAGCTGTTGGTGGCGCCGCCGGCGATGCCGCCCTCGGCGGACTGGAGCCAGGTGTAGAACTCCAGCTGCCGGTCGAAGCTCTGCTGCCAGTCGGCGACCGCGGTCGGCGACTGGGGTTTGAGTTCCGGCACGTTGGTCAGGGCCCAGGCGGCGAGCGGGTTCTGGTAGCCGAAGTGGTTGTGGCTGGAGCCGATGCGCCAGGACCAGTTCTGGCTGGGGTCGTATGCGCCGCCCCAGGCGTAGTACCAGGAGAGCAGGTAGTGCGCCGAGTCGCGGCCGGTGCCGGCGGGGCAGGTGGTCGGGCCGACGCAGTTGCCGATCTTCTTGAAGTACTTGTCGAACAGGGAGTACCGCAGGTAGTCGCCCATCTTGGCGGCCTTGGCCACGGTCGCTGCGACGTCGGCTTGCTTGCCCTGCGCCTTGGCCCAGGTCAGCGCCCAGTAGGCGGCCTGTACGGCGCGGGCGTCGGCGTCCGGGGCGTTGGTGTACTTCCACTGCTTGGCCGGGGCGTTGGCTTCCTTGATGAACAGGTCGAGGTAGCCGTTCGGGCCGCCGTGCTTGAACGTGTCGCAGGTCGGTTGCGGCACGGTCTCCCACACCGACTCCTGCGGGCCGCGCTGGAAGGTGTTGATGTACGCCGGGCGGGTGGTGCCGTCGCCGCAGCGGCCGTAGCCGTAGGTGTTGTCGACGTCGAGCAGCCAGTGCATGCCGTAGATGTCGCCGGTGCCGTAGGTGGACTGCAGTTCGGAGCGGAGCGGGTCCTGGCCGACCGGCACGTTCGGCTGCAGCTGCGACGGGTACTGGCTGGGTTGGTTGTACTCGGCCGCGTACTGCGGGGTGCCCGGGGCGCCGGCCGTCGGCTGATCTAAATGATTCGGAATTATGTATTTTTCCATCACGGTCCAGGCGCTGTTGAACGGCGCCCAGTTCTGGGTGACCCGGCCGTACTGCGCCTCGAGCCAGAGCCAGAAGCTGAACGCCTCCGAGGTGGTCTCGTGGCCGTGGTCGGGTGCCTCGACGATCAGCGTCTCGATCGAGTGGTACGGCACGCCCTCCGGGCTAAAGTAGCCCGAGTTTTTGATCTTTCCGTACTGGTCGAGGAACTTCTTGATGTAGGCGTTGTCCCCGCCCGGCACATCGTTGTCGACCTCGGTGACGGTGATCGTCACGGGGGTGTGGCCGGTGGCCGAGGCGGTGATGGTCGCGGTGCCGCTGACGGTGTCGGCGTCCTCCGCCGCCGCGACCGTGACGGTGACGCCGGTGTTCCAGTTGGCCGGCGTCAGCGTCACCGTGCTCGGCGAGACGGTGATGTCGGGGTCACCGCCGCGGGTCAGCGTCACCGGCACGTTGCCGCTCGGTGCGGCGCTCAGCTTCAGGTTGACCGTGGCGGTGCCGCCCTCGTTCACGCTCAGCGTGGCCGGGGTGGCCACCAGGGCCGGCCCCGTGGCCGGGTTGACCGTGAAGGACTTCTCCGCCACCGCGCTGGCGCCGAGGTTGTCGTACGCCTTGGCCTGCACCGTGTAGCTGCCAGCCGGCAGACTGTCCACCGTGTACGCGTACGGAGCGGTGGTGTCGGTGTTGACCAGCAGGCCGTTGCGGTAGAACTCGACCTTGCTGATCGTCCCGTCCGGGTCGCTGGCGGTCGCGGTCAACGGCACGGTCGCCGGCGCCGTGAAGGGCCCGGCCGGCACGTCGAGCGAGACCGTGGGTGGCTGGTTGACGGGGGTGCCGTTGCAGGCCACACCGTTGAGGGTGAACCCGGTGGGCTTCGGGTTGGCGCCGGTGTAGGAGCCGTTGAAGCCGATGTTGGCGGTGGCGCCGGTGCCGAGGCCGCCGTTCCACGTCTCGTTGGTCGCGGTGACCTCACTGCCGGTCTGGCTCCACCGGGCCGACCAGCCCTGGGTCACCCGCTGGGTGCTGTTCGGGAAGGTGAACTTGAGCGTCCAGCCGTTGATCGGGTCGCCCAGGTTCTTGACGTCGAGGTTGGCGGTGAAGCCGCCACCCCAGTCGTTCACCGTGTAGACGACGTCGCAGGCGGGGGCGGCCTGGGCGGCGCCGGCCGGTAGGGCCACCCCGCCTATGGCGAGGGCGGTGGCGGCGAACATCGCCGTGCGGCGACGTCTGGCCATGAGTCTCATGTGCGCGGTGTCTCCTCGGACCAGGCCGGAACCCGTACGGCTCCGGCGAGGCGCCTCCACGCGACGGACGTGCGCGGGGGACGGAGGCGCCCGGGAAGGTGGTCGACCCGGCTGTGCCGGGGGATCGGGCGCCGCGCCGGGCGTACCCCGGCTGCCCTCGGCGGCCCACGCTCGCACGAGCTGGCTCCACGTCGCGACTGAGAGTCTGCCATGGAAGCGCTCCCACCACAATGCCGACGAGATTTGTCCAGCCCGATGTTTCGATCTCGTTCAGGGGCTTTCACAAACCCGTGACGGGCGTTACAGTCGCAAGCATCGTCGATGGGAGCGCTTCCATCGACGGAGATCCAAGTGCCAGACCGCCGGGACCGTTCCTGCCCGGCGCCTCGACCCAGGAGGCTGACGACGGGCCAGCCCGGACGCCGCCGTCAGCCATCGCCCACCGACACATCGGAGGGAGGTGGAACCAGAGCCACTCGCGTGGCCCGGCTCCCGCGCGACACGCACGACCGGACGCCAATTCCACTCGTGCGTGTGTGCATCACAGGTGGGGACGGGGGTTGCCCTCCCCCGTCCCCACACTAAACCTCCGTTGTCGACGGGAAAAGAGGCCGACGGGCCAGGCGCGACGCGCTGCCCGGCCGGCCTCCTTCACTATCCGCCCCACCCTCGCCGCTCACCGCCCCCGAGCGACATCCCGCCCACCGAACTCCCGGCCGCCCGACCGGGGGCCCACACCCACGCGGTCCGCCCTCGGCACGCGGCCGGTCGCGCCTGACCTATGCTGGGAGCGCTCCCGGCCCGTAGGGCGGCCAGTGATCCCCGAGGAGAACGCCCATGTCGCTACTCACCCGACGGCGCCTGCTCCGGCGCGCCGCCCTCTCCGCGGCCGCCACCGGCGCGGTCCGCACCGGGCTGGCCGGCGCCGCCGCGGCCGGGGCCGTCGCATCCGCCGCCGTCGCCGGCTGCGACGACACACCCGACCCCGCCCCGGAGGGGGACGACTCGTCCGGGGCGCTGCGCTTCCCGCCCGGCTTCGGCTGGGGCGCGGCCACCTCGGCCTACCAGATCGAGGGGGCGGCCAAGGAAGACGGCCGGGGTGAGTCGGTCTGGGACACCTTCAGCCGCACCCCGGGACGGACCCGCAACGGCGACACCGGTGACGTCGCCGCCGACCACTACCACCGCTACGCCGAGGACCTGGACCTCATGCGCGACCTCGGGCTGCGCAGCTACCGGTTCTCCATCTCCTGGTCACGCATCCAGGCCGACGGTTCCGGCCGACCCAACCAGCGCGGCCTCGACTTCTACCGGCGACTGGTGGACGGGCTGCACGAGCGCAGCATCGCCCCGATGGCCACCCTGTTCCACTGGGACCTGCCGCAGGCCCTGCAGGACGCCGGCGGCTGGGAGAACCGGGACACCGCCGAACGCTTCGGCGCGTACGCGGACATCGTCTTCCGCGCCCTCGGCGACCGGGTACCGGCCTGGCTGACCATCAACGAGCCGAAGACCGTGGTGCAGAACGGCTACCTGTCGGGGCACCACGCGCCCGGCCGGCAGGACCCGGCGGCCGCCTATCTGGTCGCCCACCACCTCCAGCTCGCCCACGGCCTCGCCGTACGCGCGCTGCGCGCCGCCGGCGTCGAGGGGCGGATCGGCCCGGCGCTCAACCTGCACCCCTGCTACCCGGCCGACGACACCGCCGAGGCGGCGGCCGCGACCCGGCTCTACGACGGCTACGAGAACCGGCTCTACCTGGACTCGGTGTTCACGGGCGCCTACCCGCAGGACGTGCTGGCCGACCTGGGTGCGGACAGCCGGATGGTGCGCGGGATCCGCGACGGCGACCTCGCGGTGATCGCCAGCCCGGTGGACCTGCTCGCCGTGCAGTACTACACGCCCATCTACGTCACCGGCCAGGGCAAGACGGTGCGGAAGTGGCCGACCTCCGAGGCGGAGTGGCAGCAGATCTACCCGGAGGGGATGTACGACATCCTCACCCGGGTCACCCGCGACTACGGCCCGATCCCGCTCACCATCACCGAGAACGGGCTGCCCTGCCCGGACACGCTCGCCCCGGACGGCACGGTCGACGACACCGCCCGGATCGACTTCCTTCGCGACCACTTCGCCGCCGCCCACCGGGCCATCCGCGACGGCGTGCCGCTGGAGAGCTACCACGTCTGGTCGCTGCTGGACAACTTCGAGTGGGCCGAGGGATACGACCAGCGCTGGGGACTGGTCTACGTGGACTATCCGACGCAGCGCCGGGTGCTCAAGCGCAGCGCCCACTGGTATCGCACGGTGATCCGCAACAACGGCCTCTAACCGGTTCGCGGCTCGGCCGGACGCTCCGCCGGCCGGGCCCGCCCCGCTCAGCGGGGCAGTGCCTGCTGCAGCTCCGCCCGCAGCGCCGGGGTGAGCATCTCACCGGCCTGCTTGGCCAGCCGCGCCATCTCGTAGCCGACCACACCGATGTCGGCGTCGGCGCCGGCCAGGGTGGCCAGGATGGAGCCGTCCCGGATCTGCATGACCAGGAAGTAGCCCCGTCCCATCTCGACCACGGTCTGCTTGACGATGTCCCCGTCGAACATCTGGGCCGCGCCGGCGGTGATGCTCATCAGCCCGGAGGTGACCGCGGCGAGCTTGTCCGCGTGGTCGCGGGGCAGGTGGGCGGAGATCGCCACCAGCAGTCCGTCGGAGGAGACCACCACGGCGTGCGCCACCCCCGGGACCCGCTCGGCGAACGCGTTCACCAACCAGCTCAGGTCGCGTGCCTCCTGGCTCAACGTCGTCACGGTCGTTGTCCTCCTTCGCTGCGTACGCCGGCGGGCGGCATGTACATCTGGATGGTTTCCTCGGCCTCCGCCCGCCGCAGCCCGCCGTAGAAGCGGGACAGCATGCCGCCGACCGCGTCCGGGTCGGGCTCGTGGCGGGGCACCGGTTGCTGCGGGCGGGCGGGCTGGCTGACCGCGCCGAGCTGGGCCATCGGCACGCGTACCGGGAGGCCCCGCGCGTTGATCCCGGCCGTGACCGGGGTCGCGGCCGGCGGCGATGTCACGCCGAGCACCGAGGACGCCGGACCCTGGCGGGTGAACCAGCCGCCGCCGGGCGAGCCGGCCGCCGGGGTCAGCACGTCCTCGGCCCGGACCGGCACGGGGCGGGCCTGCCGCGGCACCGCCGGCGCGGCCGGGGCCGGTGGATCGGGGCGGATCCCCGCCGACGGCATCGCCGGGCGGCCGGCCACCGGCAGCTCGGCCGCGAAGTCGGGGAACCGGCCCGCCACCGGCAGCTCGGGCACGGGCATTTCCGGCCGGCGTCCCGCCAGCGGCAGGTCGGCCGGCGGGGCGGCGGCGTACAGCCGGGACCGGGCGGCGAGGCGGTGGGTCAGCATCCGCGGCGCGGCGGGCTGGTCCAGCTCGGGCTCGGGCGCCGGGGCCAGCAGGTCGGCGGGGATCCGGACCCGGGCCACCAGTCCCTCGTGGTCGCTGCGCAACTTCACCTCGACGCCGTGCCGGGCGCTGAGGTGGCTGACCACGAACAGGCCCATCCGCTCGGAGGCCGCCACGTCCGCGGCCGGTGGTTCGGCCAGCAGCGCGTTCGCCTCGGCCAACGCGGTCGGGCTCATCCCGAGCCCCTGGTCGACGATCTGCACCACCGCGCCGGTCCCGTCGCTCCAGGCAACGACGTGGACGACGGTGTCCGGCCGGGAGAAGGCGGTGGCGTTCTCCAGCAGCTCGGCGAAGAGGTGGACCAGGTCCCCGACCGCGTGGCCGACGAGGTGCAGGGCGGCGCTGGACCGGTGGCGGACCCGCTGGTACTGCTCGATCTCGGCGCTCGCCGCGAGCAGCACCGCGCCCAGGCCGACCGGCCGGTTCCACCGCCGGCTGGACTCCATGCCGGCGAGCACCAGCAGGCTCTCGTCGTTACGCCGCATGCGGGCGGCGAGGTGGTCGAGCTTGAACAGGTTCTCCAGCTGCTCCGGGTCGCTCTCCTCGCGTTCCAGCTCGTCGAGGAGTTCCAGTTGCCGCTCCACCAGCACCTGGCTGCGCCGGGCCAGGTTGACGAACATGGCGTTGACGTTGCGCCGCATCGTCGCCTGCTCGAGCGCGACGTCGACGGCGCTGCGGTGCACCGCCACGAACGCCTCCGCCAGCTCGCCGATCTCGTCCCGGGAGTGGACCGCCGTGGGTGGCACCTCGATCGTCGCCACTGGACGGTCGACCGCGCGCAGCCGGTGCAGGGTGTGTGGCAGCTCCACCTGCGCGATCCGCAGCGCCTCGCGGCGTAGCAGGCGCATCGACCGGGCGATGGACCGTCCGATCAGCAGGGAGATCAGCACGGCGACCAGCAGCACCGCGACGATGCCGCCCGCCACCAGTAGGGTGTCCCGCAGCTGCTGCGCGCGTGCGCCGTCGGCGTGGCGTACCGCGTCGTCGAGGACCTCACCCTCGAGTTGGCGGAGCAGTTCCAGCCGGCGTTCGCTGGCCGCCCACCACTCGGGTGCGGAGAGCACTGCCGGCTCGGCGGTGCCGGTGGGCAGGGTCTGCTCCTCCAGCCGGGCGGCCGCCGCGAACGCCGGATTCACCGACACCAGGTCATAGCGGCGGACCTGCTCGGTGCTCGCCGCCAGGCGGAACGCGCCCAGGGCGGTGAGCTGCTGGGCCCGCAGGTCGGTCAGGGTGACCTGGTCGTCGACGTCGTACCGGCCGGCCCGGGCGGCCGCGTAGAGCTCGGCCCGGATCCGGGAGGTGAACTCCTTGACCCGGGACAGCTGCACGTACCGCAGCACCGCGTCGGTGAGCGCCTGCTGGCCCTCCCCGGGCGACGGTTCGGCCAGCAGGTTGAGCAGGGCGCCGATGGCCCGGTGGTAGTTGCTCAGGATGGTGTCGCTGCTGAGCACCGCGGGCGGGATCGCGGCCCGGATGTAGACCACCTGGTCGTACGCCTCCAGGACCTCCGAGTACGCGACCCGCCAGGCGGCGTCGGTGCCGGCGAGCGGCTCAGCCGCCCGGCGCAGCTCGGACAGCGCCTGGTTGGTGGCGTCCTGCAACGGCTTCAACGCGGCGATGGCGGCGTCCCGGTCAGCGCCGGTGCCGGCGCGGCGCAGCGCGGCCAGTTCCCCGGCCGCGCGGTCCCGTTCCTGCTGCAGCCGGTCCACCACTGCGGTGATCTGCCGGCCGATGCCGACCTGCTCGGCGAAGGTGGTCAGCGCGCTGGTCTGCCCGGCCAGCCCCCGGGTCTGCACGCCGGCCAGCACCAAAAACGCCAGCGAGGGGATGACCAGCACCGTCGCGAGCTTGGTGCCGATCCGCCAGTCCCGCAACCGGAACGCCGAGCGCCGTCGGTGGGGCACCACGCGGTCGCGCCGGCTCCGGCCCGGGCGGGCGGCCGTTCCGCGAGCCGGGTCGGGACCTGCGCCCACGCTTGCCTCCTCGGTCCCTCGACTCCCGTCGCACGGGGAGCGGAGTCCATCCAACCAGGCCGGCGGGCTCTGTCAACGGGATGATCGGCCGCACGACCAGGATGGTCAGTGCGGCCGGGCACCACCTACGGTGTTCGGCGGGCCCCCCTCGTCCGTCCGGCCGATACCGCCGACGCGCGCCGCCTCCGTAACCCGGCCGAGCGCCACCAATGCGGCGCCGGTCGCCCCGACCTCCGGATTGTGTTGGAAGCGCACCGTACGTGGGGCCAGGGCGTCGGCGAACGCCCCGCGCCACCAGGCGGACGCGGCCATCGCACCACCGCCCAGCACCACCTCGACCGGATGTTCCACATCGGACTCGAGCACGGCGAGGTCGTCGGCGACCAGCCGGCACAGGCCGGTCATCAGCCCGGCGAGGACATCGACGGCGGTGGTGCCGAAGCTGAGCCCGTGCAGCTCGCCGGAGCCGGCCGCGGCGACGCCGGGCGGGCGGTCCCCACCGAAGCGGGGATTGGCCCGCACCCGCAGGTCCCGGGTGGAGCGGGCCAGCGCCGCCTCCAGTTCGGCGCCCTCGGGCAGCCGCAGCTCCCGGTTGGCCCACGCGTACAGGTTCCCGCCACTGGAGTAGGCGGCGCCGGTCACCACGTGCTCGTGGTCCACCCGGTAGCGCCAGAGCTGGTCGGGCAGCGGCGGCAGCGCCGCGTCGGCGGGGACGGCCCGGACGACGCGTACCGCCGCGGAGGTGCCGACGGTCACCGCCGCCCGGGACTCGTCGACGCAGCCGGACCCGACGTTGGACGCCGCACCGTCGCCGACCGGGGCGGTCCACCGGGCCTCGGCCAGGTCCGGCCAGCGGCGGGCGCACTCGGGGCGGAGCCGCCCGCGCCACCGCTGCGGGGCCAGCGCCGGCAGCTCCGCGGGGCGTACGCCGGCCAGCGTGCACGCCTCGGCGTCCCACGCCATCCGGCCCAGGTCGAGCATCCCGGTGCCGGAAGCCATCGACACGGACATCGGCGCCTCGGTCAGCAACGCGTCGAGGACGTACTCGACCAGCCCGACGAACCGCGTCACCCGGCTGCCGGCCCGCGCCCGCAGCCAGGGCAGCCGCACCGTCCAGTAGCAGCGGTGCCACCATCCGCCGGTGCGCTGGTGGAAGGCCGCGGGGTCGGTCGGTCCGGCGCTGCCGGCGACCGGCTCCGGCCGGGTGTCCAGCCAGGTCAGCACCGGGCCGAGCGGCTCCCCGTCGGCGCCCAGCGGCAGCACCGAGTGCCACTGCGCCGAGGCGGCGACCAGCTCGACGTCCCGCAGGTGGCCGCCCTCGGCCAGTTCGTCCAGGCACTCGACCAGGCGGGCGAGGTAGCCGGCACCGTCCAGCGTGCCGGTGCCGTCCTCGCCGGTGGTCAGCCGCACCCGCCGCCGGGCCAGCGCGCCGGGGCGCGGGACGGCGTCGGCGTCCAGCACCAGCCCGCGTACGGAGGAGGTGCCCAGGTCGAGAGCGAGAATGGTCATCGCGGGACAACCTACCCGTCGGGGACGGCCGCGAAGCCAAGATCCGCGCGGCAGGTCCGCAGCGGCGATCGGCTTCCGGGGGGCCGCCCGGGCGCGTAGAGTGATCGCCATGCCCGCGCTCCTGTCCTGCTGGTGGCCCGCCGACCCGGCGGCCCACCCCCGCGCGTAGCTTTCCCACGCGGCCGCCCGACGAGGCGGCCGCCGGTCTCTCCCCGGCATCCCGGGTCGCCCCGCAGGCGGCCACCGGCTCACGAGGAGACCCGATGACCCGCCCGCACGACCCGCTCGCCGCCGTCGCCGCCGGCCTCGACCCCGGCCCGTTCGCGCTCGTCCGCCGCGCGGGCGCCGACCATCTCGACCTGTTCACCGGCACGGTACGCACCGCCGAGCGGCTCGCCGACGTCCCGCTGCCCGACGGCGGTCCCGGGCCGCGCACGCTGGCCCTGGTCCCCTACCGGCAGATCACCGAGCGGGGGTTCGCCTGCGTCGACGACGGGATGCCGCTGGAGTGCCTGGTCATCGGGGAGCACCAGCAGATCCCCCTGGCCGACGCGCTGGCCGCGCTGCCGGACGCCCCGGTGGTCACCACCGACGCCGGCTTCGACAGCTCCGACGCCGAATACGCGGCCACGGTCGGCCGGGTGCTCGCCGAGGAGATCGGCCGCGGCGAGGGCGCGAACTTCGTCATCCACCGCACCCTGCGGGCCACCGTGCAGGGCGATCCCCAGGCGGCGGCCCTGGCCGCGCTGCGCCGGCTGCTGCTGCGCGAACGCGGCGCGTACTGGACGTTCGTCGTGCACACCGGCACCCGGACCCTGGTCGGGGCGAGCCCGGAACGGCACGTCAGCGTGGACGACGGTCTGGTCATGATGAACCCGATCAGCGGCACGTTCCGGCACACCGGCGCGGCGGCGGACCGGGACGCCCTGCTGCGTTTCCTCCACGACCCGAAGGAGGTCGAGGAGCTGTACATGGTGCTCGACGAGGAGCTGAAGATGATGGCCACCGTCGCCGAGCACGGCGGGCAGGTGGTCGGGCCGTACCTCAAGGAGATGGCGCACCTGGCACACACCGAGTACCTGCTGGCCGGACGGGGTTCCCGCGACGTCCGGGAGGTGCTGCGGGAGACCATGTTCGCGCCCACGGTCACCGGCAGCCCGATGGAGAACGCATGCCGGGTGATCGCCCGGCACGAGCGGACCGGCCGCCGCTACTACGCCGGGGTGCTCGCCCTGCTCGGCCGGGACGCCGCGGGCCGGCAGACCCTCGACGCGCCCATCCTGATCCGCACCGCGGAGCTCTCCCCCACCGGCGAGCTGCGGGTGCCGGTCGGGGCGACCCTGGTCCGGCACTCCACCGCGGCCGGTGAGGTGGCCGAGACCCACGCCAAGGCAGCCGGGGTGCTCGCCGCGCTCGGCCTCGGCCCCGACGCGCCGGCGGCCCGCCCGGCTCAGTCCGGCCCGGACGCGCCGGCCCGCGCGCTCGCCGACGACCCCGAGGTACGCGCCGCACTCGCCGCCCGCAACGCGCCGCTGGCCCGGTTCTGGCTGGACCAGCGGACCCCCGGGGCAACGCTCCTGCCCGGGCTGGCCGGCCGGCGGGCGCTGATCGTGGACGGCGAGGACACCTTCACCGGCATGCTCGCCCACCAACTCGGCGCCCTCGGCCTGGCCGTGGCGCGCCGCGGCTGGCAGCAACCCGGCCCGGTCGGGGAGTACGACCTGGTGGTGATGGGCCCCGGCCCCGGCGACCCGACCGACCTCGCCGAGCCGAAGATGGCGACGATGCGGGCGCTGCTGGCACAGCTCCTGGCGGCCGGCCGACCGACCCTCGCCGTCTGCCTCGGGCACCAGCTGCTGGCCGGGCTGCTCGGGCTGCCGCTGCACCGGCGGGACGCGCCGTACCAGGGGGTGCCGCGGGACGTGCCGGTGTTCGGCGCCACCCGCCGGGTCGGCTTCTACTCCAGCTTCACCGCCCGGGCCGGCGCGGACCGGGTCGCCACCCCGTACGGCCCGGTGGAGCTGTCCCGGGACCCGGCCGACGGAGCGGTGCACGCGCTGCGCGGGCCCGGCTTCGCCGGCGTGCAGTTCCACCCGGAGTCGGTACTCAGCCGCGACGGCATGGTCATCCTCGCCGAACTGCTCGCGCACCTGCTCGACCATCGCGCGCTCGCCGGGCATGCGCCGGCCGACCGGGGGTAGGACTGCGGCGGCCGGTGGCCGGACGGGTCCGAACCCCTGCCCGGCCACCGGTCGCCCGTGCTCAGCCGGCCATCCCCCGCTTCAGCGCGGCGCTGATCTGGATCGCCCGCTTGGCGGTCAGCGCGGTGGCCGCCAGCGCGAGGTGGTCCGGCGCGATCTCGCCGTTGTTGCTGGTGTGCGAGGCGCCGTACGGGTTGCCCGCGACGAACTGGCTGGGGTCGGTGTAGCCGGGGGTCACCACCACCCCACCCCAGTGGTAGAACACGTTGAAGAGCGCCAGCAGCGTGGACTCCTGACCGCCGTGCGAGGTGGCCGTGGAGCAGAACGCCGAGTAGACCTTGTTGGCCAGGATGCCCTGGGCCCAGAGCGGGCCGGTGGTGTCGATGAACTGCTTGAGCTGGGCGGCCACCATCCCGTAGCGGGTGGGCGAGCCGAAGATCACCACATCGGCCCAGGAGAGGTCGTCGAGCTGCGCCTCCATCACGTCCTGCGTCTCCAGGTGGTGCGCCTGCCACCCCGAGTTGGAGCGGATCGCCTCGTCGGGCGCCAGCTCCCGCACCTTGCGCAGGCGGACCTCGGCACCGGCCTCGCCCGCGGCCTCGACCGCTGACTGCGCCATCTGGTAGGTGATGCCGGTCGCGCTGTAATAGATCACCGCGACGTTGACGTGGCCGTCCATCAGACGTTTCCTCCTCGGTTCCGGGCGAACTCGGAGGACTACCCGTTGGTTGCGGCGTCAAACGACTGCCGTGGCACCCTCCGTGGCTTGATTCATCTCTGTCGATCGGTCAGCAAACCTCAATATTTGCGCAAGTTCGGACCGGAACGGCTGCCCGGAATCCGGACTCCGGGGATCCTGTTCGCACCGGTGCCGATCCGCGTCCCACCGCCCGGAGGCACCTGAACGGGGGATCGCGCTCCGCCGGCATGCCGGCTGGCGCAGCGCGATCAGGTGTTCTCCTCCTGCTCCTCCTATTCGTCCCGATTCCCCGGCATGCCGTCCCCGCCGACGGGGATCCTCTCGGTGACCCACGAGAGGGAGGACGAACCATGCGGCTCACCGAACCGCAGATCCGCTCGCTGTACGGGCAGGACGTCCAGGACCGCTCGGGCGCGACGATCGGCACCGTGGGCCAGGTCTGGGCAAACCCCGCAGGCGAGCCCACCTGGGTCAGCGTGCGCACCGCCGGCACGGGTCACCGCGAGTCGATGGCTCCGCTGCAGGCGGCCCAGTGGCAGGCGGACCGGCTGCGGGTGCCGTACGACCGGGCGACCGTCCGCACCGCCCCCGCCGTGGAGCCCGGCACCGACCAGCCGCTCGGCGCGGACCAGCTGACCCTGCTCCACCGGCACTACCAGCTGCCGCCCGAGGGCGCGGCCGGACGGCCGGAGCGGCCCGGGCCACCGGAGCTGACCCGGTTCGAGGAACAAGCCCGGTTCGACACCGAGACCGTGCCGGCCGGCACGGCCCGGCTCCGCAAGCGCGTGGTGACCGAGAACGTGCACACCACCGTGCCGGTCGCCCACGAGGAGGCGACCCTCGTCCGGGAACCGATCGCGGAGGCGGACCGGGGTACCGTGCCCGCGGGCACCGACACGGAGCAGCGCGAGATGGTGCTGCACGCCGAACGCCCGGTGGTGGTCAAGGAACGGGTCCCGGTCGAACGGGTCCGGCTGGCCAGCCACCAGGTCGTCGAGCAGCGGCCCGCCCACGCCCAGGTCCGCCGGGAAGTGGTCGAGGCGGACGTGCCCGAGGAGGCCCGGCCGCAGGAGTGAGACGAGAGCGACCCGGGCGGGTGGGCCTCTCCCACCCGCCCGGTCGCGTCCGGCGGAAACGTCGGACCCGCCGCCTATGCTGGCCGTCCACCACTGACGGGAGGCCTGCGTGCCCGTACGGCTCACCGGCGCCGAGGCGCTGGCGCTGCGGATGACCAGCCTGCTGCTGCGCCCGCACCCGGTGGCGCGCCCCGACGGGGTCGCCGGCGTGGTCGAGTGGTTCGGCGCGATGCAGGCCCAGGACAACGCGAGCGGCCTGTGGTCGCTCGGCGTACGCCTGCCCGGGCGCACGCTGGCCGACGTGCGGGCGGCGCTGGAGCGGCGGGAGGCGCTGCGGACCTGGCCGATGCGCGGTACGGTCCACCTGGTGCCGTCCCGCGACGCCCACTGGATGCTGGCGGTGACCGGCGTCCGCACGCTGGCCGGCGCCGCCACCCGCCGGGCACAGCTCGGGCTCACCGAGGCCGAGGCGGACCAGGCCGTGGACGTGCTGGGCACGGCCCTGGCCGGCGGCCGCCGCCTCACCCGTGCGCAGTGCCTGGCCGCCCTCGGCGCCGCCGGCATCGACACCACCGGGCAGCGGGGCTACCACCTGCTCTGGTACGCCGCCCAGCGCGGCGTCACCTGCATCGCCCCGCACGTCGGCACCGAGCAGACGTTCGCCCTGCTCGACGAGTGGGTGCCCGACCCGCACCGGCCGGAGCGCGACGAGGCGCTCGGCGTCCTCGCCCTGCGGTACGTGCGCAGCCACGGCCCGGTCACCCCGCACGAGCTGGCCCGGTGGACCGGCCTGACGGTCACCGACGCACGGCGGGGCTTCGCGGTGGCCGGCGACGCCCTGGCCCCGGTAGCGGTGGACGGTGTCGAGGCGATGGTCGACGCCTCCCTCCTCGACGCGCCCCGCGAGCCGGTCGACGACGTGCACACGCTGCTCGGCTTCGACGAATACCTACTCGGCTTCAAGGACCGCACGCTGATGCTCGACCCGGCGCACGCCGCCGCCGTGGTCCCCGGCAACAACGGGGTGTTCCTGCCGACGGTGGTCCGCGACGGCCGGGTGGTCGGCACGTGGAAGCGGACGGTCGGGAAGGCCTCGGTCTCGGTGACCGTGCAGCCGCTGGCGCCGTTCGACGCCGCGCTGCGCTCCCGCGTCGAGTCCGCCCTGGCCGACTACGCCCGCTACCTCGGCCTGCCCCTGCGTACCTGAGGAGCGAGCGTGGATCGGCAGAGGTTTGCGGAGTTGCTGGAGACCATCGCCCGGCGATCAGGGCAGGGACGGCCGCGGATGCACTCGGGCCAGGTCCGCCGGGGTGTCCACGTCGGCCGGTGACCCGTCGCACGGCACCACGGTCACCAGGTCGGCCCGGGCCCGCAGGAAGTCACGGGCACCCCGGTCCCCCGTCGCGTACGGCACGACCAGCGGCCAGGTGGCCCGGCTGAGCAGGACCGGATGGCCGGGCCGGCCGGCGTAGCCGGCCACGGCGACGACAGCGCCGGCCGCGTACGCCGCGCGTACCCGGCGGACCGCGGCCGGGGTCAGCCAGGGCTGGTCGACGAGCACCACCACGACCGCGTCGGCGACGTCCGGCAGTGAGTCCAGACCGCGCAGCAGCGAGCCGCCGAGGCCGTCGCGCCACTGCGGGTTGGCCACCGGGACCGCGCCGGGCAGTGCGGGAAGCCGGCCGGCGCCCGCGCCGACCACCGCGTGCACCGGGTCGCAACCGCCGAGGTGCAGCAGCCGGACCGCGCGCCGGAGCAGCGGCTCACCGTGCCAGTCGAGGAGTGCCTTCGGCTGGCCGAGCCGGCGTCCGGCCCCGGCGGCGAGCACCAGCCCGGCCACGGTCACCGCGCCGCCGCCTCGGTCAGGCCGGCCGGGTGGGCGGCGTGGATCGGGCCGGTCAGGCCGGACAGCGGCCGGCTACTGCCGTCGTGGCGCCAGGCCACCACCTCCGCGGCGATCGCCAGCGCCGTCTCGGCCGGGCTGCGCCCGCCGAGGTCCAGCCCGGCCGGTGCGCGCAGCCGGGCCAGCTGGGTCTCGGGTACCCCGTCGGCGCGCAGGCGGGTGAGGCGGGCCTCGTGCGCCGCGCGGCTGCCGAGCACGCCGAGGTAGCCGGCCGGGGTGGACAGCGCCGCGCGCAGCAGCGGGAGCTCGTAGCGAGGGTCGTGACCGAGCAGGCAGAGCACCGTGTCCAGGGTGACCGGGGTGGCGGCCAGCAGGCGGTGTGGCCAGGCCCGGTGCACCTCGTGTGCGTCGGGCACCCGGGCGACGGTGGCGAACGCGGGTCGCGGGTCGCAGGCGACGACCCGGTAGCCGAGGTCCGCGCCGATCCGGGCGAGCGCCGCGGCGACGGCGGTGGCGCCGAACAGCAGCATCCGCGGTGCGGCCGGCATCGCCTGGAACAGCACCCGCACGCCGGGGCGCTCGCCGTAGCCCAGCACCACGGCGCCGGCCGGGAGCCCGGCGGCCCGGTCGACGGCCCAGTCGTCCAGGTCCGCGGTGCCGAGCGTGCCCTCGGTCCGGTCCGGCCGGATCACCAGCTCGGCGGCGAAGGGTGCCCGGCCGCCCACCACGGTTGCCACGGCGACCGGGTCGGGCCCGGCGAGCGCGGCGAGGGAGCGGGCCGTGGGGCAGTCCGCGGTCACCCGGCGCAGCAGCACCTCGACGGTCCCGGCGCAGCCGGGCCGGGCCGGCCATGGGCCGTCCCCGCCCACCGGGTAGCGGGCGAGCCGGGTCCGGCCGGTGCGCAGGGTCTCCGCCGTCGCGTCGAGCACCGCCGACTCGACGCAGCCGGCCGGGATGCCGCCGCGCACGTCGCCGGTGGGGTCGACGGCGAGCAGGTCGCCCGGGCCGGTGACGGTGCCCGCGCTGCTGGCCACCACGGTCGCCAGGCCGAAGGGGATCCGTCGCCGCCGCCAGTCGTGGGCCGCGGCCAGGACCTCGCGCATGCCGCTCCACCGATCGCCAATTCCGGGCTTCTGCCCGTATTTGTCATTGGATGTCGTAGTCAACGGTAGTCTGGCGCGGTGCGCAGCGGGCGGGAGAGCGGGAAACCGGCGGACGACGACCGGTCGTCCCGCATCACGCTCACCGTCAACGGCGTCGACCACGACCTGACGCTGGACAACCGGACCACCCTGCTGGACGCCCTGCGCGAGCGGCTCGCCCTGATCGGCAGCAAGAAGGGCTGCGACCACGGGCAGTGCGGCTCGTGCACCGTCCTGCTCGACGGCCGGCGGGTGAAGAGCTGCCTGATCCTGGCGGTCACCCTGGACCGCCGGACGGTGGTCACCGTGGAGGGACTCGCCGGCCCGGCGGACCTGTCCCCGCTCCAGGCCGCGTTCGTCGCGCACGACGCCTTCCAGTGTGGCTACTGCACACCCGGGCAGCTCTGCTCCGCCCGCGGGATGCTCGACGAGGTGGCCCAGGACTGGCCCAGCGCGGTGACCGAGGACCTCACCGCACCGGTGGAGCTGACCGACGCGGAGGTACGGGAACGGATGAGCGGCAACCTGTGCCGCTGCGCCGCGTACCCGCACATCGTGGCCGCGATCCGGGACGTGGCGGCGGCGCGGTGAAGCCCTTCCGCTACCACCGGCCCGCCGACGTCACCGAGGCGGTCGCGCTGCTCGACGGCGAGCCGGAGGCGGCGTACCTCGGCGGCGGGACCAACCTGGTGGACCTGATGAAACTCGGGGTGCAACGCCCCGACCTGCTGGTCGACGTCACCGGGCTGCCGCTGGACACGGTGGAGGCCCTACCGGACGGCGGGCTGCGGATCGGCGCGACCGTGCGCAACAGCGACCTCGCCGCGGACCCGATGGTCCGGCGGGACCACCCGTTGCTCTCCCGGGCGCTGCTCGCCGGCGCCTCCGGGCAGCTGCGCAACATGGCCACCACCGCCGGGAACCTGCTGCAACGCACCCGCTGTGTCTACTTCCAGGACACCGGGAAGGCGTGCAACAAGCGGGAGCCCGGCACCGGCTGCGCGGCGCGCCACGGGCAGAACCGGGACCTGGCCATCCTCGGCTGGTCCGAACTGTGCGTGGCCACCCACCCGTCGGACCTGGCGGTCGCCCTGGTCGCCCTCGACGCGGTGGTGGAGGTGTACGACCCGGGCGGCGCGCGGGAGATCCCCCTGGTCGAACTGCACCGGACGCCCGGCGAGCATCCCGAGCGGGAGACCAGCCTCCCCCGCGGCGCGCTGATCACCGGGGTAAGGATCCCGCCGCTGCCCTTCGCCCGGCACTGCACCTACCTCAAGGTGCGCGACCGGGCCAGCTTCGCGTTCGCGGTCGGCTCGGTGGCCGCGGCGCTGGACCTGGCCGGGGACACGGTCCGCGACGTCCGGCTGGCGTACGGGGCGGTCGCGCACCGCCCGTGGCGGGCCTACCGGGCGGAGGAGGCGCTGCGCGGCCGTCCGTTCACCGCCGAGCTGGCCGCCCGGGCCGCGGACGCCGAACTCGCCGCCGCCCGTCCCCTGCCGCACAACGGGTTCAAGGTGCCGCTGATCCGCAACCTCACCGTCCGGGCGTTGACCGCGCTGGCCGGGGCGGCACCCCGATGAACGCGCCACCCGTCGGTGCGGTGGGCCGGGAACATCCCCGCCTGGAAGGCCGGGACAAGGTCACCGGGGTGGCCCGGTACGCGGTGGAGTACCCGGTGGACGACGTCACGTACGGCTGGGCGGTGCCGGCGGCGGCCACCCGCGGGCGGATCAGCCGGATCGACGCGGCCCCGGCGCTGGCCGTGCCGGGCGTGCTGGACGTGCTGCACCACGGCAACGCGTCCCGGCTGGCGCCCGGCGTGGACGACACGCTGTTCCTGCTGCAGGAGCCGACCGTGCACTACCGGGGGGAGTTCGTCGCCGTGGTGGTGGCGGAGACCCTCGAGGCGGCGCGGGAGGGCGCCCGGCTGGTCCGGATCGACTACGACACCGAGGCGCACAGCACCGTCCTCTCCGCACACCACCCGGGCCTGTACCGCCCGGACAAGGTCAACCCGGGCTACCCCGCGGACACCGCGGAGGGGGACTTCGACGCCGCCTTCGCGGCCGCGGAGGTCCAGCTGGACGCCACCTACCGCACCCCGGCTTACCACAACAACCCGATGGAGCCGCACGCCACCACCGCCCGCTGGCGGGACGGGCGGCTGCTGGTGCACGACTCCACCCAGGGCTCGACCCCGGTGCAGGCCACCCTGGCACAGCTGTTCGGGCTGCCTCCGGAGGCGGTCCGGGTGATCGCCGAGCACGTCGGTGGCGGCTTCGGCAGCAAGGGGGCCCCGAAGGCGCCGGTGGTGCTCGCCGCGCTCGCCGCCCGGCAGGTGGGCCGGCCCGTGCGGCTGGCGCTGACCCGGCAGCAGCTCTTCGGCCCGATCGGATACCGCACCCCCACCATCCAACGGGTCCGGCTCGGCGCGGACGCCGACGGGCGGATCGCCGCGGTCTGCCACGACGCGATCAGCCAGACCTCGAAGGTGCACGAATTCGCCGAGCAGACCGCCGTCTACACCCGCAGCATGTACGCCGGCCGCAACCGGCGCACCACGCACCGGCTGGTCCGGCTGGACGTGCCGACGCCGTTCTGGATGCGCGCCCCCGGCGAGTGCCCGGGCGCGTACGCGCTGGAGTCGGCGCTGGACGAGCTGGCCACCGCGTGCGGCGTCGACCCGGTCGAGCTGCGGGTCCGCAACGACGCGACCGTCGACCCGGACAGCGGGCAGCCGTTCAGCAGCCGCAACCTGGTCGCCTGCCTCCGCGAGGGGGCCCGCCGGTTCGACTGGGCCGACCGCGACCCGACGCCGGGGGTCCGGCGACTCGGGCGGTGGCTGATCGGCACCGGGGTGGCCGGCTCCAGCTACCCGGCCCGGTCCCGGGCCGCCGCCGCGACGGCCACCGCCGCACCCGACGGCACCTTCGAGGTACGGGTCAACGCGACCGACATCGGCACCGGCGCCCGGACGGCGCTGTGGCAGCTGGCCGCCGACGCCCTGGCGGTACCCGCCGACCGGGTCGCCATCCGGGTGGGCGACAGCGACCTGCCGCCGGCCCCGGTGGCCGGCGGTTCGATGGGCACCGCCTCGTGGGGCTGGGCGGTGATCCGGACCTGCGAGCAGCTGCGGCAGCGGCTCCGCGACACCGCGGTACCCGCCGAGGGGCTGACCGTCGAGGTGAGCACCGCCGACGAGGTCCGCGCCCAACGTCCGCTGGCCCGGTACGCCTACGGAGCCCACTTCGTGCAAGTGCGGGTGGACGCGGACACGGGCGAGGTCCGGGTGGACCGGATGCTCGGCATGTTCGCCGTCGGCCGGGTGGTGAACCCGACCACCGCCCGCAGCCAGCTCATCGGTGGCATGACCATGGGCCTGTCGATGGCGCTGCACGAGGAGGGCCTGCTCGACGAGCGGTACGGCGACTGGGTCAACCACGACCTCGCCACCTACCACATCAGCGGCTGCGCGGACGTCGAGCGGATCGAGGCGTACTGGCTGCCGGAGGAAGACCCTGACCTGAACCCGGCCGGGGTGAAGGGGATCGGCGAGATCGGCATCGTGGGCAGCGCCGCCGCCGTCGCCAACGCGGTGCACCACGCCACCGGCGTACGGGTCCGGGACCTGCCCATCCGGCTGGACAAGCTGCTGGACCGGCTGCCGGCAGACTGAAGGGCCGGCGGCGTGGCACCGGCCCTTCAGTCTGCGTCCCTCAGTCGGCGAGCGCGCCGGCCGCCCGGCCCTCGTGCAGGGTCAGGTTCCGCCCGGTGGACGGGTCGAACAGGTGGATCTTCTCCAGGTTGAACCAGACCCGACGGTGCTCCCCCTCCCGGGCCGGCGACTCGGCGGACAGCCGGGTGACCAGGCTGGAACCGGTGCCGGTGAAGTCGCCGGTGCCCGCGTCGGCGGCCAACTCCTCCAGCTCGGCGGAGTTGGCCCGCTCCCCCTCAACGGTCAGGTACACGTACTTGTCGGAGCCCATCGACTCGACGATCTCCACCGGCGCCTCGAACTCCAGACCCCGGCGGCGCGTCTCCTCGTCGAGCAACTCGGCGTCCTCGAAATGCTCGGGCCGGATACCGAGGATCAGCTCCCGCGGCGCGTCACCGCCCGCCAACTGATGGCGGACCCGGTTGCCGATCGGCACATCACCCAACGCCGTCCGCAGGTGGCCCTCCTCGACGGCGGCGGGCAGGAAGTTCATCGACGGCGAGCCGATGAACCCGGCGACGAAGAGGTTGCGTGGGTGGTCGTAGAGCTCCTGGGGCGGGCCGACCTGCTGCACCGCGCCACCCCGCATGATCACCACGCGGTCGCCGAGGGTCATCGCCTCGGTCTGGTCGTGGGTCACGTAGACGGTGGTGGTGCCGAGCTGCTTCTGCAGCCGGGACACCACCGTGCGCATCTGCACCCGCAGCTTGGCGTCCAGGTTGGACAACGGCTCGTCCATCAGGAACGCCTTGGGCTGCCGGACGATCGCCCGGCCCATCGCCACCCGCTGCCGCTGGCCGCCGGAGAGGTTGGCCGGCTTGCGGTCCAGCAGCGGGGTCAGCTCCAGGACCTTCGCCGCCTCCTCAACCTTGGTGTTGATGCTCTCCCGGTCCAGCTTCGCCAGCCGCAGCGGGAAGGCCATGTTCTCCCGGACCGTCATGTTCGGGTACAGCGCGTACGACTGGAACACCATGGCGATGTCCCGGTCCCGCGGAGCCCGGTCGTTGACCCGCTCCCCCGCGATACGCAGCTCACCGGAGCTGATGTCCTCCAACCCGGCGATCATGTTGAGCGTGGTCGACTTCCCGCAGCCGGAGGGGCCGACCAGGATCACGAACTCGCCGTCGGCAATCTCCAGGTCGACGTCCCGCACCGCCACGGTCCCGTCCGGGAACCGCTTGCTCACCTTGTCCAGCACGATGTCAGCCATGACAACACCACCTATCCCTTGACTGCGCCGGAGGTCAGGCCGGAGACGATGCGGCGCTGGAAGAAGAGCACGAACAGGATGATCGGAACGGTGATCACCACGGCGGCGGCGCAGATCGCCCCGGTGGGATCCTCGAACTGCGACGCGCCGGTGAAGAACGACAACGCGGCCGGCACCGTGCGGGACCGCTCGGTGGAGGTCAGCGAGATGGCGAACAGGAAGTCGTTCCAGCAGAAGATGAAAACCAGGATGGCCGTGGTGAACAGCCCCGGCGCGGCCAGCGGCGCGATCACCCGCCGGAACGCCTGACCCTGGGTGGCGCCGTCCATCTTCGCCGCCTTCTCCAGATCCCAAGGGATCTGCTTGAAGAACGCCGACAGCGTGTAGATCGCCAACGGCAGCGCGAAGGTGATGTACGGCAGGATCAGCCCCGGCCAGGTGTCGAAGAGGCCGAGCTGCCGCTCGATCTCGAACAGCGGCGAGACCAGCGACACCTGCGGGAACATCGCGATCAGCAGAGACACCCCGATCAGCAGCCGCTTGCCGGGGAAGTCCAGCCGGGAGACCGCGTACGCGGCCATCGCCCCCAGCACCACCGCGATCAGGGTGGCGATCAGCGCGATGCCGATCGAGTTGACCAGAGCCCGGACGAACTGGTCGGTGGCGAAGATCGTCCGGTAGTTGTCCAGCGTCCACTCCCGCGGGATGAACTTCCCGTCGGTGAGCGTCGCCGGGGTCTTGAACGACAGCGAGGCGATCCAGAGCACCGGGATCAACGCGAAGACGACGACGAGGACGTCCAGCAGACCCCAGCGCAGCCTCGCCCGCATGGTGGTTTCGGTGGCCATGTCAACGCCTCTCCCCGTCGTCGCTGCCCGGGGCAGCGGTGCCGAACAACTTCACGAAGACGAACGCGATGATCGCCACGGTGATGAAGATCAGCACCGACATCGTCGAGCCGATGCCCAGGTTCAACCCCCGGATCAGGTTGTTGTAGGCGAGCATCGACACCGACGACGTCTCGTTACCGCCCGCGGTCAGGATGAAGATGTTGTCGAAGACCCGGAACGCGTCCAGGGTGCGGAACAGCAGGGCGACCAGGATCGCCGGCTTCATCACCGGCAGCATCACCTTGGTGAACCGCTGCCAGGCCGTCGCACCGTCGGTGGACGCGGCCTTGAGCAGGTCCTCCGGCACCAGCGCCAGGCCGGCCATCAGCAGCAGCGCCATGAACGGCGTGGTCTTCCAGATCTCCGCCAGCATGATGATCGCCAGCGAGCTGGCCCGCTCGGTCAGCGGCGCGCTGCCGTCGAACAGGTTCGCCAGGTAGCCGGTGCCCGGCGTCCAGGCGTACCGCCAGGAGAACGCCGCGACCACCGTGACGATCCCGTACGGGATCAGCGCCGCGGTGCGGACGATGCCCCGGCCGACCAGCGTCCGGTGCATGATCAACGCGAGGCCCATGCCGAGCACCAGTTCCACCGCGACGGTCACCACGGTGATCAGGGCGGTCACCCCGAACGCGGTCCACCAGAACTGGTTGCCCAGCACGGTCACGTAGTTGTCCAGCCCGACAAACTCGCGCTGGTCGGGGAAGCGCAGGTCGAAGCGCTGCAGGGACAACCAGACCGAGTAGAGGATCGGGTAGGCGGTGACCAGCAGCATGACCAGCGCGGCCGGCGCGCAGAGCAGCCAGCCAAGGCGCCGCTCGGCCCGCTTGTTCTCGCTCAGCGGGGCCTTCGTCCCGCGCCGGGTCCGCTGCGCCGGCACCGCGGCGTGCCGCCCGGGGCCGCGTTCGGCCTCGGCGGCGACGTCCGCGCCGGTGGGAGTGGCGTTCACACTCATGCCGTCACCTCCGGACGGTCGGCCCGCTGCGGGTGGATCTCGCTCACGGCAGTACCCCCTTCGACTCGAGGGCGTCGGCGATGGCCTTGCGCAACTCGTCGGCGGTCTGCTCGGGCCGGATCCCCGACGGCGGCGACAGCATCGCCGACATCACCGTGGAGATGCTCTGGTACGCCGGGGTCAGCGGCCGGACCGCCGGCTCCTTCAGCTCCTCCAGGATGGTCTCCTTCATCGGGTACGCCTTGTCCATCTCCGGGTCCTCGTAGACCTTCTCGATGGTCGGCGGCACGCCGTCGTTGACCGCGGAGAACTTCTGGTGCTCCGGATTGCGGATGCACCTGGCGGCCTCGAAGGACTCCTTCGGGTGCTTCGAGTAGGTGCTGACCGCCATGTTGACGCCGCCGATGGTGACCTTGCTCGGGGTGTTCGCCTCGATGCCCGGCACCCGCGCCCACTTCACCTTCTTCGCCATGTCCGGCGCCGCCTCCTGCATCGCCGGATAGACGAAGGGCCAGTTGACCTCGAAGGCGCCACCGCCGGACTGGAACTCCAGCCGTACCGGGTCCTCCGTGGCGTTGGTGAACGACGGCGACGTCACCCCCGACGTGGCCAGCTTCCGCAGCTGGTCGAGGGCCCTGACGGTGCCCTCGTCCATCACCGCCCGCTTGCCGTCGTCGCTGAGAATCTTCCCGCCGGCGCTCTCCGCGAGGGTGTTGTAGAGGACGACCAGACCCTCGTACTGGGCGCCCATGGTGAGCACCTGGTACGGCTGGCCCTGCTCCTTCAGCCGCTGCGCGGCGGAGATCATCTCGTCCCACGTCTTCGGCGGCTCCGGCACCAGATCGGTGCGATACCACAGCAGCTGCACGTTGGTGTTCTTCGGCGCCGCGTAGAGCTTGCCCTCGTAGCGGGCGGTGTCCAGCGGGCCGGCCAGGGTGCCCTGCTCCGCCTCCGCCTTGTCCTGGCCGGTCCACTCCCGGATCCAGTGCGCGCTGGCGAACTCCTGGGTCCAGGTGACGTCGAGGCCGAGCACGTCCATCCCGCTGTCCTGCGCGGCCAGCCGACGCACCATCTGCACCCGCTGGTCGTCGGCCTGCCGCGGCAGCACCCGGTAGACGATCCGGTAACGCCCCTGCGCCTGGGCGTTGCAGTCGTCGACCACCTTCTGCAGGTTCTGCTCCGGCGGGTAGTACAGGTTGATCGTCGGCGTACCGCCGTCACCACCGGAACTGCAGGCGGCCAACGGCGCCACCAACGCCAGCGCGGCGGCTGCCGCCGCCGCACGCCTGCGTGGCCGCCGCCGGTCCGCGGCGTCGCCGGGGTGTGTCGTCATCGCCCTCCCCCTTTCGTCGGCGAAGGCCGGGGAAGTCGCCCGTGCCCCGGCGCACGGCGAGACGGTCGGGGGCGCGGTCGGCGGCAGATCCGCCCCGGCCCCAGGCGTTTCGTGCGCCTGACAGTGCCCGACCTGCCACGGCGCGAAACCTGACCGTCACGCGACGCCCACCACAGGGCTGGGCTGTGGGCCAGGTCACGTCACCGGGCCCCGGTCCGATCCGATGGACGCAAGTCCGGCCGTCCGACGCGCACTTCCCGGCAATCTGGGCGGACCGCCGGAGCACGCGCGAGCAGCCGGGTGTCGGAGCCGGGCGGCATAGTGGAGGCATGATCGCGCGCTTCAAGGACCTCTGCATGGACGCCGCGGACGCCCACCGGCTCGGTGCCTTCTGGGCCGGCGTCCTCGACGCGGACCTGATCGACACCGGCGACGGCGACACCCGGATCGACCCCCGGGCAGCCGCCTCGAAGGCCGAGTCGATCTGGGTCAACACCGTGCCCGAGCCGCGTACCGGCAAGACCCGGGTCCACCTGGACCTGCGCCTCGCCGAGCCGGAGCCGACCGCGCTGCTGGCCGCCGGCGCACGGCTGGTCCGTGAGCCGGACGCCGAGATCAGCTGGTGGGTGCTGGCCGACCCGGAAGGCAACCAGTTCTGCGCCTTCCGGCCCCGCGAGGGCGCCCGGCCCGGCGTCTTCGAGCTGGTGGTCGACAGCGCCGACCCGGCGGCCCAGGCCGGCTGGTGGGCCGGCGTGGTCGGCGGCCGGGTGGCCACCACCGAGGAGGGCGCCACCTCGGTGGTGGGGGCGGCCGGCTTCCCCTGGGACCACTGGGTCTTCGACCCGGTGCCCGAGCGCAAGCGGGTGAAGAACCGGGTGCACTGGGACGTCGACCTGACCGGCCCGGACCCCACCGCGCTGATCGCGGCCGGCGCCACCCTGCTGCGCGAGCCCACCGACACCACCCGGTGGTGGGTTCTGGCGGACCCGGAGGGGAACGAGTTCTGTGCCTTCGCCCCGCGTCCCAACCAGTGAGCGGCGAGCTACCCAGCGTTCGCCCGGTCGACTAGCGTTCTCATAGCTCCGCAGCCAGCGCGTTCGCCGTCGACGTCGATACGCCTCCGGCCGACCCCAGCCCGCCCTTTCGGTTGGTTCTCGCGCGAACTCGCCTCTGCGGCACCACCGGTTGGGCAGGATCGTCCCAACCGAGGAGGTCCGTCGTGCAGGACACCACCCGCGCTCTCGCCCTGACGTTCGAGGTGAGCGGCCTGCCCCCGGTCAAGACCGAGGCCCTGTCCATCTTCGCCGCCGGGCACCGGCAGGCGGCGAGAGTCCGCGCTCTGCTCCAGGCCGCCTGCGAGGCGGCCCAGCACACCGGTTGGACGCCGCTCGCCGGCCCGGTCGAGGTGGACCTGACCCTGCGCTGCCCGCCCGGGCACCGCACCTCCGACGCCAGCACACTGTTGGGCGGGGTCTGCGCGGTGCTGCAGGACAAGAAGCGGGTGGCGAACATCGGCCTGGCCCACCTCGGGGTGCTGGTCGACGTCGCCCTCTACGCCGACGACCGGCAGATCCGCCGGCTGTCGTACGCGGAGGAGCCGGCCGAGGACTTCTCGTACCAGGTCCGGGTGGCCGCCGTACCGGCGGTGGTTTGACCGACGACCGCGGCGGGGTACCGCGGACGCCGACGAAGGGAGCAGCATGTCGGAGCCACACGTCACGCTCGACCCGAGCGGGCTCGACCCGGTGCAGCAGAAGCTGCGTGGCCCGCTGGAGGATCAGCTGACCTCGGCCCTGCAGGCGGCCACCGAGCGGGTCCGCGCCGGCTACGCGGGCGAACCCGTCGAGGAGGTGTGCCGCCGGCTGCTCGACGAGACCCGCGCCGGCCTGCACCCGGACATCGCGGCCGGCTTCCAGCCCGACATGGACGAGTTCTGCCGGGTGGCCGTGGCCATCGTCCGCGGCGCGGCCTGAGGCACCCGGCAGCCGACCGGGTCGCCCTCCGGCCCGCGCGGGCGGTGCCGCCCACCGCGGTCAACCGCGCCGCACGTCCACTGAGACGACGTGGGTGCCGTCGGGCCGGGTCGACTCGCCCAGTCGCACCGGCAGCGGCTCGCTCGAGGTCCGCACCCCGAGGCCGAAGCTCAGGTGCCCCTCGAAGTCTCCGGCGGCCGCCCAGCCGCGCAGCGTCGGGTAGCCGATGGCCGGCGGCGGCGCGTGCACCGTGCTCCGGCCACTGCGGTCATGTGCCTGGGCCGGGTCGAAGCGCACGGAGAGGAAGGTGTCGCCGGGCAGGCTCACCGGTGTGCCGGTGCCGTCGGACTCCACCTGTGCGACGTATCCGGCCTGGTAGGACGGCGTGGGGCCGCGGAAGGCGAAGCTGATCCGGCTGAACCCCTCGGCCGGGTGGTCACCGACCTGGATCTGCACCAGCACGGGCAGCGGCTCCCCCGGCGCGGGGGTGACCGGCACCTTGACGGTGTGTGCCACCCGGGCCGGCGCGGAGGGCACCGCCCACCCGTACGTCACCCGCCAACCTCCGGCTGCGGATGGCGCGGCGGTGGCGGGGGCCGTCGTGGCCGGCGTGGTGACGGCGGTCATGGGGGCCGTCGAGGTCGGCGGGGCCGCGCCGTCGTGGTCGGTCGTCGAGCAGGCCGCCGCGAGCAGCACGACCACGCTGGCAAGCAGTGGTACGCGCTGAAGTCTCATGGCTCAGTGTCACTCCGGCCGGTGGTGTCCCACCAGAGCCGATCGCCCTGACCTCAGCCCGAGCTGCCGTCAGGTGGTGAGGGCGAGCGACTTCATGACGACCAGCGCGACGAGCAGCACGGCGAGCCCGACGGCCACCGACACCTGCACGACGGCTCGCCGCTTCGCCGGCGCGTACGCCAGCCCGACGGCGGCGACCCCGCCGGCCAGTAGGCCACCAAGGTGCCCCTCCCAGGAGGTCCAGCCGGCGGAGACCACCATCCAGATCAGGAACGGGATGATCACCCGGTTGGGGTCGATCGGGTGGTGGTGCAGCCGCCGGGTCAGGACGAAGTAGCAGCCGGCCAGCCCGTACACCGCGCCGGAGGCGCCGACGGCGGCCTGGTGCGGGGAGACCAGGAAGCCCAGGACCGATCCGCCGAGCGCGGCGAGCAGGTAGACGGCGAGGAAGCGCACGGCGCCCAGCCGCTCCTCGATGACCCGGCCGAGCACCCAGAGCCAGTACATGTTGAACACGATGTGCAGGATGCCGAGGATGCCCTGGGTGGGCAGCTGGTGCAGGAAGGCGGAGGTGATCAGGCGGTACCACTCGCCGTGCGCGATGCCGATCAGCTGGTATCCGTCGTAGGCGCCGCCGTCGTCGACGTACCGCTGGCCGGCGTCGTCGACCAGCCCGGTGCCCAGGCTGTCGAACTGGTCGAGGATCGCCGGGTGGACCAGCTCGGCCAGGTAGGCCAGCACGTTGAGCCCGATGAGCACGTACGTCACCACGGGTCGGGCGGCCACCCGGCCGCCGAAGACCGTGCGGGCCCGGCGGACTGTGCGGTTCTCGTCGCGTACGCACTCCGGGCAGCGGTGCCCCACCGGCGCCTCGCGCAGGCAGTCGGGGCAGATGGGGCGGTCGCAGCGGGTGCAGCTCAGCAGCGTCTCCCGCTTGGGGTGCCGGTAGCAGGTGGTGGTCGCCTCGCCGCCGGAGGGCTGGCCGGTGCTGATCGTGTCCATGAGCTGGGTGGTCCCCCGGGTGGTTCGTGGGCCGGCGTGCCGCAAAGCCTCCGGCCGCGTGCGGCCGGAGGCTCTGGGTGGACGGTCAGCGTAGCCGTCCGCGGGGCGGTTCAGTATTGGCTGAGGTTCTGCGCGGGGCAGAGCACGATGCGGGGCATGAGTTCGGGCTTCAGCCAGGTGAGCACGCTCACCAGGTCGCCGTGCGAGAGGCTGACGCAGCCGGCGGTGGGGCCGGACGGTGTCTTGCTGAACTCGTGCAGGAAGATCCCGCTGCCGGCGCCGGGCACGGGCGTGGCGACGTTCGGGGCCATGTTGTACGTGATCACGGCGAAGTGCGTGTAGGCCGGCGTCTCCCGCCAGAGGGCCTCGCTGTAGCCGCCGGGGTTGGTGGCCGTGTGCTGGAAAGTGTTGTAGGCCGGCGAATCCGGGTTCTCGTTCCACCAGTCGTTGGTGACCAGCCGGTGGTAGGGGTAGCTGACGCCCGGGTTGGCCGCGATGCCGTACATCGTCGGGCCGATGGAGTAGACGCCGGTCGGCGTGTTGGGCACGCCCTCGAGGTGGTTGTCGCTGAAGCCGTTGCTGCCGATCCGGGCGGCCAGCGGCGCGGAGATCGGGGTCCAGACGCCGCGGATCCGCTGGAACGTCTCCAACGTGGCGTAGGTGGTGGTGTAGCTGTTCCCCGTGACGATGATGACCTGCTGCGTGGTGGACGGCAGGGTGGTCAGGCGGGCGGCCTTGTTGTCCGGGGCGACCGGCCACTGGCGCTTCGGACCGGGCACGGCGGTGCCGCTGGTGGCCGTGGCAGCCCGGGGGCGGGCGGCCGCGGGGGTCGCGCCGGCGGCGAGCACGGGTGCCGTCACGCCGGCCGCCGCACCGATGAACAGAGATCTCCGCTTCATTCGGGGGATCATCGCACTTCGCGCTTATCCGCACAGTCCCGTGAAGCGCGACTTTTCGCACAATCTGCTAGCGGGGCGCCGGAGACGGGAGACGCGCGGGGAGAGGCCGGGGTGGGTCAGGACCGGGTCCGCAACTCCCCGGTCCTGACCCCCAGCCGTCCGGCGTGGTAGCGGAATTCGCCGTTGCGAGCGCGGCGGGCGTGGCACGACGCCCACGCCGGGCTCAACACGGCGAGCCGGCCCGCCTGCACTCAGCTCCACGGTGCCCAACTACCGGACTTCGGTGCGTCCCCGACTCACCCCGAAGAGTCGTGAACGCGGGCTCAGGTTAGGCACCTTCTCGCAGGGCGAACAAGGTTCCCCAGCGCCGGGAGAATGTGATTGATGCCAATGTCGAAATACGGCATGTTCGTGTAACAGGGTCAGCTGGGCTGGCGCTGTTTGTCCGCGTGGTGCCCGTCGCGCGTCGCGGGCGGCGGGACCGGACGTAGGCCGCCGGCCGCGGCGGCTCCGGCGATCAACGCGAGCGCCCCCAGGTGCAGCAGCCGCACCCCGGCCGGCGCCGGTACGGCGGCTGCGGGCAGGCCGGGCAGCAGCAGCGCCCCGAGCGCGGCCACCGGCAGCGCGACCGCCCAGAACCGGCCGGGCCGGGCCGGCGGCGCGGGTGGTCGTACGCCGTCGAAGATCTCCTGCCGGCGGGCGGCCCGCACCGCCAGGGCGACCACGACGACGGCGCCCGCCGCCGTGCCGAGCACGTCGGAGAACTGCCACCAGTAGAGCCCGGTCAGCGCGTGGAAGTCCGCGATGCCCAGCAGCCGCGGCCAGCGGTCACTGTGGGTCATCCGGTCCCAGCCGACGTGGCTGAACGCACCGATCAGCGCCGAGCAGACGGTGACCTGCCAGGGATGCCGGACCCCGCCCAGCGCGGCGTAATCCCGCCAGGCGAAGAGGCGCTCGCCGGGCAGGTGCACCGCGATGCCGGCGATCACCCGGCGGACGATCCAGGCGTACGCGAGCGCGACCGGCAGGCACCACCACAGCAGCCCGCCGAGGGTGTGCGTACGCTGACCGAGCTCGAACCTAGTGCCGGTGAACAGGTAGCCGACGTCCGGCGCGACGGCGCCGGTGGCCAGGGCGACCCCGTCGAACCAGCGCGGTCGCCACAGCTTCAGCGGCAGCACGGGCGCCAGGTGCGAGGGAAAGGTCAACGGCACAGGCGGGACGTTACCCGCCGATCAGAAGTGCTGGCGCAGGTCGGGGAAAGCGGCCAACCGGATCACCCCATGGTCGCCCGGGTCGAGCTCGTCGTGCTCCAGCACCCAGGTGTTCTCGTTCGGGATGAAGACCGCGTTCATGCCGGCGGCCCGGGCGGGCAGGATGTCCGAGCGCGGGGAGTTGCCGATCATCCACGCCCCGGCCGGGTCGAAGCCGTACTCGCAGGCCAACCAACGATAGGTGTCCGCGTCCTTCTCCCGCACGATGTGCGCGGCCCGGAAGTGGTGCAGCAGCCCGGAGGCGTCGAGCTTGCGCTGCTGCTCCTCCCGCTCCCCCTTGGTGAGCAGCAGCAGCTCGTGCCGGGTGGCCAGGTCGTCCAGGGTCTCCGCCACGCCGGGCATCAGCTCCACCTGGTGACCCACCAGCGCCGCCGCGAGGCTCTCGATCTCGGCGCGCTCCCGCTCCGTCGCCGGGCGCTCCCGCAGCTTCTCCAGGCACTCGCCCAGGCTGCGCAGGAAGACCTTGCTGCCGTAGCCGTGCGCGACGGCGTTGGCCCGCTCGATGTCGTCGAGGACGGCCCGGATCTCCGCCCGGTCCAGCGTCGGGTGGTCCAGCCAGGCGAGGAAGTCGTCGATCACCCGCTCGAAGAGGACGTTGTTCTCCCAGAGCGTGTCGTCAGCGTCGAAGACGAGCACCTTGGCTTCCCGGCGCTGTCGCATCGCGTACCCCTTCCCCTGAACGGACCGGGACACGCTACTGCGCCGGGGCAGCCGCGACATCCGGGTTTCCGACCGCGCCGGCCCGTCAGCGGCGCAGGGTGAGGATCAGGTCGGCGACCAGCGCGGTCCACCCGGTCTGGTGCCACGCCCCGAGCCCGGCGCCGTTGTCGCCGTGGAAGTACTCCGGGAAGGCGATCAGGTCCCGCCAGTCGGGGTGGGTCTGGAAGAGCTGGCAGGCGCCGTAGATCGGCCGCCGACCCCAGCCGTCCCGGGTGAACAGCGCGATCAGCCGAGCGGAGAGATCGTCGGCGATCTCGTCCAGAGTCCGCTTCTGCCCGGACCGGGTCGGATACTCCACCTGCAGGTCGTCGCCGAAAAAGGCGGCGTAGTCGCGCAGCGCGCTGATCAGCAGGAAGTTGGTCGGCATCCAGATCGGGCCGCGCCAGTTGGAGTTGCCGCCGAACAGTCCGCTGGTCGACTCGGCCGGCTCGTAACCGACGCTGAACTCCTGCCCGCCGAGGGTGACGGTGAACGGCTTGTCCAGGTGGGCGCGGGACAGCGTCCGCAGGCCGTACTCGGAGAGGAACTCGTCGGTGTCCAGCATCCGGGCGAGCAGCCGGACCATCTGCTCGGGACCGACCATGGACAGCAGCCGCTGCTGCCGCCCGTCGGGGCCGAGCCGGCGGGCGCCGACCACATCGGCGAACTCGGGACGGTTGGTGAGGAACCAGCGCAGCCGGGCACCCAGCTCGGGCAGCCGGCGCAGGGTACGCGCGGTGAGCCGGGTGACCGCCGCGAGCGGCAGCAACCCCACCACCGAGCGGACCTTCAGCGGCACCTGACTGCCATCGGCCAGCCGCAGCACGTCGTAGAAGAAGGCGTCCTCGTCGTCCCAGAGCCCCTGCTGGTACGCCGCCGCCGCGATGTACGCGAAGTGCTCGAAGAACTTGGTCGCGGTGTCCACGTACGCCCGGTCGTGCTCGGCCAGCACGATGGCCATGTCGAGCAGGTTGAGCGCGTACATGCCCATCCAGCCGGTGCCGTCGGACTGCTCCAGCACTCCGGCCACCGGCAGCGCGGCCGACCGGTCGAACGGGCCGACGTTGTCCAGCCCGAGGAAGCCGCCCTCGAACACGTTGTTGCCGCCGGTGTCCTTGCGGTTGACCCACCAGGTGAAGTTGAGCAGCAGCTTGTGCATCACCCGGGCGAGGAACTCGTGGTCCCGGGAACCGTCGATCTCGAAGACCTTCAGCGCCGCCCAGGCGTGCACCGGCGGGTTCACGTCCCCGAACGCCCACTCGTACGCCGGGATCTGCCCATTGGGGTGCAGGTACCACTCGCGGAGCAGGAGCAGCACCTGCTCCTTGGCGAAGCCGGGGTCGACCCGGGCGATGGTGACGCAGTGGAAGGCCAGGTCCCAGGCCGCGTACCAGGGGTACTCCCACGGATCGGGCATGGAGATCACGTCGAAGCTGTTCATGTGCCACCAGGCGCTGTTGCGCCCGTGCCGACGCCCGGCCGGAGGTGGCGCGGAGCCCGGATCGCCCTCCAGCCACCGCTTCACGTCGAAGTGGTAGAACTGCTTGCCCCACATCAGCCCGGCGATCGCCTGCCGCGCCACGAGCGCCTCGTCGGCGGTCGCCGCGGCGGGGATGACCCCGGCGAAGAAACGGTTGGCCTCGGCGCGCCGCGCCCACACCACGCTGTCGAAGTCGTCCCCGAGATCCGCCGGGGGCGGCGGCGGGCTCGCCGGCGGCGGGGCGGTCCGGGTCAGCCGCAACCGGATCTGCCGCTGCCCACCGGCCGGCACGTCGAGCACGTAGTGCAGGGCGCCCTTGGTGCCCTCCCGGTCCGGATTGACGGTGGCCGCGCCGGCCACCACGTGGTCGTTGATCCCGTCCTTCGGGTACGGCGACCGCCCGGGCAGCCCCCAGAGCCGCTCGGCGTTGGTGTCGTTGTCGCAGAGCAGCGGGACGGGCGCGCCGTCGCCCTCCAGCAGGATCTGCCCGAGCACCCAGTGCTCACCGACCAGCCGCGCCCCGGCCACCGGGCCCAGCCCCGCGCCGGCTTCGAAGCCGACCATCCGCGGCACCCGGTCGCCACCGGGAAGTCCCCACCCCCAGGTGTTGCGGAACCACAGGGTGGGCAGCACGTGCAGGGTGTCGTCCCGGTCCCCCCGGTTGGCGACCGTCACCAGGATGCACATGTCCGTGGGGGACGCCTTGGCGTAGTCGACGGTCACCGCCCAGTACCGGTCGTCGTCGAAGATCCCCGTGTCGACCAGCTCGTACTCGGTGTCGTCCCGGCCGCGCAGCGCGTTCACCGCGACCAGCTCGTCGTACGGAAAGGCGGCCTGCGGGTAGTGGTAGCGCCAGCGCATCCAGGAGTGGGTGGGGGTGGAGTCCTCGTACCACCAGTACTCCTTGACGTCCTCCCCGTGGTTGCCGCCGTCGCCGCCCAGGCCGAACATCCGCTCCTTGAGGATCGGGTCCCGGCCGTTCCACAGCGCCAGCGCGAAGCAGAAGGTCTGCCGGTCGTCGCACACGCCCGCCATCCCGTCCTCGTTCCACCGGTAGGCTCGGGAGCGCGCATGATCGTGGGGGAAGTAGTCCCACGCCGTGCCGTGTTCGCTGTAGTCCTCCCGAACCGTCCCCCACGCCCGCTCGGACAGATAGGGACCCCATGCGCGCCAGTCCTGCGCCCCGGCGTCGGCCTGGGCGAGCCGGTGCCGCTCGGGGTCGGGGGTCGCGGAGGTCGGGCGGTCGGTGAGCATTTGCACATCTTCGACGCCGCCTGGGTACTTCACCACAGCGGCCATTGTCGTCGTGGCGTGGAGCACCTCGCCGCCGGTGGAGGAAAGTTGATCGAGATTCGCTTCGGCCCGCAGGTCTGCGGGGACCTCGCCGCCGGGTCGGCCCGGGAGTGGCTGGTCACCGACGGCCGGGGCGGCTACGCCATGGGCACGGTCAGCGGCCTGCGCACCCGCCGCTACCACGGCCTGCTGGTGGTGGCCGGGGAAACCCCCGCCTCCCGGAAGGTGGGCCTGGTCAGCCTGGACCCGGCGGTGACCCTGCCCTCCGGGCAGCGGGTCCGGCTGGGCGCCCACGAGTGGTCCTCCGGGGTGATCGACCCGCGCGGCTACGAACTGCTCGAGCGGTTCGACCTGGTCGACGGGGTGCCGCGCTGGCGGTGGCGGATCGGCGACGTGGTGATCGAGCGGGAGATCGCCATGGCCTACGGCCGGCCCTGCGTGGCGGTGGTGCACCGGCTGGTCTCCGGCGGCCCGGTGCGGCTGGACCTGGCGGCGGCCTGCACCTGGCGGGACGCGCACGGCGAGCGCCGGGCGGACGGGCCGGCCCCGAGCCTGGAGCCGACGGCCGGCGGGGCGCTGGTCGAGGGCGCCTTCCGGCTGGCCGGGCCGGACTGGGCACCCGAGGGGCAGTGGTGGCTCGGCGTACGCCACCGGGAGGAGGCGGCCCGCGGCCTCAACCCGGACGAGGACCTCTGGTACGCGGGCCGCTTCTCCGGCACCCTGGACTCCCCCAGCGACACGGTCCCGGTGCTGGCCTGGGCGGATGACCTGGCCGAGGAGCCGCCGCCGGCGACCGCGCTGGTCGAGGCGGCGCGACGGCGCAACCGGGCGGTGGTGGCCGCGGCGAAACCGGACGACCCGGTCGCGGCGACCCTGGCCCTGGCCGCGGACGCGTTCGTGGTCAGCACCGGCACCGGACCCGACGTGGTGGCCGGCTACCCGTGGTTCGGCGCCTGGTCACGGGACACCATGACCTCCTACGAGGGCCTGTTCCTGGCCACCAACCGGGCGGACGAGGGGCGGGCGCTGCTGCGCGCCTACGCGGCGACCCTGTCGGAGGGGATGCTATCCAACACCGCCGACACGGGGCGGGTGGAGTACAACACGGTCGACGCCACGCTGTGGTTCCTGCACGCGGTGACCCGGCACGTCACCGTCACCGGCGACACCGACCTCGGCGACGAACTGCTGCCCGCGCTGCACGCGGTGGTGCAGGCGCACCTGGCCGGCACCCGCTACGGCATCCGGGCCGACCCGACGGACGGGCTGATCACCCAGGGCGGCACCCCCGGCACCGCGCTGACCTGGATGGATGCCCGGGTGCACGGAGTGCCGGTGACGCCGCGTACCGGCAAGCCGGTGGAGGTCAACGCGCTCTGGGTCAACGGACTGGCCGGGGTCGCCGAGCTGACCGAGCTGGTCGGGCGGGACGCCACCGCGCTGTGGGGGCTGCACACCCGGGCGTCGGCCGGGTTCCGGGCGCGGTTCCCCGCTCCGGTGGGCTGGCTGCACGACGCGGTGGACGCGCCCGCCCCGGCGTACCCCCTCGGTGGGGCGGCGCACCACGACGACGACCTGCTCCGCCCCAACCAACTGCTCGCCTGGTCGCTGCCGTACGCCCCCCTCGAACCGGACCCGGCGGCGCTGCGCCGCATCACCGAGGCGCTGCTCACCCCGCTCGGCCCGCGCAGCCTCGCCCCCGACTCCCCCGGCTACGTGGGCCGGCATCGGGGCGGACCGGCGGAGCGGGACGCCGCCTATCACCAGGGGACCGTCTGGCCGTGGCTGATCGGGCCGTTCGCCGACGCGTACCGCCGGGCGGGGCTGCCCACCGACGACCTGTTCGTGGGTCTTGACGGGCATCTGACGGAGTTCGGCCTGGGCTCGGTGAGCGAGACCGCCGACGGCGACCCGCCGCACACCGCCACCGGCTGCCCGTTCCAGGCCTGGTCGGTCGCCGAGTTGCTCCGCGTCCGCCAGCGCTGACCACGCGTTACATCCCGGCAATCAGCGCGTCTCCGCCGGTTATCGACCGCTCGGCAGGATGGGCTGCGACCCCGGGCACGGACGGCGGCCCCCGGTGCGGTGGGCGGCCGTGGCGTGCTGCGGGAGACACAACTCAAGGGGGCCGCATGTCCGCTGACGCCGAAGTGATCGACCTCCAGCCCGCCCGGCGCCTGCGGGTACTGATGCTCTCCTGGGAATATCCGCCCGTGCTGGTCGGTGGACTCGGCCGCCACGTACACGCCCTCTCCGTCGCGCTGGCCGCCGCCGGCCACGAGGTCACCGTCGTCACCCGCCACGCCGAGGGCGCACCCCTGGAGGAGTACGCCGACGGCGTGCGGATCCTGCGGGCGGCCGAGGACCCGGTCCGGTTCCCGCTCGCCACCGACTCGCTGCTGGCCTGGACCATGGCGTTCAACCACACCCTCACCCGGGCCGCGCTGCGCGCCGCCACGACCGGCCGGTACGACGTCATCCACGCCCACGACTGGCTGGTCGCGCACACCGCGGTCACCCTGGCCGAACACCTCGATCTACCCCTGGTCACCACGATCCACGCCACCGAGGCCGGCCGGCACCAGGGCTGGCTGCCCGAGGAGATGAACCGCACCATCCACGGCGTCGAGCACTGGCTGAGCAACGCCTCGGCCCGGGTGATCGCCTGCTCCGGCTACATGCGCGAGCAGGTGACGCGGCTGTTCGACGTGCCGATCGGGTCGATCGACGTGGTGCCCAACGGGGTCGACGACCAGGCCTGGCGGGCCCGCCCCCGGGCGGTCGCCTCCGCCCGCGCCCGCTTCGCCGGCACCGGTCCCCTGGTCGGGTACGCGGGCCGGCTGGTCTACGAGAAGGGCGTGCAGCACCTGGTGCACGCGGTGCCGTACCTGCGGGACCGACACCCGGGGCTGCGCGTGGTGATCGCCGGCGACGGGCCGTACCGGGAGGAGTTGGTGGACCAGGCGCGGCGGCTGCACCTCGGGGAGACCGTCCGGTTCGCCGGCTTCATGGACACCACCCAACTGCCCGCGGTGCTCGCCGCCACCGACGCCACCGTCGTCCCGAGCCTCTACGAGCCGTTCGGCATGGTCGCCCTGGAGGCGGCCGCCGCTGGAGCGCCGCTCGCGGTGGCGCGCACCGGCGGGCTCGCCGAGATCGTCGAGCCCGGCATCACCGGGCTCACCTTCCCGCACAGCGACCCGGACGCCCTGGCCGGCGCGGTCGACCGGCTCCTCGGCGACGAGGTCTTCGCCCGCCGGGTGGCCCGCCGCGCCCGCACCATGGTCGCCGAGCGGTACGGGTGGGCCACCGTCGCCGCCCGGACCGCCGGCAGCTACGCCGCCGCCCGCCGCGAGCACGACACGTTCCAGACCGGCCGGACGGCCACCCTGCTGACCGGCGGCCGAGCCGCCATCACCATCCCGGACGGAAATCTGCTGGCCGAGGCCGCGAGCTGACGCGCGTCGCATCGCCGACAGATCCGCCCCGCCCGTGGCGGCATACTGCCTGGTGATCCGGCTGGTCCGCGGGGCCGGTCCCGCCCCTCTCCTCTGTGGACCGTCCGGGTGATGCCCCTCACCAGGCGACGAAACTACAGTGACGTAGTTTTGTCGATCAAGACCTCTGGGGAAGGGCGAACCGAGATGATGGGACCGTCTCACGCGCTGTCCGGCGCAGCGGTGTGGCTGACCGGCTCCTGGGCGCTGGACCAGTTCGCCGACTACCACCAGACACCGCTGGCGCTCGCGGTGGGCACGGCGGTCTGCGCGGGCGGGGCGCTCTTCCCCGACCTCGACCTCTCCGGCAAGGTGACCCGCAACCAGGGCGGTGCCACCGTGGCCCGCACCTTCGGCGTGGTCAGCCTGTTCATCGCCGAGGTGGTGGAGAAACTCTCGCTGGGCGTCTACTACGCCACGAAGCTGAGCAAGGATCCGAAGCGCAACAACGGGCACCGGACGTTGACCCACACCATCCCGTTCACCGTGCTGGTCGGTTGGGGCACCACCGCGCTCTGCGCCCACTACGGCAAGTGGGCGGTGGTCAGCATCCTCTTCTTCATGATCGGGCTGGCGCTGCGCGGCCTCTTCGACGGGTGGGCCGAGCGGGCCGGCTGGGTGATCGTCACCCTCGTGTCGGCCGGGGCCGCCTGGTTCACCTTCGCCAACCTCCCCGGCGACCGGGGCTATCCGCTCATCGGCATGGCGGTCGGCGTGGGCTGCTTCGTGCACATCCTCGGCGACATGATCACCCGGGCCGGGGTGCCGATCCTCTGGCCGATCCCGATCAAGCGGCGGATGTGGACGATGATCGGCCTGCCCAACAGCATCGCGCTGCGGACCGGGAGCAAGGCCGAGACCATCGTGCTGCGGGCGGCGATGACCATCCTCGCGGTGCTCGCCGCGGTGGGGCTGGTCGCCCCGTCGGTGCTGCAACGGTTCAACATCCAGGTGTGACCTCATTCGACGGGCCGGCCGCCGCGCCGCCGGCGACGGCCGGGCCGGCGGACCACACCCGTCCGCCGGCCGAGGACGCCGCAGTGCCGGCGTTCTGGCGGCGGCTGGGCCTGCCCGGGCTCGCCGACGTGCACACCCACTTCCTGCCGCCCCGGCTGCTGCGCAAGGTGTGGGCGTACTTCGACGCGGCCGGCCCGCTGGTCGGCACCGAGTGGCCGATCCGGTACCGGTGGAGCGACGCCGAGCGAGTGGCCCACCTGCGCCGGCTCGGCGTCCGGGCGTTCACCGCGCTGGCGTACCCGCACCGGCCCGGGATGGCGGAGTCGCTGAACCGGTGGACGCTGGACTTCGCCGCCCGCACCCCCGGCTGCCTCCCCTCGGCCACCGTCTTCCCGGAACCCGACGCGGTCCGCTACGTCGCGGAGGCGCTGCACGCCGGCGCCCGGGTGTTCAAGGTGCACATCCAGGTAGGCGCGTTCCGGCCGACCGACCCGGCGCTCGATCCCGTATGGGGGTTGCTGGCCGAGGCCGGGGTGCCGGCGGTGGTGCACGCCGGGCACGCGCCCGTGGCCACCGTCCACACCGGACCGGAACCGTTCGCCGCGTTGCTCGCCCGGCATCCCCGGCTGGCCGCGATCGTGGCGCACCTGGGTGCGCCGGACTACGACGCCTTCCTCGATCTCGCGGAGCAGTATGAGCGGGTGTGCCTGGACACCACCATGGCGTTCACCTCGTTCTTCGACCGCTTCGAGCCGTTCCCGGCGGCGGACCTGCCCCGGCTGCGTGAGCTGGGGCTGGCTGGGAAGGTGCTGCTGGGCAGCGACTACCCAAACATTCCGTACCCGTACGCCGAGCAGCTCGCCGGGCTGGCCCGGCTCGACCTCGGCAACGACTGGCTGCGCGCGGTCTGCTGGGGCAACGCGGCCGCGCTCTTCAACCTGTCCTGAGAAGCGTCGATCGAGGCGGGCGGTCACGCTCCCCGCGCCGACGGCTCCTCACCGAGGCCGGGATCGTCACCGCGGACACCGCCATCGCCACCACCATCCACCAGGCTCAACTTTTCGACGGGGAACTACCTCACGCAGGCCACGACTTCAGCGTCAATCTCGCGAGCACCCCCATCGAGGTACTCGCTTACGCACCCAGCCGGGAACGGGTGAAGCGCGACGGAATGTGACGGGACTCCATAGCCGCCCCGGATGAGGCATGCTGGCTTCGTGGATGCAGGCGCCCCTGTGGAACGAGTCGATCCCATGGCAGGGCCTCCTCAGCCGGAGGAGGCACGGGACGCCGCGGAGCTGGTGGCGGCGCTACGCCGATTGCGGTTGTGGTCCGGGCTGACGTACCGCCAGCTGGAGGCTAAGGCTGCTGCGGCTGGCGCGGTGCTTCCGAGCAGCACGATCGCCACCGCCCTGGGCCGCCCCACCCTGCCCCGCGAACAGCTTGTCGAGATGCTGGTCAGGGCCTGCGGTCTCGGCAAGGCCGAGGTGGACCGGTGGCTCGCCGCACGCAAGCGCATCGCGATGCTGGACGAGGGCTCCCCACAGGCGGACGCCCAGACCGTGGCGATGAAGCCGACCGAGCCGTGGCCTGCTCTCTCGTCGACGCCTTCCGAATCTGGTACGTCGCGCGTCCGCCGATCACGTAAGCCGGTGCTCTTGACGCTTGTCGGGGCCCTGTTCCTGGTCGGACTGGGCATCGGCGGGTACGCGTCGGCCACCGATGACGACCGGCCGGCGACCGCGCGGACTCCGGCTGCCGGCGTCTCGGCGGCTGGGATGGGCCCGCCCATCGGCGATGCTGGCAGTTTCGTCCAGATCCGTGCGGCGCGATCCCCTGAGCTGTGCCTCAGCGAGGGGCGCGACGAGCGGGGCCGCTACCCGACCGCGGTCGCCGCCCTCCGGCCCTGCCCGGCCGCGCCCCCGCGCACCTTCCTGGAACCGGTCGGTGCCGAACTGGTGTTCATCAAGTGGCACAGTCCCACGGAGGGGATCGGCTGCCTCACGCTGCTCAGCGACGGCGTCGCCGAGGACATGCTCGAGCCGTGGAACGACTGCAGCGAGGCCCGTCTCCAACAGCTGTTCCGGTTCGAGCGGCTCGATCGGGGTCCGGTCGACCATTACCGGCTACGGTCCGCGTACAGCGGGCGGTGCATCGGTCTGCTCGACGGCACCGCCGCAGCGGGCAGGACAGCGGTGCAGGAAGACTGCACGGAAGGCCCTGAGCAGGAGTTCCTGATCGACCTGTTGCCGCCGGCCTGAGCCCGGGCCGGCACTGCCCGGGCCCGGTCTCGCGATCAACCGCACCTGCTGGTGTAGCCGGATCTGCTGTAGGACGTGCCATCGCTCAACGTGACCGTCACAGTCCAACTGGCCCCGCTACCACCGACGAACTCCCAGCCGGACCTGCTAGGGAAGTTGCCGGTGAAGGAGCGCCCGCTTGTGCTCAGCGAAACGGTGCCCGATGGCGATCCATAGCTCGGGTCGACACCGCTCGCGGAGTACGACACGTACGCGCTGCTGATGTTCAGCGTCGTATCCGCGATGCTGCCGCTGACATAGACCCCCCAACCGCCTGGATAGCCGGTTGCCTCACAGAAGCCGGAGGCGCTCACCACGGGGGTCGGCGCCGGCACCGGCGGACTGCCCTTGATCTGCCCGACCTCGCTGGCGGTGGCGGCATGATCCAGGACGTGCACGTCGTCGACCTCCCCCTTCCACCAGTACATCGGCGCTCCGTAGCCGCTGCCGAACTCGCGGCCCACGATGAATGCCCGGTCGGCGAACCAGGTCGCCCGGTAGCTGGTCGATCCCACCAACGAACCGTTGACGTAGAGCTTCAGGGTTCCGGCCGAATGGTCATACACCCCCGCCAGATGTGTCCACCCGCCTGCCTGTGGGGTTCCGCCCCGGGCAGCGGCGTACTCGTCGCTGGTCCGGCTGTCCTGTTTGGCCATGCGGAACGACCATGCGTTCGCGCTCTTGTCATAGAGCAGGCTGAACCCGCTGTCGTTGATCCCATCCTGGCTCAGTAGTGTGGCGGAGGCGTTCAGGTTGTCCAGGCGCCCCCAGCCCGCGACGGTGAAGCTGCGGCCCGCGGGGACGACCGGCCCGCCGGTTCGACCGTGCGCGCCGTCGTACACCCAGTCCGGTCTGGTCTGCCCCTCCAGGCGCAGTGCCTTGCCGGACGGGACGTCGATCCGGCTCGCGCGGTCGACCAGGGCCAGCGTGTGGTCGTTGTCGCTCACGTCGGTCGCCACCATGCCGCTGGCCTCGTCGAAGGTCCAGCGCGCGTTGGGACCCCACTTGGGCCAGTCCATCCACGTCTTGATCTCGGGAGCGGACAGGGCTTGTTGCGTCACGTGGACGTCGTCAATCGTTCCGGGCCAGGTGCCGACCCGGAAACCCTCGTCCTGCCAGCGCCCGAACACCAGCGAGCTGACGGCGGGTTGGGCGTTGGCGAACGGCGCGGTCCCGCTGAGCCGGCCGTTGACGTAGAGCCGGATCTGTCCCGCGGCCTGGTCGTACACACCGGCCAGGTGGGTCCAGACACCGACCTGCTCCGCGATGTCGCTCTGGACCCAGGCGGGCTGACTACCAGCGACACGATCGTCGGGAGTGTCGGCGGCGTTCGCCGCGAACACCCACCCGTTGGGCATGTCCCAGCCGCGGGAGACGCCGAGCTTGAACCGGCTGTCCCAGCGGCCGTCCTGGCTGACCGCGATGTACTGGTCCTGTACTGGCAGCCGGTCGAGTTTGACCCAGGCGGAAACCGTGTAGCCGGCGTTGGGTTCGATCACCGCACCGTCCGTGTGCGCCCAGCCGCCGTCGAACCGGGCCCCGCCGCCGTGCCGAGCGCTCGTCCAAGAGGCCTGGGAGTACAGCACCGCGGTGTGGCGGTTTCCGGAGCTGTCGGCCGCGGCGATGCCGCTGTTCTCGTCGAGTCGCCAGTGCCCTTCGTTGCCGGGCCGCTCCAGCCAGCCCATGTCGTTGCGGATCATCGCCTCGGACACCGCCGTGTCGAAGACAGTCACCTCGTCGAGGTCGCCGACCCACGCCGGGCTGTCGTGCAACGGCCCAATCCGGAAGGGCCCACTGGCCGTCCAGGGGGTGGTGAATGGCGCGGTGCCGCTGAGCCTGCCGTTGACGTACAAGCGGATCTGGCCGGAGGCCGGGTCGTGCACGCCGGCCAGGTGAGCCCACACGCCAACCTGCGCGATGGTGTCGGATGTCGCGACCACCTCCGGCGCATCGGCCGCCGGCCCCGTTCGCATGGTGAACTGCCAGTGCTTGCCGATCTTCTGGTATCGCATGGCGAAGCCGGTGCTGGAGTGGCCCACAAGGTTGAGGGCCGCACCGTTGTCGGTGTCGTCGGAGAGCAGCCGTACCCATGCCATGACCGTGAAGCTCTGCGCCGTGTCGACGGCGCTCTGCGCGGCCACACCACCAACGCCGGGCCCGTCCAGGTGTATGCCCTGCGTGTCGTGCCCGTCCGCCCAGGACACCCCTGGGGTGAGCGTCAGCGTGCCGTCGGCGCCGGTCGAGGAGGAGTCCGACGCCGTGTCTCCTGATGGGTCATCGGCGAAGTGCAGGTCGACGACGGCCGGCAGATCCTTGACCCGAAACTGGTATCGCGGGTTTCTCGGGCCCCGGTTGCCCGCGGCGTCCACGCACCACACCCATATCTCGTACATCGTCGACAGTCCGCCAACCAGCGGCCGGTAGGACAGCGAAGCGGCGGCACCCGGTGACGGGGCCATGACCCGCCCCTGTACCGGGGTCTGCTTGGGCACCCGGATCTCGTAGTCGTACCCGGCCACGTCCGGATCACCGCCTGCGCCGAAGGTGAACTGGCCGACCTGGTCGACCCGGATACCGTACTGGGCCTGTCCGGGTTTGACCTGGATGAAGTGCTGGGACGTGACGGTCGGCGCCCTGGCCGGCCCGGTGACATCCACGGTGAACGGGCACCACGGGCTGTACGGGCCGGTGTCGACGCTGTCGCTGGCTCGCGCCCGCCACTCGTACCGGCCGCCATCGACCAGCACCCCGTCGGGCATGTCGTCGTACACGTACGTGCCGGGCACGGTCCGCGGTGGGGTGTGGAACGGCGACGCGGCACCGGCCGTGCGGATTTCGAAATCGATGCCGTGGCGGTCGCCGGTGTCGGCGTCGGCGACCGTCACCGACAGCTCGGGGGTCAGCGTGGTGACCCACATCGCCGGTGTGCCGGCGCATCCGGGCATGGTCGTGGTCGGCCGCAGGACGGGTGCTTCCGGCACCGAGTTGTACACCACACCGATGCCGGGCACCTTGTAGTCGTAGCGGGCGTCGTTTTCGAAGACCTTGCCGCCCACGCCGGCCTCGTCGGCCGCGAGTGCCAGGGTGACGTGCTGCCATGACTGCGCGGCGGCCGTGGTGACCAGTGAGGTGGCGTCGAACTCGGCCACCGGCGTGCCCGGGCAGGCCTCGTGGCCGGCCTTGATGGTGGTGACCGGGGCACCCACCTGTGCGATTTTGTTCGGCGCGTTGCTCCAGGTGGTACCGGAGTTGATCGTGCCGGTGTGCCACAGATAGACCGGTTCGGCGGCGCAGCTGTGGGAGTACAGCAGCGTGGCCCGGAAGGTCGCGCTGATGATGTGTTTGCCGGCGGCGAAGGACGTGTCGAGCTCGAAGTAGGAGCGCCATCGGCCGCCGGCCGGATCGGCCGGGTCGGCACCCACCTGCGCGTGCCATGACGTGTTGTAGTAGCTCTGGTCGGGCAGCGCCGACCACACCATCGCCCAGTGCGGGCGGGGCGTCGGCACCTCGGGATCCAGGTACAGCGGGTAGACCAGGTCCGGGTCGGACAGCACCGCTGGATCCGGGACGACGGTCAGGCTGTCCCGGCCGGCCGCCACCTTCATGGGGTGCTTGCGGGCCCGCGGCGACGAGTCCCACATGAAGGCGGGCAGCCGATCGCCGGTCAGCGTCCAGTTCTCGGTACGCAGGCCGAACCGGATCCGCGACACCGCCGGATGCCGTGCGGCCTCGGGTGTGTGTACCACCAGCTTCTCCGTGAACCCGGTGGGCGTGGCGGTGACGACGAGGTCGACACCGGGCAGCACGGCCGGATACGTCGCGGAGTCACCGGCCAGGCGCGGCCCGGGAAGGCGGCCAGGCCAGCTCAGCTCGACCCGCCGGGCGCCGTCGGTGAGGCTGGCGAACGGGCCGTCACCGCCGGTGGAGAAGCGTACGTCCGCGGGGGACGCCTTCGGTGCGATGAAGCCGCCCGCCTGTCGCATCAGGGTGGTGTCGATGGGCGCCCAGCCGTTGCCCCGCCTGACCCGCACGGGGCTCGTCTTCACCTCGGCGTACATGGTGCCGTCGGGGCGGGCGAAGACCTGCCTGGTCGGGGTGGTCAACGCGGTCACCTCTACCGGGCGGCCGGTGCGGCGGGCGGTCGCCAGACCGACGACCTCCCCGACCGGGCCGGGTTCCTGGCCCGCGACCGGCTCGCGGGCCGGAGGGGATCCGGCGGGCGCGGTGCCGCCGGAGCCAGGGACGGTAAGGATGCCCAGGACAACGAGACCCGACAGGGCCGCCGCCACACCACGGTTCACGACGCGCCGCCTACCGGTGACGAAGCAACGACGACCCGAGACCGGGTAGCGATCCGATGCCCGGCAACGTACCGGAGTGGCGTGGCGGGTCCCAGATCATCGACGGCCATCGGCCCAGCGATACCGAGGTGACGGGGCGGAGGCTACCCCAGCTCGATCCCGAGGAGGACGAGGACGCGGAGGGGGACCACGACGAGAACGAGGACGAGTAGCCGATGACGGAGGTCCCGATGTGTGTCCCCGAGGACGACGAGGAAGTCCCGATGCGCGTCGCCGGGGACGACGAGACCGCAGTCGCGTCGCCGTAGTCGGCCACCCACCCGTACGGCCGCGGCGTCACGCACTGGCCGCCCCATCCCCCGCAGTCGGTCTGCTGGTAGGTGTACCGGACCTGCGGCTCGTCGTAGGTGTCGTCGTCGTAGCCGCCGAAGTCCCAGATGGTGTCGCCGTAGTACTCCCAGCCGCAGCCCTCGCACACGAAGTAGTCGTCGTACGGCTGGCTCAGGAGGCTGTCGATCACTATGCCGCGCAGCTTGTCCGAGACCTTCTTCGAGATGAGCGACGTCGACTGCTTGGCCTTGAGCCCGTCCGGGTCCGACATCGTCACCGGGCTGCCGTTGGCATAGGAGTAGCCGTGCATCTGCTGCGGGTCGGCGGTGTCGACGACCGGATCGGCGGAGAGGAAGCGGCCGATCGCCGGGTCGTACTCGCGCGCGCCCAGGTGAACCAGCCCGGCCGGTCCGGCGGTGCCGCCGACGAATCCCCGTTCGCCGTCCCACCAGGCGGGCGTGGTGCCGCGGGTGGCGCCGAACGGAAGCTGGTAGCGGCGGGCGGTGGGCTGGCCGGCCTGGTCGGCGACCGCGGTCGTGGCCGTGCCCTGGTGGTCGTCGACCAGCCAGCTCAGCCGTGACGGTGTGCGTACCGCGACGACACTGTCGCCCTGCCGGTAGTAGCGCGTGGCCGTGACCGACCCGGACGCGGCCCGATGCACCTCCGTGTCGGTGAGATAGACGGTGGTGCCGGTCGCGTCACGCCGGATGAGCCGGTTGCCGTCGGCGTCGTACACGGCGGTCTCGGTACCGCTGCTGGCCAGCCGTCCCTCGGCGTCCCAGGTGAGGGTCTGCCCGGGCCGTGAGGTGGTGTTGCCGGACGCGTCGTAGCCGTAGTTCGCGGTCGCGGACCCGGTGGTCACCGACCGCACCAGGTGCGGCTGGGTCGCCTGGTAGGCGTAGGTCCGCGTGGTGTCGCCGGCCGCTTCGTGCCGCACCTCGCCGAGCCGGTTGCCGATCCGGTCGTAGCTGTAGTCGTGCCAGTACGGCGCGGGGCCGTCGAGACCACCGGTCGTCGGCGCAGCGGTGCAGTCACCGGCCGGCGTCCAGGCCTGAACGAGCCGTTGGAGATGGTCGTACCGGAAGCACTGGCGGTCGGTGGTGTCGTCCAGGCTGTCCGTGATGGAGGTGACGTTACCCGCGGCGTCGTAGGTGTAAGCCCGATCGGCCAGCCTCGGCTGCGTCGCCACGTCGCGGTACGCCGCCGCGTACGACAGCCGTCGGGTGGCCGGATCCCAGCTGTAGTACCGGGAGACCTGCCGCTCGGTGGGACCGGACGAGCGCGAGTAGAGCTCAGCCAATTCGTCATAGGCCGTGTCGGCGACGTAGGGCGCGAGCCCGGTCAGCGTCGTCGGGTTGCCCAGCGTGTCGTAGCCGTGGGTCAGGGTTTCCTGCGGCAGGCCGCCGACCGCCGGCAACGTGGTGGTGGCGGGCTGGTCGTCCTCGTGGTAGGTGAACGTCGTGGTGTACGTGTCGGCCAGCCCGGTCTCGATCGCCGGAATGGCCACGGCCACGCCCTTGCGCCGGCCCCGCTCGTCGTAGCCGGTGACGGCCGAGACGTACGCCGCGTTGCCGGAGTACCGCGTCGACGACGCGAGCAGCCCCTTGCCGCCCGGCGCGGTGTCGTAGACCCACTCGGCCAGCGTGGTGCTGCCCTCGCGGACAGCGGTGCGCCGGTCCAGGTCGTCGTAGGCGTACGTGACGGTCCGGCCGCGTGCGTCCCTGCGGGAGACGAGCCGGTCGGCGTCGTCGTAGCCCAGGACGACCGCGCCGGTGTCCGGCGCTTCGGCCCTGATCTGACGCCCACGGCTGTCGTAGGTGTTGCGCCGTACGTTGCCGGCCGGATCGGTGATCGACTCGAGCTGGCCCAGCTTCGTGTACGTGTACCGGGTGGCGTCGTACGCGCCGGTCGGCGCGCCACCGGCATACTGCCGCAGCTCGACGGTCCGGCCGTGTCCGTCCAGCACGGCGGTCGTCGCTGTCCCACCCTGCGGCGGGTCGACGTCCACCCGGTCGCCACCGTACGCGGTCGTGGTACGCCACTGCTGCGCCCCACCCGAGTAGAGGGCTTCGACGATGACCCGCCCCGCCCCGTCATAGGTGTACCGCGTTTCCCGACCCGGGGCCTTGGGCGCGGCCAGCAGGCTCGTCCCCGGCGCCCCGGCGTCCCAATGATCGTCGATGTCCCGGGACGTCTGGCCGGCGCTGTCATAGATGGTGTCGCTGACGATGCGGCCGCCGCTCGGGGAGCTTGTCTGAGTCTGCGCCGGGCGCAGCAGGCCGTCGTACAGTTCGTGGCTGACCGGGCCGATCAACGGGCGGGTGGTCACTACCGACGGCCCGCTCGCGCGGACCAGGTACTCGTATCGCACGTTGGGGGTCGCCGTGGTGGCCCGACCCGGCCGCCAGACCGCCACGAGCCGGCCCAGCGAGTCGTAAGCGGTGCGCGTGACGTTGCCGTTGGCGTCCGCGGTGGCCGAGACGGACCCGCGCAACGGCTCGAAGTCGGTGGTCACGGTGTGGCCCGCCGGATTGGTCACCACGGAACGGGTCACCGGGCCACCGCTCGCCGGCGTGTACGTGGTCCGTGTGACATGGCCCAGCGCGTCGTGCTGCTCCAGTGGGCGGCCGTAGCGGTCGGGAACGGTACGGGAGGCGGTGACGAAGCCGGTACCGTTCCACTCCTCGACCTTGGTGAGATCACCGACGTCGCTGTAGGTGTTCTTGACATCAGTCAGCGTCGGTGCGGTCGCGTCGCACGCCGCGTCGAGGGTCTCCACCCGGCCGACGGTGTTGATGATCCAGGTCGTCGTGTTCTCCGTGTAGGTGTTGCGCACGCAGGTGTCGTCAGCCGTGGTCGAGGTGTCGCCGAGGTCGCTGGTGTGCAGCAGCCGGCCCCGGCTGTCGTAGCCGAAGCGCTTCTCCACGGTGCGGGTTCCCCCGCCCGTGAGCGTGATGACTCTGCGCACCGACACCTCGTCGGCCAGCGTCGCCTCCAGCGTGCCAGAGGCGCGCACCCGGGTCGCGGTGGTACCCATGAGCAGCGGCTGGGACGTGGTACGGCTGACTACGTTGGCCCCGTCGAACACGGTGGTCTGCCGGGCCATCCCGCTGAACGCCGCCCGGTCGTCGACGCCGTCCACCGTGATCAGTCGCCGGCTTCCGTCCGCCTTCTTGTCGTCGTACAGGCCGCGCAGGAACACATACTCGGTGGCCGACTGGCCGGTGCGCACCCGCACCCGCTGGTACCCGCGCCACTGCCCCCAGGACTGCCGCGTGGTGGGCAGGATCTCGGAGTCATCGTGACTCCACAGCACGGCCCCGGGATCGAGGTACTCGTACCGGGTGACCTTCGCCGCACGCCCTGCGACCAGGTCCTCCTCGACCACCTCGTTGACCACGTACTTGTGGAACCAGTCCAGCGCGGGCCCGGTGCCGCCGGGGCTCCAGAACGCGGGGAAACACCTGCGTACGTTGGCATCCGGACTCGGGGTGCTGCCCACACAGTCGACCAGGGAGTAGTTGATTTCGACCTGCCCACCGGTCTCGTTGATGATGCCCTGAACTCGGTACTTGTTCAGGGGGACCTTGCCGTCGATCGCCTCGAGGCGGTTGGGCTGCATCGTTCCCGCGAACCGGACAGGCGGGAGCGTGACGGTGCCGCCGACGTGCCCCGCATGGACGATCGACTCCAGCCACAGCGCGGGGGCCGCGTCGGCACCACCGCCGCCGGTGTCCGGGAACGAGTGGGTCAGCGTCCACGAGTCGACGTCGCGGAAGCCGCTGCCATCGTTGACCTGCGTGGTGATCTTCGCCAGGCGCTTCGTGGACCAGAACGTCGGCGCGGTGTACGCGCAACTGCTGGTGCCGCACTCCTGGTCGTAGGGGACGTCGGGAAAGTTAGCCGGCTCACTGCCGGCACAGGTCGACCCGGGCAGGCATCGACCGGCCGGGGTGAACACCACCCGGGCCGCACCACCGCCGTACTCGACACCGACCGGGTGACCACTTCGCACGTACGGGGTGATCACTCCGCCCCGGCGATAGTTGTTGGTCTCCTTCTCGTACGTGTAGGTGATGGCGTCACCGTGCGGGTCGACGACCTTGTCCAGCATCCACCGGTAGCCCTGCTGGCACCAGGAACCGGCAAACGTCGACTGGTGGCAGGGCTCGCCGCCGTCATCACCGTAGACCGGCACCGTCCAGGCCGAGCTGGCGGCGGCGCTGCTGCCGAAGAAGTACTGCACGCCACCGGGCGAGGTCAGCCGCCAGTACTCGCCGTCGTTGTCCCCGTTGGCCGCGCCGAACAGCTGCTCGATCCGCCACCCGCTCTCGCGCTGCGTCGCCCACTTGCCGGTCGCCTCATCGCGCACCAGCTCACCGGTCAGATCGGGCAGCACCGCGACGGCGTTGTGCGACAGATAGCACAGGTCAGCGACGCCGGCCTGGCCGTCCTGGTCACAGGAGTGGTAGGAGCGCTCGATGTAGCCGGTGCGCAGATCGAACCCCTCGCCGACCAGCGACGGCTGATTGTTGGTCGACCCGACGCGCCCGTCGACGGCGCCGGAATTGTAGGAGAGGCTCAGGTCCGGGACCGGGCCCGGCAGCTGGGGCACCGTGATCGGGTACGACCAGGTGAAGTCGCCCGAACCCAGGCCCACCTGCCAGGTCGCCGAAGGCGCCAGGCTCGTCGCCCGGTAGCTGCCCGCGCTGCTGTCGGACGCGGCGGCGAGCGCGTAGACGCCGTCGGCGCCGGTCGTGGTGACCCGGCCCCGGGCCGGGTCGTTGCGGCTGCTGACCGGCTGGCCGTCGAGGCGTACGAGCTTGAGGCGCGCCGCGTAGTCGCCGCCAAAGGCGTGCCGGAAACCGGTGTAGTCCACCTCGATCGGCGCTCGCCCGCGCAGGCCGGCAACGCTGAAGACGAGGCCGGAATCCTTGCCGGAGCGCATCAGCCGCACGGTCGCCGACCGCCCGAGCCAGATCGGCAACGCCCCGGCGCGGGCCAGCTTCGGAGCCTCCGCGTCGACCTTCTCGACGTCACGCGTGGGCACCTCGACCTTCGCCACGCCGGGCGCCGGCCAGGCGACCGGGGGCGCCTTGCGCCACGCGTTCCTGCTGGCCGGATCGTCCATCGGCGCCCGGGCGGACACGCCCGGTCCAGGTTTCCCACTCAGCGCCGGACGGCCGACCGGCTCGGTGGGCGCCGCCTGCGCGGGAAGGGGTTGCGCCATGAGGGATACGGCGCACAGCAGGATCAAGCCGAGACGTCGCACAGCCAGCCTCCATCAACGAGTAGCCCCGCTCCTGGAACGGGCGGCTACAGCGTCGCTAGGTGCCGCACATCACGGCGCACACCACGGCGCACACGGAGGATTGCCGCTGGTGGTGAATGGCGCGAGACCCAACAACAGCAGCGCGGTGGCGTGAGAACCGACGCCACCGCGCTGCTGTTGATGTGAGTAGCTACCTACCGGGTCGAGTTATTCTGTCCACCCACTTGAACGAGGCCCACAGGGCGAGTTGTGGCGCCGCTGCCCCACCCACGTCATTGACGAAAGCCAAGGCCGACGTCGCACAATCCTCACCCCGATCGCACGCGTCCCACGCGATGAAGGCTCCAGAACCGATTTGGGCGGCGGCGCCGGCCTTGCTGACTTGTGCGGCTGCGGCGGCGCAAGCATGCAATTGCCAGTACAGGCACCCGCCAGCGACAGCCGCGCCACCCCAGTTCGCTACGCCACCGATCTCGTGGACCCATTTCGCCGCGTTGACCCAGTCCTTACGGGTCGGTCCGCCCGAGTCGCCGCCCTTCTTCGGTGCCGGAGTCGTCGACTTCGTGCTCTTCGGTTTTGGCGTTTTGGTCGTTGGCTTGGTGCTCTTCTTCGGCGGCTTCACGCGCCCCTTGGCGACGTCCTCCTTGTCGTACCGTTCGTTCTTCCGCTTCCGCGCGGCCTCGTCGTCGCGGTTGCGCTTGCCGTAGACCTTGTCCTCCTTGTCCTGCCGTTCGTTCTTCCGCTTCCGTGCGGCCTCGGCATCGCGGTTGCGCTTGCCGTAAACCTGGTCTTCCTTGTCCACCCGCGGCCGCGATGCCTTCTTCGCCTGGGCCTCGCGCTTCTTCTTCTGAGCCGCCTCCCACTTCTTGCGCTTGGCCGCGTCCGCCTTCTGCTTCGCGGCGCTGCCGTCGCACTGGCGCGGGTTGGAGCACTTGTACTTCAGCCCGTCCGGGTCGGAGAACGTGACCGGAGAGTTGTTCGCGTATGCGTACCCGTGCATCTGCTGTGGGTCGGTGTCGTCGATGATCGGGTCGATCGAGATGAACCGGCCGATGTCCGGGTCGTACTCCCGTGCGCCGAGATGCACCAGCCCGGTCGACGGATCGTTGGTCCCGCCGACGAAGCCGCGCTGCGACGGCCAACTCACCGAGGTGCCGCGTGACTGACCGAACGGGGTCTGGTACCGCCTGGTCACCGACAGGTCCGACGCCTTGATGGCGATGTTGGCGGTGCCCTGGTGGTCGGAAACCAGCCAGGTCAACCCGGCCGAGGTGCGTACGGCGGAGTTGCCGTAGTAGCGGGTCGAGGAGAGGCTCCCGGTGGTACCGCGGTGGATTTCCAGCCCGCCGAGATAGAGGGTGGCGCCGGAGGCGTCGCGACGAATCAGCCGGTTGCCGTCGGCGTCGTAGAGAAACGAGGTGTTCCCGACCTTTTCGAGGTGCCCCTCCGCGTCCCAGGTGAGGTTCTGGCCCTGGCGGGTCAGCATGTTGCCGGTGCTGTCATAGGTGTAGGTGTCGGTCTTCGACCCTCCGGGGCCGGTGGTGGTCACCGATTTGAGGGTGTGCGGCTGCGCCGACCCCGCCGTGGGATAGGTGTACGCCCGGGTGGTGTCCCCACCCGCCGCGTGGCGGACCTCCGACAGCCGGTTCCCGGTCTTGTCGTAGGTGAACGAGTGCCAATAGGGTGCGGGTCCGTCCAGCGCCGACGCGGATCGCGCGTCGCCGCAGTCGCCGGACGACGGAGTCCAGGCGTCGGTCAGCCGGGTCAGGTAGTCGTAGCCGAAGCACTGCTGGTCGCCGGAGACGGCGTCCTCACTCGACAACACGTTGCCGACCGGGTCGTAGAGGTAGGTCACCGCCGACACGCTCGGGTCGTTGTCGTCCTGGCGGTCCATCGAGGCGAACTCCAGCCGCCCGGTCACCGGGTCGAACCCGAACCTGGACCAGACCTGGTGCTCTTCCGCGCCGTACGCGGTGCCGATCACGCGGCCAAATTCGTCGTAGGACGTGTCGCTGATGTAGCTGTCCAGCCCCGACAAGCTCTGCGACAGGTCGAGGTCGTTGTACCGGTGGGTGAGGGTCTCGTCGCGTAGTCCCGGAGCCGCCGGCAGCCCGGTCATGCTGAGCAGCCCGAACGCGTCGTAGGTCAGGCTGGTGGAGTAGGTACCGGCCAGGCCCTCTTCCGACTCGGGGATGGTGACCTTCGATCCCAGCGGGCGGCCCGTCCCCTGCTGGTACCCCGCGACCTCGCTGGAGTAGGCGTTTCCGTCGACGTACCGGATCGAGGCGACCGGCAGCCCCTTGCCGTTGGGGAGCGTGTCGTACGTCCACGCCGCCAGCTTCGTCTGTCCGTGGAGCTGGCCGGTCTTGCGACCCAACGCGTCGTAGGTGGTGGTCAGCGTGCTGCCGCGGGAGTCGGTGCTGGAGACGAGCTGGTCCTCGTCGTCGTAGGTGCGGACCGTCACCCCGGAGTCCGGGTCCTCGTCGCGGATCAGGCGACCGCGCAGGTCGTAGAAGGAGCGCCAGACGTTTCCGGCGGAGTCGGTCACACTCGCCTTCTGCCCGGTCTTGTTGTAGGTGTACCTCGTCGCGTCGTAGGCGCCGGTCGGCGAGTCGCCGTGGAACTGCCGCAGCTCGACGGTGCGACCTTCGAGATCGAAGACCTCCATGGTCGCCGTGCCGCCCGCGGGCGTGTCGATCGCCGTCCAGTTCGGGCCGTACGAAGTCCTGGTTCGCCACTTCTCGACGCCCTCCGACAGGAGGATCTCGTCGGTCTCCCGCCCCGCGGCGTCGAAGAGATACCGCGTCTGCGCCAGCACGTCGGTGTCCGACACCAGGAACAACGAGGTCGCGGGGGCGGAGTCGGCATTCCAATAGTCGTCGTTGGTTCTAAAGACACGGCCCTGGCTGTCGTAGAACGTGTCGGTGATGACCCGCCCGCCGTATGGCGACGGGCTCTGCGTCTGGCGCAGCCGCAGGAACCCGTCGAAGAGGTTCCGGCTGACCAGGTACGAACCGTTGGACAGCAGCGTGCTGCTGGTGACGACCGAGGGCGCGTTGCCGCGCACCAGGTAGGAGAAGGTCGCCGAAGGTGACTGCCCGGCTGACTTGCTGCGGCCGGGAGCCCAGCCCGCGGTGAGCCGGCCCAGCGGGTCGTAGGTCATGTCGGTCCGTACCCCGTTGGCATCGACCGTGGACCGGACGGTGCCCAGCAACGGATCGACCGAGGTGGTGTTGGTGTGCCCGAGGGCGTTGGTTTCCGCGACCGACGTCACTGGCCCCCCGGTCTCCGGGGTGTAGGTCACCGTGCCCTTGTCACCGGACGGATCCGTTGCCTCGATCGGGCGGCCGTGCACGTCGTACCGCGTAGCACCCGTCGACACGTAGACGCCCGGTTCGGACGCCTCCTCCGACTTCGTCAGATCGCCCTTCACCGGGGGTGTGGTGATGCTGGTCGCACCGTCGTAGTAGTGGCGCTGGTCGCCGATGAGGTCAGCGCCTTTCGGCGTCACGTCGCAGCCCACGCTGACCGTCTCCAGCCTGGCCACCGTATCGATGATCCACGAGGTGAGGTTCTGGGTGTACGACGTTCGCGCACACGTGTCGTCGTCCGGGTTCGATACGTCTCCGCGATCGTGGGTCTGGATCACCCGGCCGTAGTCGTCGTACGAGTAGAGGGTTTCGGTGACCCACACCCCGCCCGGATGCTTGGTGTACTCGCGCTCGGACCGCTCCTCGGTCAGGTACGCCTCCAGCGGCCCGACCGGCCGGTTGCGGGTGGCCGTCTTGCGGATCTCCAACGGTTCGGAGATGGTCTTGCTGAGCCAGTCGGTGCCGTTGAAGGCGGTCACCTCGCGGGTGAAGCCCCGCCGCACCGGCTTGTCCTCGATGGTGCCGCCCTGCGAGTCGCTCACCCACACGTCACGGCGTGCACCGCTGGACAGGAGGTCGTTGTCCATGCCCCGCAGGAACAGGTGCTCCTCGACGCTCTGCGTCCCGGTCAGCGGATCGCCGTGCTTGACCCGGGTGCGCTGGTAGCCACGGAACTGTCCCCATGACTTGAACCGGGCCGGTGTCAGCTCACCCGTGTCGTGGGTCCATCCGGCACCGCCGAGGTATTCGTATTCCGTGACCTCCGCCGCCTTGGTGCTGCCGGTCATGTCCCGCTCGACGACCCGGGTGACGACGCTCTTGTGGAACCAGTCCAGTGTCGGCTCGGTGGAGCCGCCCATCAGCCAGTACCCGGGATAGCAGGCCATCGCGTTGCTGTCGGGCACGGGGAGGCTCGATCGATGACAGTCAGGCTCCGCGTACGTGACCTCGATTCGGCCACCGGTCTCGTTGGTGATGGTGTTCAGGCGCCACTTGGCGAACGGGCGTGCCATGTCGAGCCCGTCGACCCGGTTGTCGCGCGGCTCCCCGTCGAACTGCACCGGCGGCATGGTCACCGTCCCGCCGACGTGCCCGGCGTGGACGATCGACTCCAACCACAACCCGGGAGCGGTGCCGTCGCCGTTCGCCGGAAACTCGTGGTTGAGCGTCCACGACGCCACATCGCGGTACCCGGAGTCGTGATGGACCTGCGTGGTTATCTTTGCCAGCCGCTTGGTCGTCCAGAACGTCGGGGTCGTGATGTCGCACGTCGTGCTCGTGCACTGCTGGTCGAACGGCACGTCGGGGAAGTTCTGCGGGTTGGTCGCCGGGTCGCAGACCGTGCCGGGGATGCAGCGCGGCACCGTGGTGAAGGTGACCCGGCCCGGAGCGGGGGCGGTCGAGCCGTCCCGGAAGCCGTACTCGATCCGGTTCAACTGCCCTGCGCGCACGTACTGGGCGCGGCTGTAGTAGTTGGTTTCGGTGTCGTAGTAGTACGCCATCGCGTCGCCGTGGGTGTCGACGACGTAGTCGAGGTTCCATCGGTACGCCTGGGTGCACCACGCGCTGGCGAACACCGACTGGTGGCACGGCTCGCCCGCGTCGTCGCCGAAGACCGGCACCGTCCATGCCGACTTCGCCGCCGCCGACCGGCCGAAGAAGTACTGCGTGCCATCCGGGGAGGTCAGCCGCCAGTACTCACCGTCGTTGTCGCCGTTCGGTGCGCCGGTGAGCAGCTCCACGCGCCATCCGCTGTCCTCCTCGGATTTCCAGACGCCGGTCGCGTCGTCGCGTACCAGCTCGCCGCTGATGCCGGGCAGCGCGACCGTCGCGTTCTGGGAGGCGAAGCACAACTCCTGCGAGGTGGCCTGCCCGTCCTCCTTGCACGACTGGTAGGAGCGCTCGATGAAACCGGCCTGCGAGTCGAAGCCCTCACCGATGATCGACGGTTGGTTGTTCGTCGCGGCCATCCGCCCGTCGACGCTGCCGGAGGAGTAGTTGAGGCCCAGGTCGGGGGTCAATCCGGGAAGGTCGGGCACCCCCATCGGGTACGACCAGCCGAAGTCACCGGAGTTCAGTCCGACCTGCCAGCTCAGCGACGGCGACAGGGTCGTGGCCTGGAAGCTGCCGTTGGGACCGCTGGATGCGGCGGTCACCGCGAACAGACTCGCTTGGGCGAAAGTCGGATCGTCATCCGCAGGCTGCCCGCTCGGCACGCGATACTTGGCCGGCAGCGGCAGCTCGGCCCGCAGCTTTCCGTTTCTCAGATCGTTACGGCCCGGGAACACCTTGCCGTCGTGGACCCGCACGAACTGCAGGCGCGAGGCCCAGTCACCGCCGTAAGCGTGCCTCAGCCCGCGGTAGTCGACCTCGACAGACGCGGTCTTGGCATTGTCGCTGGAGACTCGCAGGAGCAGGCCCTTGACGCCGGCACGGGTGGCGGTGGCGCGGTCGAGCACCTCCGCTCGTACCCCTGTGGGCGCGGCGACCGTGGCCTGCCAGGTCGCGCCCGGCGAGGTGCGAAGGAACCTGGCCTCCTCGCGACCCGGCCTGTGTCCGGCGGTCTGAGCGGCACTGGTGCCCGGCGTCGACGCCGGCTTGGGCAGGTCAGGACGGAGCGGGCGATCCGGTTTGGCCTGCGCCGGCACGGCCAGCAGCGTCGCTGCCAATACCGCCCCGGTCGCCGACGCCACAACCGCACGCCATCTCGTTACTCGTTTTCTCATGCGGGTAGGGTTGGTCGGTGCCGCACGCCTGTGCGCATTTCGGAGCGCACACCGCGCCGGTGTCCCGCCGCCAACCGCCTTGGTAGTGCGGCGCCGGACCAGACCCGAGCCGTACCTGCGGATCTCCGCGCAGGATGGCCCCGTACAGCGACGTCAACAGCGGGCTCGGCCGCGCTTTGAGATCGTTGGCCAGATAGCCACAGGCGCGCCGGTACGCGTCAACGGCGGCCGCGACATCGCCGCTGCTGCTACAGGCCACCATGAGGTGACCCCAGGCCCGCTCGCGATATGGCTGGCGGCCGAGAAAGGAATGCAACAGCAGGCGTGCACGATCAGGCTCGCCCGCCTCGATCAGCAGTTCGGCGTACTCCTCCATGGCGGACTGCCACAGGACGAGCAGGGCCTGCGCGTATCCGAACAGGGCCGGACCCTGCGGCACGTCGAGCATCGGGGAGTCGCGGTACAGCGAAACCGCATCAGCAAAAAACCTGATAGCCGAGGCCCCGTCCCCGGCGCGCCGCGCAGCACGACCTTCGTCGATCATGGCCTGGAACCGCAGAGCATCGACACTGCCCGCGATGGTCAACGACCAGCCGTAACGGCCCTGGAACAGTTGACCGCCCAGGTCCATCACCCACAGCCGCAACTCGGCAAGATAGCTGCGGAAGTTCGAAGCGGCCGAGGCAGGCACGGAGTCACCCCATAATTCGGTATAGGCCGTCGCCCGACGTAGCGTGCGCTCCCGATCAAGCAGCAGCATCGCCAGTAGGGTGCGCGCTTTCCCGGTCGGAATGGGTACCAGGCGACCTCGCTGCCGCACCTCCAGTGGGCCCAGCAAGTTCACCGCCAACTGCTCCATGGGAAAGATCGTCAATTCGTCGGGCGCCGGATGTCCACGGTCCCGAACGTGCCCGAACAAGCCCGAACAGCCAGGGCGAGCTCCGGACTACCGGGCCGTCGTGTGCCGCGTCGAAAGCCACGCGGCGCACGACGGCCCGATGCGTCAGATCTTCGGTGAGATGGTCGTAATGTCGCCGGGCACCTCGGCGGCGTTCGCCGCGGTGATCAGCTCGTCGAGCGTCATGTCGTGGGTGGTCGCGTCACACGGGTCCCAGACCTTGAAGGTGCTGGTGTACTTACCCGTCGCACCGGCGCTGCTGTCGACCGATCCATACCCATAGATCATCACGTAGTGGCGGAGCAGGCCGCTGCCGCCGGATGTACCCCAGGGCAGCAGCTGCGGCTTGACCAGCAGGATCGACGGCTGGCCCTGCTTGATGCCACGGCGGACCCGGTCGATGCCGTACTCCAGCGGCAGGTTGCTGTCGCCGAACGAGTACCACCCGTACAGGTCGTAGCCCATGCCGATCGGGGTGTGACCCGACAGGGTGGACGCCATGTCCGACGGCAGTGTGCCGGTGAAGCTGGTGTGGGACGCGGAGACAAACAACGAGAGGCGGTCGCCACCTTGAGGAGATGGTCACAATCGCCGCTGGCACCCTGAAGCGGCCGGAACCGGGGCAGGCCGACGGTCAGGGCCTGGCCAGGTCAGCGCAAAACTGCCGCGGAAAGGCCGGCTCCACGGCGAGAACCGTTCCGCAGCCGGCCTCCGTCGAGCTGGTGATCGTGGCCCACCCCTGCTGACCTGCCCAGCGGAGGAAGTAGCGGCGCACATTGACCGCCGGGTTGCAGCCCGGCCGCGCCTCGGCACCGCACGGCACCGGATCGAACGGCACTGTCATGACGAGCCACGTACCATCGCATCCCTCTGGCGAGCCGACGGAGTGCCGGGACACGTCCATCCCCCGAACCGCGACATCGATCCAGGCACGGGCACAGTGGTCCGCCGGCATCGGATCACAACCGAACGTGTCGTCGCAGCGGTGGTAATTCTCTCCGTCGCGTTTCCACGGCTCCTGGTTCAGCACGACGATCCGGCCGTCGATCGGCCCGGGCGCGGTCAGGTTCACCTCGCCCGGCGTGCGGGTGGGGCAGGCCCCGACCACCCCCGACAGGCGCGAGTCCTGCACCACGTTGGCGAAGATGCGGTTGTTCTCCTCGACGAAGTAGGTGATGCGCGGATCGCGAGAGCAACCATCGGCGTCCCCGAGCAGCGCCAGGATCAGCACGAGAGAGCGCGGGTCGTCGCTGACGCGTACGGCGGTGACGTCGGCCTGGTAGGTGGCCCAGCGGGTGTCCTCGGCGGAGCCGGGCGCCGCGGGCGCGGTCCCTGGCTTGGCGCAGCTGACGAGCGCGGCCAGGCACACCAGGGCGGTAGCGAGTCGACGCATGGCAATGAGTATGGCCGGCGTCCGACCCCTCACAACCGTACGGATACTCAGCCCGGACGCCTCAGACGCCGACGCGCTGCTCTGGGATCGAGAGGCCGTAGAGGGCCATCAGTTCGGGGCTGTCGATCCGGCTGCCGTCGGCCACCGAGTCGCAGGAGATGTCGACGATCTGGTCCTTGTGCGCCAGCAGGTACGGCCGGGCCCCGACGTCGGCGCTGGCCAGGGTCGCGATCCCGGACCAGTGCCGGCGACCGAACACCATCGGATAGCCACGCAGTCCGTCGTAGGTGGCGCAGACCAGCACGTCCGGGTACGGCAGGGCGGCCACCCGGCGGACCGCGCCGGTGGTGAGCCCGGGCATGTCCACCGGCACCACCACGACCGCCTCGATCCCCTCGTCGGTCAGCGCGGCCAGCCCGGCCCGGATCGAGGAGCCCACCCCGGTCCCCCAGGCCCGGTTGACCACCACCGTGGCCGCGGTCAGGTCCGCCGTCTCGCGGACCTGGTCGGCCGCCGCGCCCAGCACGACCACGACCTGCTCGCAGCCCGCCTCGCGCATCGTGTCGACCAGCTGGCTCAGCAGGGGTTTCTCCCCCTGGTGCAGCAACGCCTCGGGTCCGCCGATCCGACGGCCCCCACCAGCGGCGATGATCATTCCTGCGATCCGGTTCAGCGGTGCCCCCTCGACCAGGGGGACGGACCGAGGGCAGCCGCGCCCGGTCCGTCCCGTCGTACGCACACCGGACCAACGAGCGCCACCGGGAGCGGGTAGCGGGGCAAAACGGAAATTTGTGGTGACTATGCCGCGTCGGCGTAACAGTCAACGATGGACAGGTCGAGCGGAAACCGGACCGGGGTGTCCCCGAAGAGCAGCCCGGCGGCCCGGGCGCCCGCAGCGGTGACCGCCGCCGCCACCGTCTCAGCCTGCTCGGCCGGGCAGTGCACCATCACCTCGTCGTGCTGGAAGAACACCAGCTCGGCCCCGGTGCCGGCCAGCGCGGTGCGCAGGGTGGCCAGCAACGTGGCCGCCCACTCGGCGGCGGTGGCCTGGATGACGAAGTTGCGGGTGAACCGGCCCCGGGACCGGGCCGCCCGGGCCCGGGGACCCTGCGGGTCCGCCCCGGCGTCCGGGTCCGCCTCCTCCCCGTCGCCGAAGCCCACCGACCCCGGCGGGCAGGTACGCCCCAACCACGACCGCACCAGCCCGCCCGCCTCACCGGTGCGGGCCGCCGCCTCGACGTATCCGAACGCCGTCGGGTAGTTGCGCTTGAGCACCGCGAGGGCGGGCACCGCCGCGCCACCGGTCTGCCCATACATGGCGCCGAGCAGGGCCACCTTGGCGCGGGCCCGGTCACCGGCGAAGGCGTCCCGGGCCAGGGCGGCGTAGAGGTCCCCGGCGCCACCGGCGGCGGCCAGCCGGTCGTCCCCAGAGACCGCGGCGAGCACCCGAGGTTCGAGCTGCCCCGCGTCGGCCACCACGAACGCCCAGCCCGGGTCGGCCACCACCGCACGCCGGATCACCTTCGGGATCTGCAACGCGCCGCCGCCCCGGGTAGCCCAGCGGCCGGAGACCACCCCACCGGGCACGTACTCGGGATGGAACCGGCCACCGGAGACCCAGGCGTCCCGCCACGCCCAGCCGTGCGCCGTCCAGATCCGGTAGAGCTCCTTGTACTCGAGCACCAGCGGCACCGCCGGGTGCTCCACCCCGCGCAGCACCCAGGCCCGCGTGTTCGGCAGCTCCACGCCGGCCCGAGCGAACGCCTTCAACAGCTCGGCCGGGGAGTCGGCGTGCAACTGACGGACGCCGAACGCGTCGGCGATCCGGGCGGCCAGCTCGGCCAGCCGGCGGGGCGGCCCGCCGACCGGCGACGCCTCGCCGAGCAGGTCGGCGAGGATCGCGTCGTGCACGTCGGCGCGCCACGGCAGGCCGGCCGCCCCCATCTCGGCGGCGATCAGCGCACCGGCCGACTCGGCGGCGACCAGCAGCCGGAACCGGCCGGGCTGCGCAGTCGCCGCGATCCGGTCGAGCTGGTCCGCGTACACCCGGGTCAACGCCTCGATGCCCGGACCGGGCGGGCCGGACGGCGGGTCGAAGAGCGCGCCCTGGCCGTGACCGGGGGGTTCCGCCGGGCGGGGCGCCGGGTCAGGCGGCACCGGCGCGCCGGTGAGCCGGGCCCAGGCGGCGGCGAGCGACCGGGGCTCGCCCCAGCGGCCCGCGTAGCCGAGCAGCAGCGACTCGGTGAGCTCGACGTCGTGGCAGCGGTCCAGCCGTACGCCGGCGCGCAGCAGCGCCGGGTAGAGCGAGGCGCCGGTGGCCCAGACCCAGCGGGGGCGGTCGGCGGCCTCCCGGGCAGCCACCGCGGCGGCGAGGTCGGCGACCGGCTCGGCCGGGCCGGCTGGTCGGCCGGCAGGGTCGAGGGGTTGCAGCACTCCCCCGCCCCGCTCGTCCGACATCAGCGCCACCAGCACGGACGCGATTCTGCCTCGCCCCTCCGACACTCGCCGCGCCCCGCTCGGTCCCGGGCGCGGCGCGCCGCATGCATGGCCGCCGGACGCGCCCCACCGCCGCGGGTCGCCGCCGGAGCGCGTCGCAAGCCCGAGGGCCCTCCGTCACGGAAAGAGTGGCCATCCGACTCGGAATGGCCACTCCTTCCATGCATCCCCCTCGCCCAGCGGGAACGGGACGCCCGGGGAGGGGGCGGCGGCTTACTTGCCGACGCCGGCGGTGAGGCCGGACTGGACCTGACGCTGGAACACGATGTACACGATCAGGACCGGCAGCATGGCCATGGTGACGCCGGCGAAGAGGCCGGACCAGTCGGACTTGTAGCCCTGGTTGACGGAGAGTTCGATCAGCCCCTGGGAGAGCACCTGATGCTTCGGTTCGCCGGCCACCGACTGCATGAGCAGGGTCGGCAGATACCACTGGTTCCACTGGCCGAGCACGTTGAAGATGCCGATGCTGATCAGGCCCGGCTTGGCCATCGGCAGCATCACGCTGAAGAAGGCCCGGGTGTGCGAGGCCCCGTCGACCATGGCCGCCTCGGCGATCGAGTCGGGCAGCGTCCGGAAGAACGAGTGCATGAAGAAGATCGTGAACGACAGCGACCAGGCGACGTAGACCACGATCAGCATGAGGTGCTTGTTCGGGCCGAGCAGCGGGAAGGTGCTTCCCATGTTGTAGACGCCCTTGAACAGCGGCACCGCGGCCAGGTAGATCGGCAGGGTCAGGCCGGAGAGGAACATGTAGTAGATCAGCCGGTTGCCGCGGAACTCGTAGCGCGCCAGGGCGTAGGCGGCCATCGAGCCGAGCAGCATGGTCAGCGTGACGCTGCCGGCCAGCACCAGCACCGTGTTGAGGAAGAACGACCCGAGGTGCCCCTCGGTCCAGGCCCGGGCGAAGTTGTCCCAGTGCAGCTTGCTCGGGATCAGGGAGAGCGGCTCGCGGATGACCTCCGAGTCGTTCTTGAGTGCCGACATCACCACCCACACCAGCGGGTAGACCACCATCAGGGCCCAGACCACCAGGAACAGGTGGGAGAAGCCGTTGAAGATCCGGGCACCCACGCCGGCCCGGCGGGCGTCGGCCCGCCGTACGGGCGCCGGGCGGGACGGGCTGGCCTGGTCGGCCCGGCCGAGACCGTGCGTCGCCGTGCTCATCGTCGCGCCTCCTTCAGTACTCGATGCGGTCACGACGGGTGATCCTCAGCTGCAGCGCGGCGAGCAGGATCGTGAAGATGGCCAGCGCGACACCCATCGCGCAGGCGTAGCCGTACTGGCCCTTCTGGAACGCGGTGAAGTTGAGCACCGACGCGAAGATCTCGCTGGCATGGTTCGGGCCGCCCTGGCTCGGGGTCATGACGAAGACCAGGGCGTACATGTCCAGCGCGATGAAGCCCAGGTAGACCCAGGCGACCGAGATGGTGTCCCGCAGCAGCGGCAGGGTGACCCGGAAGAAGGTGTGGAACCGGTTCGCGCCGTCCAGGATCGCCGCCTCAAAGATGTCCTTCGGGATCGACTGCATCGCCGCGGAGAAGAGCACCATGTAGAAACCGGCCCCGCTCCACACCGCGATGAGCAGCAGCCACCACAGCACCGCCGGTACGCCGAGGAAGGGCGCCGGATCGGCGGTGAACGCGATCGGATTGTCCGCGTCGACCAGTCCGATCTTGATGAGCATCCCGTTGATCAGGCCCTGCCCGTCGGTCCGGTAGATCTGCTGCCACATGACGGCGATGACCACCAGCGACAGCACCTGCGGGAAGAAGAAGATGATTTTGTAGAGGCCGGAGCCGAACACCCCGCGGATGCCGGCCCTGTCCTCGCGTCCGCCCACATTGAGCAGGAACGCGAGGAACAGGGCCAGCGCGATGGTGAACAGCGGCACGGTGACCAGGAAGAAGACGTTGTGCCAGAACGCCTTCCGGATCAGCTCGTCGGAGAGCAGCCGGACATAGTTGTCCAGCCCGACGAAGTTCTGGGAGCCCGAGAACCCACCCCAGTCGGTCAGCGAGTATCCCGCCGCCTGCACGAACGGCCACACCACGTAGAACAGGTACAGCGCGACAGGCAGGGCCAGGAAGCCCGTGACGAAACGCGCGACTCCGTGCCGCATTGGACTGCCTCTCTCGAACGGATCAGGCGGTGCGGGTCTGCTTCTTGATCGACGAGTCCTTGGCGACCTTGTCGGCGGCCGTCTGCATCTTGTCGATGAACTGCTGCGCGGTGAGCCGGCCGGCCATCAGCTCCTCGGAGAGGTTCTGGCTCTCCTTGTCCAGGTCGGCGTAGAAGTCCTGGAACTTGACCGAGATGAGCTCGCTGCCGCCGTTCTTCATCAGGGCGTTCGCGCTGGACAGTGCCGAGTCCTGCACGTTGTCGCCGGAGCCCTTGGTGGAGGCCAGCGACTTGGTCAGCTCGGCGAACTTGGCCGAGCCCTCCTTCGACAGGATCGCCCGCAGGAACTCCTTGGCGGCGGCCTTGTTGGGGGCCTTGCTCGGCACGACGAAGCCCTCGCCGGAGGCGGCGAACACGTCCTTCGGCGCCTTGTCGCCCGGGTTGGACCAGTAGTCGGAGATCGTGAGCTCGAAGCCCGGCGGGATGGTCGCCGACATCTCGTTCTTCAGCCAGGTGCCGACCTGGATGAACGCCGCCTTGCCGTCGAGCCAGGCCTGCTGCGACTGGGTGTGGTCGAGCTTGCCCGGCAGCAGCAGCTTGTCCTTGACGAGCTTCTCCCACGGCTCCAGCGCCTTGAGGACGCCGTCGGCCTTCCACGCGTTGTCCTTGAGGTTGTCGATGTCGACGACCACCTGCTTGCCCGCGGACTTCCAGATGCTCGCCATCAGCGCCCACCGGGGGTAGTAACCGTGGACCGCGTCGTGGACGTAGGGCGCCATGCCCTTGGCCTTGATCTTCGGAGCGAGCGCGAAGAACTCGTCCCAGGTCGTGGGCGGCTGCCAACCCTCCTTCTTGAACAGGGCGGCGTTGTACCAGTTGCCCCAGACCGTGAACGCCACGTTGACGACGTAGAACTTGCCGTTCTGCGTGCCGTCGGACACCGTGCCGGGCAACAGGGTGTCGGCGACGGTGCCCTCGCCGTCCCACGCCGGGGCGGTGAGCAGGTCGTCGAGCGGCTCGATGGCACCCTCGTTGATCAGCGTGCTGCGGTCCATCATGTCCGCACCCGAGTTCATCACCAGGTCACTCGGCTGCGTCGCCATCTTCGGCTGCTCTTCGGTCTTGATCTTCTGAGTCGAGCTCATGTTGACCGTGACGTTGGCGTGCTTGGCGTTGAAGATGACCTTGTCTTCCTTCGCCCACTGGTCACCGAGGCCACCGTTGAAGATGACCACCTTGACCGCGCTGCCGTCCTTGACGCCGAACGGGTTGTCCTTGCTCTTCGCGCCGCCGGTGTCGTCGGACTTTTTCGGCTCGCTGCCGGCGCAGGCGCTGAGCAGGCCCATCGCCGGGGTGGCGAGCAGGCCGGCCGCAGCGGCCCGCCGCAGCAGCGTCCGCCGGCTGAGGTCGCCGAGGTTCTCGGGAGTAACCGACATCTTCGTCTCTCCTTGTGGTGTCGGGTCAGGCGGTGCGCCGGAGGCGCCCGGCGTACCGCGACTCGAGGGCGAGGTTGTGCTCGTCCCCACCGGGGACGTTGGCGGAGAGGTAGATAGGGGGTACCTCTCCGGCCTGGTGGAACCGTCGTACGACCTCGGCGGTCAGCAGCTGCGCCAGCAGCGCCGCGGTGACCGACGAGACCGCACAGACCGCGCCGCCGCCCTCGAGCGGCAGCAGTGCGTCGCCGTACGGCGCGCCGTTGTCCAGCACGACGTCGGCGAGGTCGGCGAGCCGGTGCCCGGACGGGTGCCGCGGGGCGACCCGTGCCGTGTGCTCGACCGAGGTGACCGCGATCAACGGATGGCCGTGCGCCCGGACCAGCGCCGCCAGCTCGACCACCGAGCCGTTGATGCCGGACTGGGAGGCGACCACGAACACGTCCTCGGGCTGCGGCGCCGCGAGGGCGTAGAGCTGGTGCGCCACGGCCGGGTCGCGTTCCAGCTTGGGGTCGGCGAGCACGTCGCGGGGCGCGTCACCGTGCAGCACGAGGTCGTGCAGGGAGAGTCGGTTGGTGGGCACCAGCCCGCCGGCCCGGGCCACCAGCTCGGCGGCGAACGCCTCGGAGTGGCCGGCGCCGAAGGCCTGGAGCACCCCGCCGGCGCGCAGCCCGGCGGCGATCAGGTCGGCGGCCCGGTCCACCGCCGCCGCCTGCGTGTCGACCAGCCGGTCGAGCACCGGCCGGACGGCGTCCGCGTACCGCTGGGCGCTGATCATGAAGTGCCCCCCTTCGCGGCCTTGTGCCCGTCGACGGCCTGGGCGGTACGCCGGAAGGCCGCGTGGGCGCGGTCGTGGGTGCGCTGCGCCACGGCGATGTAGAGCAGGTCGAGCACGACGAGCTGAGGGTGCCGGGCGGAGAGCGCGTCGGGCCGGAAGGTGGTGGCCTGGCTGGCGGTGACCAGCACGATGTCGGCAAGCTCGGCCAGCGGCGAGCGGGGGAAGCCGGTCAGCGCGACCGTGGTGGCGCCCCGGCTGCCCGCCTCCGCGAGCAACTCGATGGTCTCCCGGGTCTGCCCGGTGTGCGAGATGCCCAGCGCCACGTCGCCGACACCGAGCAGGGCGGCGCTGGCCAGGCCCTCGTGCACGTCGCTCCAGGCCCAGGCGGCCACCCCGATGCGGTGCAGGCTGAACTGCATCTCCTCGCCCACCAGGGCGCTGCCGCTGGCGCCGAAGATGTTCACCCGGCTCGCGCCGGCGATGGCCACCGCCGCCTTCTCCACCTCGGCGAGGTCGAGCAGCGCGGCGGTGTCGTGCATGGCGCGGGTGTCGGCGGCCATGATCTGGTCGAGGACCCGGGACAGCGGGTCACTGGGCTGGATCTCCCGGCCGATGTCGACGGTCCAGCCCGCCGAGCGCGCCCGGCCCGTCTCCGCGGCGATGCCGAGCCGCAGGTCGGCGTAGCCCTCGAAGCCCATCGCCCGGCAGAACCGGGTGATGGTCGCCGGTGAGGTGCCGCTGCGCTCGGCCAGTTCCACGATGGTGGCCCGGGCCGCCGCCTCCGGGTCGCTGAGCACGTGCTCGGCGACCCGGCGCAACGCCCCCGTCAGCTCCCCGGCCCCGGCCCGGACCCTGGCCAGCACTCCGTCGGAGGAGACCGCCACCGCACCCCGCCGGTCGACCGCGTCGGCGTCGACCACCGCGGTCCCCGCGGGGGTGTCCACCTCGTGATCAACCATGGGACGCCTTTCGGAAAAGAGTGTTTACTGTTAGTGGTAAAAGTTCTTACTGACGCCCCCTCTGTGTCAAGGCCGTGGGCGAAGTTTTCAAACTGTTACCTCGCGCACAGCCGCCGAACGGGCCGTGGATCTTGCCTCGGCGTTCCGGGCGGACCAGCATGAAGAGCCACTACGCCCGAGCCCAGGGAGGCCCAGCGGATGTCCGACACCGCCGTGGTCGGCCTCGACGTCGGGGGTACGTCCACCCGCGCCGCCGCCGTCAGCATCGACGGCGTACGGCTCGGCACGGGCCGGGCCGGCGGCGGCAACCCGACCAGCCACGGTGCCGAGCGGGCCGCCGCCGAACTGCTCGCCGCGCTGCGCGCCGCGCTCGCCGACGTCGACCCGACCCGGGTACGCGCCGGCGTGATCGGGCTGGCCGGGGCCGGCCGGCTCCTCGCCGACCCGCAGGGGCGGGCCGCCTTCGACCAGGCCTGGTCCGACGCGGGCCTGCGCTGCCCGTACGCGGTGCACGGCGACGCGCTGGTGGCGTACGCCTCGGGCACCGCGGCCACGGACGGCACCGTGCTCATCGCGGGCACCGGCGCGATCGCCGCCCAGGTGCGCGACCTGCGCCTGGACCGCACCGCGGACGGGCACGGCTGGCTGCTCGGCGATGCCGGCTCGGGGTTCTGGCTCGGCCGGGAGGCGGTCCGCCGGCTGCTGTCCGACCTGGACCGCGCCGACCCGCCCGGCGAGCTGGCCGGCCGGGTGCTCGCCGAGCTGACCGGCTCGGCCGAGGTGGCGGCCCGGCCGCGGGCGACCGCCGAGGCGGTCGTGCAGGCGGTGACCCAGCGACCGCCGGTGGAGCTGGCCCGGCTCGCGCCGCTGGTGGTGACCGCGGCCCGCGCGGGCGAGCCGACCGCCCAGGCGCTGATCGGCGAGGCCGCCGTGCTGCTCGCGGAGAACGCGGCCCGGATCCGGCCGCCCGGGGCGGCCGACCCGGTGGTGCTCGGCGGCGGGCTGCTCACCGGGGACACCCCGCTCGGCGCCGCGGTCCGTGCCGAGCTCGCCCGCCGGTGGCCGGACGCGCCGCTGCACACGGCCGGCGACGGGGCCGCGGCGGCCGCCTGGCTCGCCGCCCGCGAACTGCCCGAGGTCACCGACCCGGCAGCCCTGCACGCCCTCCTGGTTTCGACGACCACCTGACCCTCGCGCCGCCTGTGGCCCAACCGCGAATTTGATGACACAGCCGACTCAGCGTGGAGTCCGCCCCGCGCGGCACCGCCGACCCGGGGCCTGAATCGTTCACGTCATCAAGTTCGTAGCGTGTGAAGCGATACCGCCCTCGGCGCCGCGGGGGCCTGGAGTGCGAGAAGCCCTGGAGTGCGCGAAGGCCCGGAGGGCGGGAAGGCGCGGGGTCAGGGCAGGGCGGTGAGGGTCTGCTCGAGGCGGCGCCAGACGTGACTGCGCCAGCCGCCGTCAAGGAGCGTGAACGTGCGCCGCTGCACCGGGTCGTCCGGGTCGAAGCCGGAGTGTTCCAGGAACAGCCGGGTGCCCCGCCCCTCGGGCACCAGCGTCCAGCTGACCACCGTGTCCAGGCGGCCGCCCCGCCAGGCCCAGCGCAACCGGCGCGGCTCGTCCAACTCCAGCAGTTCGCAGTGGACCACGCCGTCGAAGCCCTGACCGGGTCGCGGGATGGTTCGGAAGCTGAACCGGTGCCCCGGGACGGGCCGGAAGTCGTTCGGCATGAGCCAGCGCGCCAGCAGGTCAGAATCGGTCAGCGCCCGCCAGACCTTGGTCGGCGGGTGGGGCAGGAACTGGTCGAGGGCGATCGCCGTCGACTCAGTCATCGGGCAGCCCGTCCAGCACCTCGCGCAGGTCGGCCAGGCGGGCCCGCCAGAACTGCTCGTACGGGCCGAGCCAGTCGGCCACCTGGCGCAACGGCTCGGGCCGCAGTGCGTAGAACCGCTGCCGGCCGACCGGCTGTTCGGTCACCAGGCCGGCGTCCTTGAGCACCCGCAGGTGCTCGGAGAGGCTGGGCCGGCGCATCTCGAAGTGGTCGGCGAGCCGCTGCACCGGCTGTTCACCCCGTTCGAGCAGCAGCCGGAGCACCTCCCGCCGGGTGGGGTTGGCCAGCGCCGCGAAGACGTCCCCCTCAGACACGGGTGGCCTGAAGCACGATGCCGTTGCCGTCCGGGTCGTCGAAGGTGACGTACCGGCCCCAGGGGGCGGTCTGGATGCCGTCGTCGGCGAAGACGACGCCCCGTTCGCGCAGCCGGGCCACGTCGGCGTCGAGGTCGTCGGTCTCCAGCACCAGGCCCTTGAGCGAGCCGGGTGGCATGGTGGGGAACCAGGTGACCAGGGTCAGCGCCGTCGCGGCGCCCTTCGGGGCGACCTGGACCCAGCGACCGCCGGGCCCCATCGGGTTGTCCCAGACGAGGTCGAAGCCGAGGACGTCGAGGTAGAAGTCGCGGGCCCGGTCCTGGTCGCTGACAGGCACGGAGAGGAGCTGCACGTGGGTCACGGTCATGCCACCACAATAGGTAGGAGATTTCCTACCGGTCAAGTCGAAGGGCGGGTAGCCGCCACCTCATTTGAGCTGGCCGGCGGTGAGCCCGGCCTGGATCTGCCGCTGGAACACCGCGTAGACCACCAGCACCGGCAGCGTGGCGATGGTCAGGCCGGCGAACAGGCCGCTGAAGTCCCCCTGATAGCCCTGGCTGACCGCGAGCGCGGAGAGTCCCTGGGCCAGGACGTACTTCGAGGGGTCACCCTCGAGGAGCACCGCCGGCAGGAGGAACTGGTTCCAGTGGCTCAGGAAGTTGAAGATCGCTACACTGATCAGTCCCGGACGCGCCATCGGCAGCATCACCCGGAAGAAGAGCCGGAAGTGACCACACCCGTCGATCAGGGCCGCCTCGGCGACCGCGGTCGGCAGGGTGCGGAAGAACGCGGTCAGGAAGAACACCGTGAACGGCAGCGAGTACGCCGCGTACACCAGAATGAGGCCGGGCCAGGTGCCGAGCAGGCCGGCGCTGCGGACGACGAAGAAGAGCGGCACGAGGGCGAGGAAGACCGGGAACATCATGCCGCCGACGAACAGGTAGTAGACGATCTGCCGGCCCCGGAACTCGTAGCGCGCGAAGACGTACGCCGCGGTCGCGCCGAGCAGCATCGTCAGTGTGAGCGAGCCGGCCACCACGATCGCGCTGTTGAGGAAGTACCGACCGATGTGCGCCTCGGTCCAGGCCCGGGCCCAGTTCTCCAGGCGCAGCGCGCCGGGCAGCCCCCACGGGTCGGCGAGGATCTCGCCGTCGCTCTTGAACGAGCTGAGGAACATCCAGAGCAGCGGCAGCACGGTCAGCGCGGCCCAGACCAGCAGGAAGGCGTGCGACGCCACGTTCACCACGCCCAACTCGGGGCGGGCCGGGCCCGGGGCGCGACGGGCCGGGCCCGGCTCCGCGCCCGTCGCGGCGGGCTTGTCCAGGGTGGTCATGAGTGCTCGATCCTCTCGCGTCGTGCGGCCCGCAGCGCCAGCACCGCCACCGTGAGGGTCAGGAAGAACATCACCACGCCGATCGCCGTGGCGTACCCGAACTTGTTATCGCTGAAGGCGGTCTCGTACATCCGCAGCCCGACCACGTCGGAGGAGAAGTTCGGTCCACCGTTCGTCATCTGCTGGACGAGGATGAAGCCGTCCAGCGCCGCGATGGCCAGGTAGATCCAGGCGACCTGCACGGTGTCCCAGAGCAGCGGCACCGTGATCCGGCGCAGCGTGACCCAACGGGACGCGCCGTCGAGCAGCACCGCCTCGTAGATGTCCCGCGGGATGGCGGACATCGCCGCGCCGAAGAGCACCACGTAGAAGCCGACGTTGCTCCACACCATCACCGCCAGCACGCACCAGAAGGCGGTGCGCGGATCGCCGAGCCAGGTCGGCGCGGGCAGGCCGAGAGCGCGCAGCGCGCCGTTGAGCAGGCCGTTGTTCGGGTGGTAGATCTCCTTCCAGAGCAGCGCGATGATCACCACCGAGAGCACCTGCGGGAAGAAGTAGACCAGCCGGTAGAAGGCGCTGCCGCGGACCCCGGAAACTCCAGCCCGGTCGCTCCGACCGCCCATCGAGAGCATGGTGGCGAAGAACAGGCCGAGACCGATGGTCAGCACCGGCACCACGGCGAGCAGGACGGCGTTGTTGCCGATCGCGTTCCACACCCGGTCGTCGTGCAGCATGGTGCGGAAGTTGGCCAGACCGACCGGGTCGGCCTTGGCCGAGTAACCCAGCCAACTCGTCGTCGAGATCTGGAACGCCTGCAGGTACGGCGAGATCACGAACAGGACGTAGAGCGCCAGCGGCGGCACCAGGAACGCGATGATCAGCGGGTACTTGCCATGTCGCACGAGGGGGATCCTCCTCCAACGGGCCAGGAAGGAGGGGGCGGGCCGACGCCCGCCCCCACCAGCTGGCTACGCGGCCCGCTTGTACTTCTTGATCGAGCTGTCCTGGGCGATCGAGTCGGCGCCCTTCTGGCACTGGTCGAGGAACTCGGCCGGGCTGATCCGCCCGCTGAAGAACTCGCCGCACGCGGCGTCGACGAGCTCCCGCTCCAACTTTCGGTAGTAGCTGTTGTAGACCCAGTTGAAGCCGTTGGAGCCGGACGCGTCCAGCGCCTTCGACACGGTGGACAGGCCGAACGGCAGCTCGACGCCCTCGGTGGCGCCGGCGACCACGGGCAGGCTGGAGACCTTCTTGGTGAAGTCCTGGGCGCCCTTCTTGGAGAGCATCACCCGCAGGTACTCCAGGCCGCCGGCGAGGTTCTTGGCCTTGGCCGGGACGATGAACGGCTCGCCCGCGGTGCCCCGGATCGCCTCGAACGGCAGCTTGTCGCCGGCCCCCAGGCTGGGCGTGGGCACGACGGTCATGTTGAAGCCGGCCGGGGTGACCTTCGCCTGCTCGTTCTCCAGCCAGGAGCCGCAGGAGACGAAGGCGGCCTTGCCCTGGCTCCAGGCCGTCTGCGACTGGATATGGTCCAGGCCCGCCGAGCCGTCCAGGATGTACTTGTCCTTGACGATCTGGTACCACGCGTCGGCAGCCGCCTTCATCGCGTCGGACTTCCAGGCGTTCGGCTCCAGGTTGTCGATCGCCACGCCGACCGACGGACCGCCGAACTTGATCGCGGTGGAGATCACCGGCCAGCTCATGTAGCGGGGGTGCACGCCGGGGTAGGTCCAGGGGGCGATGCCGGCGGCCTTGATCTGCTTGCAGAGCGCGATGTGGTCGTCCCAGGTCTTGCCGTACTGCCAACCCCGATCAGTGAAGAGCTTGGTGGAGTACCAGATGCCGTACGCCGTGTACGTGTAGTTGACGACAAGGAACTTCCCGTCGTACGAGCCGACCTCGACAGTGCCGGGCAGCAGCGTGTCGCGCACCTTCTTGCCTGGGATGTCGAGGCTTGGGGCGTCGAGCAGCTCGCCCAGGTCGGCGATGGCGTTCTGGCTGACCAGGCCGTTGAAGTCGATCTGGTCCTTGCCGGAGTTGTTCACCACGTCCGGCGGGCTGCCGTCCACGAAGCGCGGCTGCAGGGCCTTGCCGATCTCCTGGGTCGCCGAGTGCTTGATCTCCGCCTTCGGGTACTTCTCCTTGTACATGGCCTCGTGGGCCTTGGCGTACTCCTCGCCGAAGCCGCCGTTGAAGATCACCACATCGAGCGGGGCGTCCTCCTTGACGCCGAGCGGGTTCTGCTCGCTCTTGGTGCCCTTGTAGGTGTCGGTGTCCTTCTTGTCGTCGCCGCCGGAGGTGGCGCAGCCGGCGAGCAGGCCGACGGCGGGGGTGGCCAGCAGGCTGGCGGCGACGGTGCGCCGCAGGATCTCACGCCTGTTCATCGCATCTCCTCGGTTCGGGTACGGGCGGCCCGCCGAGGGTGGGGGTACGGCGGCCGCGACGTCGAGGCACGGTGGGGTTACGCGTTGCTTGTCTTCACTTCATTCCGTATTACTGAAGAATTTCTACGACAGGAGGGCGCGGACCACAAGACCCGACGACCGAACCGTTATCACCACGGACAAACTTCAGCTGGCATAACCTGGCGCCATGCGCCGCCTGCGGCAGCTCGCCGAGCGCACACCGCCCAGCCGGGAGCGCTACGCCGACCTGCTCCGGGCACTCGCCATCACCCTGGTCGTCCTCGGCCACTGGATCATCAGCGTGATCGGGCGTGACCAGGCCGGACACCCCACCGGGCACTCCGCGCTGGGCGACCTCCCCTGGGCCTGGCCGCTGACCTGGGGCGTCCAGGTGATGCCGGTCTTCTTCCTGGTCGGGGGTTACGCCAACGCCGCCGCGCTGACATCCTGGCGATCCCGAGGTGGGGACGCCACCGGCTGGCTGATCGACCGCAGCAGCCGATTGATCCGTCCCACCACCGCGCTGCTGGTGGTGCTGGCGGCCGGCGCGGCGGTGGCCCGGCTGCGCGGCGCCGACGCCGTCGAGATCCGCACGGTGGTCTGGTTCGCCACCATCCCGCTCTGGTTCCTCGTCGCCTACCTGGTGGTGGTCCCGCTGACCCCCGTCATGTACGCGCTGCACCGCCGCGCCGGCCTGGTCGTACCGCTGGTGCTGGTCGGGCTGGTCGCGCTCGGCGACCTGGGCCGGATCCTCGGTCCGGACAGGCTGGCCACCGGGAACTACCTCTTCGGCTGGCTGGCCGTCCACCAGCTCGGCTTCGCCTGGTACGACGCCCGGCGCGCGAGCCAGGCATCGGGCGGGGGTGACGGCGACCGGCCCGGACTGCGCCGGCGACGGCTGCCCACCTCGCGGCACGCCGGGGCGGTGCTGCTGCTCGTGGGGCTGGTCGCGCTGGTGCTGTTGACCCGCGTCGGGCCGTACCCGGTGGCGATGCTGAACGTGCCGGGCGAGCGCCTGGACAACACCGCCCCGCCCAGCCTGGCGCTGCTCGCGGCGGCCACCGCGCAGCTCGGGCTCATCCTGCTGCTGCAGAATCCGGCGCGACGGTGGCTGCGCCGCCGCGGCCCCTGGCAGGCGGTGATCGCGGTGAACGCGGTCGTGCTGACCGTCTTCCTCTGGCACCTGACCGCCGCCGTCCTGCTGGTCGGCCTGCTGGACACCCTGGGGGTGCTGCCCACCCCGCAGGGCGCCACGGCGGCCTGGTGGGCCTGGCGGGTGCCCTGGCTGCTCGCCCTCGCCGTGGTGCTGGCCGCGCTGGTCGCCGTGTTCGGTCCGATCGAAGCCCGCACCCGGCGGCACGCCCCGGCGAGCACCGCCGGCCCGATCCGGACCGCACTGGTCGCGATCGGCTACGCGGGCCCGGTCGCCGGGCTGCTGATGAACAGCCTCACCGGCAAGACCGCGCCGGAGCCACTGGGGCTGCCCGCCCCGGCGCTGGTGGCGTACCTGGCCGGGGCGGCGGTGCTGCGACTGCTCAGGTCTGGGTGGGGAAACCGAGGTTGACCCCGCCGTGCCGGGGGTCGAGCCAGCGACTGGTGACCACCTTGCCGCGGGTGAAGAAGGCCACCCCCTCAGCGCCGTGCGCGTGCAGGTCACCGAAGAGCGACGCCTTCCAGCCACCGAACGAGTAGTACGCCATCGGCACCGGGATCGGCACGTTGATGCCGACCATGCCGACCTCCACCTCGTGCTGGTACCGCCGGGCGGCCCCGCCGTCGTTGGTGAAGATCGCCGTGCCGTTGCCGTACGGGTTGGCGTTCACGAGGTCGACCGCCTCGTCGTACGAGCCGACCCGCACGACGCTGAGCACCGGACCGAAGATCTCGTCGGTGTAGATCGACATCTCCGGGGTGACGTGGTCGAAGAGAGTCGGGCCGAGCCAGAACCCCCCGCCGTCCCCCTCCGGGGTGACGTCCCGCCCGTCCACCACCGGCACCGCGCCGGCCGCGATCCCGGACTCCACGTAGCCGCGGACCCGCTCGGCGTGCGCGGCGGTGACCAGCGGACCCATGTCGCAGCCCCGCCTGCCGTCCCCGGTACGCAGCCGGGCCATCCGCTCGGCGATCTTCGCGACCAGGGCGTCGGCGACGGGCTCCACCGCGACCAGCGCGGAGATCGCCATGCACCGCTCCCCCGCCGAGCCGAAGCCGGCGTTGACCGCCGCATCGGCGGCCAGGTCGAGGTCGGCGTCGGGAAGCACCACCATGTGGTTCTTCGCCCCGCCCAGCGCCTGCACCCGCTTGCCGGCCAACGCGGCGCGCTGGTGCACGTACCGGGCCACCGGGGTGGACCCGACGAACGACACCGCCTTGACCCCGGGGTGATCGAGCAGGGCGTCGACCGCCTCCTTGTCGCCGTTGACCACGTTGAGCACACCGTCCGGCAGGCCCGCCTCGCTGAACCACTCGGCCAGCAGCAGCGCCGCGCTCGGGTCCTTCTCGCTGGGCTTGAGCACCACCGCGTTGCCACAGGCGACGGCGACCGGCACGAACCAGAGCGGAACCATCGCCGGGAAGTTGAACGGCGAGATCACCGCCACCACCCCCACCGGCTGGCGCAGGCTGTACGAGTCGACCTCGGTGGAGACGTTCTCGCTGAAGCCGCCGCGCAGGGCGGACGGGATGCCGCAGGCGTACTCGATCACCTCCAGGCCCCGCTGCACCTCGCCGGCGGCGTCCGCGAGCACCTTGCCGTGCTCGGCGGAAATCGCCTCGGCGAGCCGGTCACGCCGGGCGTGGACCAGCTCGCGGAAGGCGAACAGCACCGCCGTCCGCTTGGCCAGCGACGCGTCCCGCCAGGCCCGCCCGGCCCGCTCGGCGGCCTCCACCGCGCCCGCCACGTCGGCGGCGGAAGCCAGCGCCACCAGCCCGGTACGCCGGCCGGTGGCCGGGTCAAAGACGTCCCCGCGCCGCTCCGAGTCGCCGACCACCCGCTTGCCGTCGACGAAGTGCCCGATGACCGTCGTGCTCACGCCGCCACCTCCGCCGCCGCGCAACTACGGATCGCGTCGACCAGGATGGCCAGGCCCTCCCGCGCCTCGTCCTCGGTCAGCGTCAGCGGCGGGCCCATCCGCACCACGTTGCCGTAGAGGCCGCCCTTGCCGACCAGCAGACCGCCGGCCCGGCACGCCTCGAAGACCCGGGCGGTGAGCGCCGGGTCGGGCTCGCCGGTGCCCGGCCGGACGAACTCGACGCCGAGCATCAGGCCCTTGCCGCGGACCTCGGCGACGCAGTCGAGGTCGGCCAGCGCGGCCCGCAGGCCGTCACCGAGGATCGCGCCCACCCGCTCGGCGTTCGCCTGCAGGTCGTGCTCGAGCAGGTAGTCGAGGACCGCGTTGCCGGCCGCCGTAGAGATCGGGTTGCCGCCGAAGGTGGAGAAGCTGATCGCCGGCACCGCCTCCAGCACGTCGGCCCGGCCGACCACGCCGGCCAGGGCGAAGCCGTTGCCGATGCCCTTGGCGAAGGTGAGCAGGTCCGGGGTGACGCCGTGCGCCTGGTAGCCCCAGAAGTGCTCGCCGGTCCGCCCCCAGCCGGTCTGCACCTCGTCGCTGATCAGCAGAATGCCATGCTCGTCGAGCACCTTCTTCCAGCCCGCGAAGAGCCCGTCCGGGCCGTGCACGAACCCGCCGACGCCCTGGATCGGCTCGGCGATCAGGCAGGCCACGTCGCCGGCGGTCTGGGTGACGAGCACCTCGCGCAGGTCCTCCACCGCCGCGTCGATCCGGTCCGCCTCGTCGAGCCGGGCCAGCAGACCGCGCAGCCGCTCGCCGGAGTGCAGCCAGGCCACCTGGAGCGGGTTGAGCGCGCTCGCCGACCAGCTGCGGTTGCCGGTCACGCCCATCGCCGCGTACGACCGGCCGTGGTAGCTGTTGCGCACCGCGAGAATCTGGTGCGAGCGGCGGTAGTTGGTGGCCACCAGCAGCGCCGCCTCGTTCGCCTCCGTACCGGAGTTGGTGAAGAAGACCCGCGCGTCGGGGATGCCGGAGACCCGGGCGATCTTCTCGGCCAGCTCCACCTGCTGCCGGATCAGGTAGAGGGTCGAGCTGTGCACGATGCCGGTGCGCAACTGCCGCTCCACCGCGTCCCGGATCTCCGGGATGTCGTAACCGATCATGTTGGTCAGCACGCCGCCGAAGAAGTCCAGGTAGCTGCGGCCCTGGGCGTCGGTCACCCGGCGGCCCGAGCCGCCGACCAGCTCGATCGGTTCGGCGTAGTAGAGCGGCATCCAGGACGGGAGCACGGCCCGGTGCCGGGCCAGCAGATCGTCGGAGGTCATCGTCGCACCCTTCAGCGGCGGTTGGTCCTCGCACGCTCTCACCACCCGATGAGGGGAACAACTGTCACTGTGTAGCGCAGCGAGCCCGCCCGCCTAACACCGCGTCAACCGTCCCGCTGCGGTTTCCGCAGTCGAACCCGGGCAATTCTCCGGGTAGTCACGATCCACAACGGCCGGTGTCCGCGTACGGACGGGCGGTAGCATCCGCCGGGTGCGGACGACGGAGGTGGCGCTGCCGGCCGGCGCGGCGGGAACGACCGACGGGGAACTCGCGGCAGGGGTACAGGCCTGGGTGGACTCGCCGCCGCTGCGCGCCCTGGTAGGGCACTTCGGCGGTGACTGGCCGGCCGGGGACCTGCCGGCGGTGCTGGCCGGGCTGGACGACTTCTCCGCCCGACACTGGGACTTCCGGCAGGGCCGGGAACGGCCCGAAGCCCGGGAGCCCGCCTTCGACCCGGCCACCACCCGGCTGGTGCTCGACGCCGCGGCGGCGCTGGGCCTGGTCCGGCCCGTCCCGCCGGCCCTGCCCCGCTACGCCCACCTGCTGGTGCTCGGCGGGCTGGCGCACGCCTGCCTGCGACGCACCGCGTACGCCGCGCACCTGGCGCGCACGGTCGCCGGGATCTCCGGCGAGGTGGCGGCGCTGGGCAGTTGCCGGGCGCTCTCCCCGGCCGAGTCGCGAACGCTCGCCCATGCCGGGATCACCGGCTGCGTCACCGAGGTGGACGCCCTCGACGCGGGCGTACGCGCCGCGTTTGGAGTGACGACGCCGAGCGAGGAGACCGGCGAGGGGGCGGACCACCCGCACCGGGCCTGGTCCTCGCGCACCTACCGCCCGGCCGGGCTGCCCCCGGTGCGGGTGCTCGCCGCCCCGTCGAGCGAGCCGGACCGGCGCCGGGCGCACACCGCCGACACCCAGCGGTTCTGGGCGGAACACGTCCGGCTACGGGCCGGCGACCCGGTGCTCATGGTGACCGCCCCGATCTACGTGCCGTTCCAGCACTGCGACGCGCTGCGCACCCTCACCGTCCCGTACCGGTGCGGGATCGACACGGTCGGGGTGGACCCGACGCTGGCGGCAGTGGCCGGGCTGCCGGAACCCACGCTGACCCCCGGCCGGTACCTGCAGGAGATCCGGTCCGCGATCCGGTCCATGCGCGCCCTGCACGCCGCCCTGCCGGCCCGCCCCTGACAGCGAGGCGGCACCCGACCGACGTTCCCGGCTACAGTCCGCCCGTGTCCGCCGCGGAGATCACCCGCTTCCTGACCGCGCTGCACCGCATCCACGACCGGCTCGGCGCCGCGATGGAAGACGTCCACCAGGTGCGAACCACTGGGGAAGGCGGCGAGATGAGCCCCTGCTTCGACATCGAGGACACGGACGCCGGCGTACACGTCGGCAGCCGGTACGTCCTCCGCAGCGTCGCCTCCCTCGGCGACCAGTGGGACTTCGACGCGCGGGACGACGTGTCCGAGATGACGGTGTCGGCGGCGGTGCTGATCGGGTCGGCCCACTGCGAGGCGTCGGTAACGGTCACCGCGACGATGCGGGACCCGGCGCTGTCCCCGTACCCCCTCGGGCACCATGTGCTGCACGAGGCCAGGCGGGTCTGCGCGGACGGCGGGGCGGCGATCGACGCCCTCACCGCCCTGGTGGACGACCTGGCCTCCCCCGTGACGTTCCTCCAGCGGCTGGGGCTGGTGGTGCAGCGGTGACCGGCGCCGACGCGGACCTGGCCCGACTGCTCGCGGCGTTCCTGCACGCCCACCGACGCCTCCTCGCGTACGCCAGGACACACCTCGCCGTTCGGGAAAGCGAATGGGACCCGGGAGGACACGTTTACCTGACCAACTACCGGACCACGGACGGGTACCACCGCCGTGCCCCCGTCGAACGCCACACGCTGCTCCGCAGCGACGTCGGGATCACCGTGTCCGATCCGGACGGGGACACCTCGGAGGTCAACGTCGAGGCCGTCGTGCGGCCGTACCCGACCGGCTTCGAGGTCTCGGTGGAGCTGCTGCTCGGGGCCGGCGAGCAGTCGACCACCGGCTGGCCGGCAGGCCTGCACCTGCTGCACGGGGAACGACGCCACTGCGCGGACGTGCCCGAGGCGCTGACCAGCTTGGCGGCCTTCGTCGACCGGCTCTACGCCATCGAGGACCCGCTGGCGTCGGTGCGCTGGACCCGTCGCTGATCCGGCGTCAGCGGGCGGTGTCGGCGACCGCCTGCGCGAAGACCTCGGAGCGGTGCTCGAAGTTGCGGAACTGCCCGTAGCTCGGCGCGGCCGGGGAGAGCAGCACCACCCCGCCGGCCGGGGTGAGCTTGCGGGACAGCCCCACCGCGGCGACCAGGTCCTCGGCGAGCTCGGTCCGCACCGCCGGCAGCCCGGCGAGCGCCTCGACGATCCGCGGCCCGCTGTCCGGGATGCCGATGACGGTGATCTCCCGCTCAGCCAGGTGGTCGCGCAGCGGGGTGTAGTCCAGGCCCCGGTCCGTCCCGCCGACGATCACGGTCAGCGGCCGCCCTTCGTACGCGTCGATCGCGTGCATGGCCGCGTACGGGCTGGTGGCCAGGGTGTCGTCGACGAAGGTGAGACCGGACGGGTCGGGGATCTCGGTGAGCCGGTGGGCCAGGCCCTGGAACTCGGCGACCGCCACCGCGAGGGTGTCCTTGGCGGCCACCACGTCCACGCCGAGCGCGTCCAGCACGGCGAGGGCGACGCAGAGGTTGCCCTCGTTGTGCCGGCCGACCAGCGGCAGCACCGCGCGCGGGAAGAGCGGCTGGTCCCGCAGGTGGAACCAGGGGACGCCGTCCGGACCGGCGGCGACGTGGGCGGCGTCGGGCAGCCCGGCCCGCACCGCGGCCCGGTCCCCCAGCTCCAGCGCGAGCCGCGGGTCCGCGCCGTTGACCACCACGGTGTGCGGGCCGTGCGCGAGCAGGTTCAGCTTGTCCCGGTAGTACTCCCGCTCGCCGCCGTGCGCGTCGAGGTGCTCGGGGAACAGCGCGGTGACCACGGCCACCCGGGGAGAGTCGGTCAGGTCGGCGCACTGGTAGCTGGACAGCTCCAGCACGTACAGCTCGGCCTCGGGCAGGTCGAGCAGCGGCACGCCGATGTTGCCGCCGAAGACGTTGGGCCGGCCCGCCGCGGTCAGCAGGTGGCTGATCAGGCTGGACGTGGTGCTCTTGCCCTTGCTCCCGGTGACCCCCACCGTCCGGTCGGCGTGGTCGGCCATCCAGAGCGCGCTGCCCTGGGTGATCGGGACGTCCCGATGCCGCAGCTCGACCAACCACGGGTGGGTGTTCGGCACGCCGGGCGAGCGGACCACCACGTCGGCCGCGACCAGCCGCTCGAAGCCCGCCTCCCCGGTGACCAGCGGCGCGGCCTCCGCCAGCGCCCCCTCCCAGGGCAGCGTGAGGAAATTCGCACTGTCGTCGACCACGACCAGCTCGGCCGGGCCGTGCGCGGCGATAGCGGTCACCGCGGCCCGGCCCTCCCGGCCGGCTCCCCAGACGGCGACATGACGTCCGCGCAGATCAGACAGGCGCACAGGCTCTCCTCGTTGACTTCCTCCCCCTCTTACGGAATGAGGGGGAATCCAGCCTATACAGGCCGAGTTCCACGGGCGTTCGAACGGCTGGTGGCCGCTGTCGCCCCTCCGGCACCGGCTGTTCGCCGGGGGCAGGGGATTCCGCCCTGTCCTGCCGCGACGGACCTGCATCCCGCCCGCCAGCACCCGTCCCGCCCCGACCCTGACGGCGGTGGTTGGGTGGGCGTCGACCGCGGCCTTGCCGCTCTCGTCGTGGCTGCCGACACCACCGGCCGACAGTGGCTGCGCGTCACTGATCCGCCGCGCCCGCTGCGGGCCGCCCTGCCGAGGCTACGGCGTCTAGCCCGCCAGGTCACCCGCAAACAGCGCGGCTCGCGCAACCGGGCCGAGGCTGTCGCCCGGCTGGCTCGTGCCCACCATCATGTCGCGAATGTGCGTCGCCACTTTCTGCACAAGGTCGCCAACCGGCTGGTCAAGACCCACGACCGGCTGGCTCTGGAAGACCTGTACACCGCCGGTCTGCTGCACAACCGGCGTCTGGCCGCCGCCATCTCCGATGCGGGTTGGGCTGACCTGGCCCGCATCATCGGCTACAAACAACGCTGGCGAGGCGGGCAGGCCACCATGGCACCCCGCTGGTACCCGTCCACCAGAATGTGCAGCGCCTGCCGCACCATCGGCCCCGCCCTACCCCTGTCCACACGCATCTTCCGCTGCGACGAATGCGGGCACACGGCGGACCGAGACGTCAACGCGGCGGTCAACCTCGCCGTCTGGGCCGAACAACACCACGCCCAGACCCGGGACCCCGAAGCACGAGGCCCGGTCATCAACGCCTCCCGAGGGGACGGCTCTGGCCGGCGCCCACGCGCCGGTGAAACCAGCCCCGATGACGGAGGAACCCTGCCGCCACGAACATCCGTGACGGCAGGGACGCCCGAGAAGGGCGGTGTCTCATGACCCAACGGACTATTGAGACACGCTGTAGTATTGCGTGTGCCCAACGAGCAGCTCCGGCGGATGGACGCCTTCACCTTCCCGTCCTACTCGATCGACTTCGCCACCGGCGAGGCGTTGTTCGACTACGCTCTCACCGGCCCGGAGGGCGAGCAGCGGTTCACCGAGGTGATCACCTTCCCGCTGCCGGCCGAGCCGGTGTCGGACGAGACCGCGGCCACCGTCAACCGGGTCCTGGACCTGCTGCACATCGTCGCCGGGGTCAGCTACTACAAGGCCGCCGCGCCGCCCCGGCTGGTGCTGCCGGCGCCGCTGGGTGCGGCCGCCGTCGAGCTGGTCACCGCCGTCTACACCAAGGGCCTCGCCGAGTACGCGTACCGCAACCAGCTCCCGCCCGTGCTGGAGCTGCGCCCGGAGGTGCCGGCCGGCGAGGTCACCCCACCTCGGCTGTACGACGACTCGGATCGGCGCCCGCTGTGCGCGGTCGGCGGCGGCAAGGACTCCATCGTCAGCCTGGAGGCGCTGCGCCGGGCCGGCTTCGACCCGGTGCCCTTCTCGGTCAACCCCAACCACGTCATCGTCTCGGTCAACGAGGCGTCCGACCTGGTGCCGCTGGCCGCCCGGCGGCGGATCGACCCGGTGCTGTTCGACCTCAACGCGGCCGGCGCGCGCAACGGGCATATTCCGGTCACCGCGATCAACTCGCTGATCGCGGTCGCCACCGCCGTGCTGCACGGCCTCGGCCCGGTGGTGATGTCCAACGAGCGCTCGGCGTCCGACCCGAACCTGGTCTGGCAGGGGCACGAGATCAACCACCAGTGGTCCAAGGGCGTCGAGGCGGAGGGGTTGCTGCGGGCGGCCCTCGCCGAGTACGCCGGGCTCTCCGAGCCGTACTTCTCGCTGCTGCGGTCGCTGTCGGAGCTGCACATCGCCCGGCTCTTCGCCGAGATCGACCGGTACGACGCCGTGGTGACCAGTTGCAACGCCGCGTTCAAGCTGCGCGACGCGAGCGAACGCTGGTGCCGGAACTGCCCGAAGTGCCGGTTCGTCTTCCTGGCCATGGCTCCGTTCATGCCCCGGGAGCGGCTCACGAAGATCTTCGGCGGCGACCTGCTCGCCGACGAGGCGCAGATCCCCGGCTACCGCGAGCTGCTCGGCGTGGACGGGCACAAGCCGTTCGAGTGCGTCGGCGAGGTCGAGGAGTCGGTGGTGGCGCTCAGCCTGCTCGCCGAGCAGGACCAGTGGCGCGACGCCCCGGTGGTGCGGGCCCTGGTGGCGGCGGTGCCCGACACCGCCTGGTCGGCCGCGGCCACCTCGGACGTCTTCACCCCGGCCGGCCATACCTTCGTCCCCCCCGCCTACGCCAAGGCCCTGACCACCCTCACCTGACCCCACCCGCCTGGCCCCGACCTCATCCGCGCGCCGCCCGTCGGCGTTGACCATGAGGTTGGCTGGACGATTTGTCCGATCCGCCGCCGCCAACCTCATGATCAGCGCCCCCGAGGGGGCAGGGGTTAGGGGGTGCGGACGGCGTCTAGGGCCAGCAGGGCGACGTGGAGGGAGAGGCACGCCTCGACCGAGTCGAGGTCGACGTCGAGGATCCGGCCGATCCGGGCCAGCCGCTCGTAGAACGCCGGCCGGGACAGGTGCGCCGCGGCGGCCGCCGCCGACTTGTTCCGGCCCTGTTCCAGGTACGCCCGCAGGGTGCCGAGCAACTGCTCCCGGGGATGCCGGGCGTCGTACGCCAGCAGCGCGCCGAGTTCCCGTTCCACGAAGGTCTGCAGGCGCGGCTCGTCCCGCAGCAGGTGCAGCAGGCCGGCCAGGCCGACGTGCGGCAGCCGGAAGATCGGCAGGTCCCGCCGGTCGCGTCGGGCCGCGTCGGCGATCTGCCGCCCCTCGACCAGCGAGCGTCCCGCCTCCCGCAGGCTGGCCACGCCCGACCCGGCGGCGATGATCACGGGTGCCGGACCGGCCACCCGCGGCGGGACCGGGGTCGAACGGGGCGAGCCGTCGCTACCGCGGGGCGCGCCGACGGCGACGGGACGGGCAGCCGCGTCCACCGGGCGCGGGGCGGGCCGGGGGCCCGGCGGGCGGGCCGGGGTGGCGTCGAGGCGTACCCGGCGGAGCGCGGCGGCGAACGCGGCGAGCGCCTTCTCCTCGGCGGCCGGGTCGGCGAGGGCGAGCAGCACACCCACCGCCTGGTCGTCGACGGCGCTGGTCAGGGCGGTGAGCTTGGCCTCCCGGAGGGCCTGGCCGACCGACTCGGCGAGGTCGCGCAGCCGGGCCAGGCCGGCGTCCGGGCCCGGCTCCCCGACCTCCGCCGCGTCGTCGGCCCGGTACCGCACCACGACGCCGACCAGGTGGCGGCGGTCCAGCGTCACGCCGAGCGCCTTGGCCCGCAGCGCGACCTCGTCGACCGGCCGGGAGTGGTCGATCAGCGCGGTGAGCAGGGTCCGGTGGATCTGCCGTTCCAGCCCCTCGGCGTCACGCCGGATCAGCCGGCCGAGGGCGAGCGTGGAGGCGGCCCGCTCGACGAGGATGGTGAGCCGGGTGGGCGGGGTCCCCGGCCCGACCGGGGCGACGTCCCGGCCCGGCGGTGCGGGCCACCCCGCCACCGGTGCGGCACCGGACCCGGGGATCACGTCGGCGGGCGCCGGGTCCGTCCCGGGTGTGTCCTCGCGCTGCGGGCCGTCCGGCCGCCCGGCGTCGGTCCCGTCGACCGGCGGCGCGTCGTCGGTCGCCACCAGCCGGTCGGGGCCGCCGGTGGTCAGCTCGCCGCCGGCCGGCCAGCGCAGCAGCAGCCGCCCCCAGTCCTCGCCCCGGGCCCCCACGGTGGTGACCAGCCACCCGCTGTCCGGGTCGTACGCGGTCCGCCCGGCGGGACGGATCCGCCGCGAGTGCTGCTCCCAGCCGTCGAGCAGCAGCTCGGCGCTCTCCCCCGCCGGGTCGTACGCGAGCACCCGCCGGGAGAGGTTCTCCAGCACCACCGGGCATCCGGACAGCTCGGCGGCCTGCCGCACCACCTCTTCCGGGCCGGCGCCTTCCACCGAGAGTTCGGTGAACCGTTGATGGATCTCCTCGGTGGCCCGCAGCTCGGTGAGCTGGGCGTCCACGATCAGCGCGTGCACCGCCTCGGTGATCCGGACGAACGGGGTGGCCCGGCGCAGCTCGACCAGGGGCAGCCCGCGCCGCTCGGCGGCGGCCACCATCACCCGGGGCACCCCGCTGATGTAGCGGCGACCGAGCTCGACCACCAGCCCGGAGACCCCGACGTCGGCCAGATCACCGATGAACGCGCGCAGTCCCGCGTCGTCCGCGGGCAGCCCGATGCCGGTGGTGAGCACGAGTTCCCCACCACCGAGCAGGGTGGCGATGTCCGGCACCTCGGCCACGTGCACCCAGCGGACCGGCCGGTCCAGGCCCGCGTCGCCTGCGACCAGGCGCGGGGCGCCGTGGCGTACCGGCACCAGCGCGAGGACTTCACGGACGGTAGGGAACACGGGCGACACGCTACCCTGCGTCACCGCCGATCTCGACTACCAGTTGTCTGCCCGGCCGCCGGCCGTGTCGCGGGGCCCAGGGCGACCATGACCAGCCGAAAGGGCAGGTCGCCCGGGGGCGGCACCCGTCGGCCCCGGGTCACAGCGGGTCATCACGGCCCAGTTCCCAGCAGGCCACCGCGGTGGCTGCGGCGACGTTGAGCGAGTCCACCCCGCGCCGCATCGGGATCACCACCCGCACGTCGCTGGCGGCCATGGCGGCCCGGGTCAGCCCGGCGCCCTCGGCGCCCATCAGCAACGCCGCCCGGGCCCGCTGGCCGGCGTCCAGCCGCTGGATCGGCACCGCGTCCGGCGCGGGCGTCATCGCCAGCACCGTGAAACCCGCCGACCGGACCTGGGCGAGGCCGTCCGGCCAGGGCTCCAGCTTCGCGTACGGGATGGCGAAGACCTCACCCATGCTGACCCGGACGCTGCGCCGGTAGAGCGGGTCGGCGCAGGTCGGGGAGAGCAGCACGGCGTCCACGCCGAGCGCGGCCACGGCCCGGAAGATCGCCCCGAGGTTGGTGTGGTTGTTGACGTCCTCCAGGATCACCACCCGGCGGGCGGCGGCCAGCACCTCGGCGGCGGCGGGCAGCGGCTTGCGGTGGAACGAGGCGAGCACCCCCCGGTGCACGTGGAAGCCGGTGGCGCGCTGCAGCACTTCCGGGGTGGCCGCGTAGACGGGGGTGTCGCCGGTGTCGAGGTCGGCGAGCTGGTCGACCCGCTTGGCGTCGACCAGGTACGACCGGGCCGGGTAGCCGGCCCGCAGCGCCCGCCGCAGCACCAGTTCCCCCTCGGCGATGAACAGGCCGTGCGGGGGCTCCCAGCGGGTCCGCAGCTCCACGTCGGTCAGCGCGCGGTAGTCGGCGATCCGGTCGTCGTCGGGGTCGGTGATCTCGTGGACGGGCACCGGACGATTGTGCCTGGCCGGCCCGCGTGCCCCGGGTGCCGGGCAGGTGCCGCCGGCCGTCCTCGGGTGGTGGGCGGCTCGGGCCGCCCCACCCACCTCACGCCCGTACGTAGCGCAGCAGCACCGACCGGCCGTCGAAGCCCCGGGTCTCCATCAGCCGCAGGTCGAGCCGGTCCTTGTCGGGGAAGACCGGGGTGCCGCCGCCGAGCACCACCGGGTGCACGACCACCTGGTACTCGTCGATGAGGCCCAGGCCGGTCAGCGCTGCCGCGGCACCGGAGCCTCCGGTGAGCAGCAGCTCTGTCCCGGGCTGGGCCTTCAGCTCGGCGATCTCGGTGGCGAGGTCGCGGCCGATCACCCGGGCGTCGTACTCGGCGCTCTCCAGGCTCCGCGAGATGACGATCTTCGGGGTACGCCGCCAGATCGGGGCGAACCGCAGGTTGTGCGGATCCTGGGAAATCTGCTCCGCACGCGGCCAGTACCAGGACATCAACCCCCACACCTTGCGGCCGTAGAGGAAGGCGTCGGCCTGGTCGCACAGCTCGATTGAGTAGGCCGAGAGCTCCGGCCCCATGGCCGGCCAGTCGAACTCGCCGTTCGGTCCCTCGATGAAGCCGTCGACGGACTGGTGCACCCAGTAGACGAGCTTGCGCATGGTGTCCTCCTGCTCGGTGGCGCCCGGCGGGCGCGGTCACCGGTGGGTCGGAGCCGCCGGACGGGATCCGACACCCCGCGCGGAATTTTTTCCGACCGCAGTTGCGTCCGGCGGCTACCGTGCCGACCCGTGGCCCGTTCCGTGATGATCGCCCTGGTCGGGGTCGACGGCTCCGGCAAGAGCACCCAGGCCCGAGCGCTCGCCCGCCGGCTGACGGCCCGAGGCTTGCCGGCGGCCTACTTCGAGAACGCGGGCGGGCGGCCGCTGTGGAACCGGCTCGCCCGGGCGCTGGGCCGCCCGGACGGGGTGGCGCTGTTCGGCCGTACCCTCTATCCGGCGCTGGAGGCGACGGTCCGCGCGGTCGCGATGGCCCGCACGGTGCTGGTCAGCCGGCTGACCGGGCGGACGGCGGTGCTGGACCGGTGGACCTGGTGCCAGTACGTGATCATGGCGGCTCGCGGCGACCGGGGGCGGCGGGCGGTCCGGGCGGTGTACCGGATCTTTCCGCGACCGACGGTGGTCTGCTTCCTGGCGACCACGCCGGAGGTCGCCCGGCGGCGGGTCCTGGCCCGTGGCATCGACACCGAGGAGCTGGCTCACCTGCGCGCGCTGGACGCCGCCTACCGGGCACTGCCCGAGTTCGGGTCGTTCGTGGTGGTCGACGGCGACGGCGACCCGGACGAGGTCGCGGCGGCGTTGGACCGGATGGTGTCGCCCATGCTCCAGCGCTGACCGGGCTAGATTCCGAAGGTGGAGTATCTCCTGGTCGACCGGCTGCCCACGGTCGAGGAGTTCGTCGCCGTCACCACCGCCGTCGGCTGGACCGAGGCCTACGACCCGGCGGCCATCCCGGCCTCACTGGCCGCCTCGCTGCACGGGGTGGTGGCGGTCGAGGGCGACCGGGTGATCGGGATCGGCCGGCTGATCGGCGACGGTGCGATCTACTACTACCTGCAGGACCTCGCGGTGGTGCCGGAACGGCAGCGGCGCGGGGTGGGCGCGGCGATCCTCGACCGGTTGGAGGAGTGGATCGCCGGCCGGGCCTCGTCCCGCACCTTCGTCGGCCTGTTCGCCGCCGGGGAGTCGGTCAGCCTCTACCGCCGCTTCGGCTACGCCGTCCACGACGAGATGACCGGCATGTTCCGCGTCGGCCCCGCCTTGCGGGCTGAGCGGTAAAGGAGGGGCTCCCGGCCAGCGCCTCTGGTGGAGAGCCGGGGCATCGTCCTGACCACTCAGCCGCGGCCGCGGCCCTGGAGCCAGCGTAGGAGGTCCTGCGGGATGCCCTGGTCCTGCTGCTGTCGCTGCTGCGGGCTCGGCTGCGGCCGGGGGCGCTGCGGGTCGCCGGCCAGTTCCTGGCTCGGCGCGGTGAAGTCCTGCACCGGCTTGCCGTTCACCGCGGTCCGGATCACCCGGGCGACCGCGTCGATCACCTTCGCCTGGACCGCCGAGCCGACCAGGTCGGTCGAGTCGTCGGGGTTGGCCGCGATGCCCGCTACGGCCACCTGCGGGGTGAACCCGACGAAAGTCTCGGTGGCGTTCTGCTCGGAGCTACCGGTCTTGCCGGCGACCGGCCGGCCGACGATCCCGTCCACCGAGGTGGCGGTGCCGCCGTTGCACTGCCCGTACGCGGACTGCTGGCCGACCGGGCAGCGGGCCGCGTCGGTGGCGGCCCGGGCGATGTCGGTGTCCAGGACCTTCCGGCAGGACGGCTGGCCGACGTCGGCCTTCTCGCCGTTGGCCGCGGTCACCGAGACGACCGGCAGCGGGGAGCAGTACGTCCCCTCGGCGGCCACGGTGGCGTACGCGTTGGCCAGGTCGAGCGGGGTGGTGGCGGCGACGCCCAGGGTGAACGCACCCCAGTTGGCCGCGTTGTCCCTGGCGAAGGCGGCGTCGGACGCGGCCCGGAAGGTGATGCCGAGCCGCTGCGCCATCTCCACCACCTTGTCCTCGCCGACCTGCTCGGCCAGCCAGACGAAGTAGGTGTTCACGGAGCGGCCGAAGCCGTCCCACATCATCCGGTAGCCGTCCATCCACTGCGGGTTGGCGTTGGCCGGGCACCACTTGCCGTCGCAGTTGCCCTCCGCGTCCGAGGCGTAGCGGGTGGGCAGCTTGGCCGGCGCGTCGAAGCCGGTGGCGAGCGGCTTGCCGGCCTCCAGCGCGGCGAGCATGGTGAACAGCTTGAACGTCGACCCGGCCTGGTAGCCGTCGACGCTGGCGCCGCCGGAGATCAGCGGGTTGACGGTGTTCGGGTGGTTGGCCTGCCCGGCCGGGTTGTCGGCCAGGCTGTAGTGCCGGTTGACCGCCATGGCGAGCACCCGGCCGGTGCCGGGCTCGACCGCCGCGATCGGCAGGGCGCGCTTGTTGTCGTACCCGTAGACGGCGGTGGCCCGCTGCTGCGCGGTCGCCTGGATCTTCGGGTCGAGCGTGGTGATGACCGTGTAGCCGCCACGGCGCAGCGCCTGCTCGCGCTCCTTGACGGTGTTGCCGAAGGCCGGCTGGGTCAGCCACCACTGGCGCAGGTAGTCGCAGAAGAAGCCCCAGTCGTCGTGGCCCTGGGCGACCGCGGTGCAGCCGTTGGGCTGGGCGGTCGGGTGCAGGGCGAGCGGCTCCGCCTTGGCCGCGGCGGCCTGCTGCGCGGTGATCGCGTGGGTCGCCACCATCGAGTCGAGCACGTACGCCCGGCGCTGAAGCGCCTTCTCCTTGTTCCCGTCGATCGGGCTGTACTCGTCGGGCGACTGGACCAGGCCGGCGAGCAGGGCCGCCTCGCCCAAGGTCAGGTCGGCGGGCGCCTTGCCGAAGTAGCGCTGGCTGGCCGCGGCGACGCCGTACGCGCCGGAGCCGAAGTAGGCGATGTTGAGGTAGCGGTTGAGGATCTCGTCCTTGCTGAGGGTCTTCTCCAGCGCCGACGCGTACCGGATCTCCTGGATCTTGCGCCCGACGGTCTGCTCGGTGGCCGCCTGCCGCTCCTCGGCTGTGCGGGTGGGGTCGGTCTTGAGCACGTTGCGGACGTACTGCATGGTCAGCGTGGAGCCGCCCTGCTCGGTGCCGCCGCCCTTCACGTTGGCGACCAGGGCGCGGACCATGCCGCGCAGGTCGGCGCCGCCGTGGGAGTAGAAGCGGCGGTCCTCGGCGGCCACGATCGCCTGGCGCATCACCGGAGCGATCTCCGCCAGCGGCACGTCCGTCCGGTTGACGTCGTAGAACGTGGTGATCAGCGTCTTGCCGTCGTTGGCGTAGAGGTAGGAGCGCTGCGGCTGCGCGGGGGTACGCAGCGCGTCGGGCAGCTGCGCGTACGCGCCCAGCACCGACTTGGTGACCAACCCGCCGATCAGATTGCCGGGCAGGGCGGCGACCGCGAGGACGAGCCCGGCGAGGACGCCGGCGAGGAGCACGGTGAACAGGCGCGACAGCGGCGACCGGGGAGACGGCATGGCCACCAGGATTGCCGCAAACACCGCTATCCGACCACCCCGCCAGGCAACTGTCAGTTACCTCACGGCGACCTCCCAGCCACCCCCGGTCGCGTTGATCATGAGGTTGCCGGCGATGTCGATCTCCCGGCCGCCGCCAACCTCATGATCGGCGGCGGCTGGGCCGGGGCGGTCAGGTGGGGAGGGGGCCTTCGGGGGTGGTGGGGGTGGTGGGATTGGTGGGGGCAGCCACGACACTGGCGGCGATGGCGTCACGGGCGATGGCGGCGGGCACCAGGCGCCCGGACCGGTAGCCGATACCGATCCCGGAGACCAGCACGAAGATCGCACCGAAGGTCTGCAACGAGCCGATCAACGAGCCGGCCAGGCCGAGCAGCGGGGCGGCGATCATCAGCATGATCCCGTCGCCGTAGGAGAACATCCCGGACCGGGCGACCGACCATCCGGTCAGGAACCAACCCAGGCTGTAGCAGGTGGCGCCGAACAGGACAAGGGTGCGTGCGGTGGTGCCGAAGACGGGCGCCTCCTGGGCCATCCCGGCGAAGGGCAGCATCAGCACCGTGCCGGCGATGCTCACCAGCAGCCCGGCCGCGGCGATCCGCCGGCACCGGGTGGCGGCGAGCAGGCCGGTGAGCGCCAGCAGCGCGAGCAGCCCGAGCCAGACCGCGGCCACCCAGCCGACCAGGTAGAGCGGATTGCCGTCGGCCGGGTACGGGTCGTTGCCCACCCCGCCGTCGCTGGCCATCGCCACCAGGCCGTAGAGGATCGCGTACGCGGGCAGCAGCCAGACCGCCGCGCGGGCGAACCGGCGTACCGACCAGGCCCAGCTGGCGTTGGTGGCGGGGGCGGCCGGACCCGGCTCGGAGACGAACGGCAGCACCCCGAACCCGCCCCCGGTACGCCGGCTGCCGAGCGGTCCGGCGGGATCGTGCGCGCCGGGGAACTGGTCCTTGGAGAACAGCTCCTTGGAGAAGAGGTCCTTGGAGAACAGCCTGTTCGCCGGATCCTTCATGCCTCACCTCGTTCCGCCCGCGGGCGGCGCGGAACGCGTACGGCGCCCCGGTTCCTGGTCACCACCCGTCCTCAGACCGATCGTGGCAGGCACCGGGGCGCCGTATGAGGCTTTCTCGCTTTTGCCGTCCGGGCTCGGACGGCGGTCCGGCTCAGCCCCGTTCGCGCTGGTCCGCGGGGTCGTTGAGCAGGCTCTCCGGGGAGACCGGCTCGGGGGCCGGCAACCCCTGCGGGCCCTTGCCACCGGTGGCCTGCGCCTCGGCGACGCGTACCTCGTCGTGGATCTCCTGCGCGGCGGTGGCGGCAGCCTGCGCGGCCTCGGCGGCCTCCCGCTCCACCTCGCCAGCGCCCCGGCTGGCCTCCGGCGACGGCACGTCGCCGACCATGTTGGCCAGGCCGCCCAGCGCGCCGCCCATCCCCTCCAGCGCCTTGGTCAGCTCGGCCGGGACGATCCAGACCTTGTTGGCCGAACCGTTGGCGATCTGCGGCAGCGCCTGCAGGTACTGGTAGGCGAGCACCTTCTGGCTCGGGTTGGCCTGGTGGATCGCGTCGAAGACGGTACGGATCGCCTTGGCCTGCCCCTCCGCCTGGAGGATCCGGGCCTGCCGGTCACCGTCGGCGCGCAGCACCGCGGCCTGCTTCTCACCCTCGGCGGTGAGGATCTGCGACTGCTTGAGACCCTCGGCGTTGAGGATCGCGGCGCGGCGGTCCCGCTCGGCGCGCATCTGCTTCTCCATCGAGTCACGGATGCTCGGCGGCGGCTCGATCGCCTTGATCTCGACCCGGGTGACCTTGATGCCCCACCGGCCGGTGGTCTCGTCGAGCACGCCGGACAGGTGCCGGTTGATCTCCTCCCGGCTGGTCAGCGCCCGCTCCAGGTCCAGCGAACCGATCACGTTGCGCAGCGTGGTGACGGTGAGCTGCTCGATGGCCTGGAGGAAGTTCGAGATCTCGTAGGTGGCGCGGACCGAGTCGACCACCTTGAAGTAGAGCACGGTGTCGATCGAGACGACGAGGTTGTCCGAGGTGATCACCGGCTGCGGCGGGAAGCTGACCACCTGCTCCCGCATGTCGACCTTGGTACGCACGGCGTCGATGTACGGCACCAGCAGGTTCAGGCCCGGGTTCAAGGTCCGCTTGTACCGGCCCAGGCGTTCCACCACGTCCTGGCGCTGCTGCGGCACGATTCGCACCGCCTTGACCAACGTGACCACGACGATCACGGCAACCGCGATCAACACGATCGCTGCAAACTCCATACCGCTCACCTTTTCGCTTCGGGCAGCCCGCCCGGGGTGGAAATGTCGTCCTGCCAGACCAGGGCGATGGCGCCCCGGACCTTTATCACCTGCACCCGCTCACCAGCGGCGTAGCTACGCGTCGCGTCGTACGCCCGGGCGCTCCACAGCTCACCGTCGATCTTGACGAGACCCCGCTCGGCGTCCACCGGCTCCAGCACCAGGGCCGTGGCCCCCTCGAGCGCCTCGATGCCGAACGACTGCCCGCCGCTCTCCAGCGAGGGGCGGGCGTGCCGCCGGATCACCGGCCGGACCACCGCCACGCAGAGCGCGGAGACCACGGCGAAGACCAGCGCCTGGACCGCGACCGGGGCACCGAGCGCGGCAGCCCCGGCGGCGGCGAACGCCCCGGCCGCGAACATGATCAGGAACAGCGTCGTCGTGAAAATCTCGGCGACCGCCAGCACCACACCCAACACGATCCACAACACGGCGTCCACCCCACGATCGTGACACGTCCACGCACGCGATAACGAACCGAGATGATCGAGATGCGTAGCGCGCACACCGCCGGCCTCAGCCGGGGGGTGGGGATTGCCGGTCAACCCCGCGCGGACAGTAGATGGCACGCGGCTGTATATTGTTCTTGTGTCCGTGACATTGCGGTCGAACAGCAACGTCGTCTTCCAATGCGCCTTCCATGTGGTGTGGTGCTCGAAGTACCGGCGCCGGGTGCTTGGCGGGCTGGTCGAGGAGCGGTTGAAGCAGCTAATCGGTGAGGTGGTGGAGGAGAAGGGCGCGTGGCTGGTGGGGTTGGATGTCATGCCCGACCAGGTGCATCTTCTGGTGGAGGTCGACCCGCAGTACGGCGTCCATAAGTTGGTCAAGGCGGTCAAGGGGCGCACGTCTCGGGTGTTGCGGGAGGAGTTCCCGTCGCTGCGTTCGCGGCTGCCCACCTTGTGGACGAACTCGTACTTTGTGGCGACCACCGGTGGTGCTCCGTTGGCTGCGGTGGACGAGTATGTCGCGCAGCAGAAGGGTCGTTGAGTGCTGACCGGTCGCCGCTACCTGCTCGCGTTCACGCCGGAGCAGGCTGCCTACGCGGAGACGGTGGGCGCGATCTGCCGGACGGTGTGGAACACCGCGTTGGAGCAGCGCCGTGAGTACCGCCGCCGTGGCGCATTCGTCGGCTACAACGAGCAAGCCCGGCAGATGGCTGAGGCGAAGAGGGACCCGGACTGTACGTGGCTGGCCGACGCGCCGTCGCACACGTTGCAGCAGACCCTGCGGGACCTGGAGCGGGCGTGCAAAACGCACGGGACGTGGAAGGTGCGGTGGCGGTCCAAGGCGCGTACCGCTCCGTCGTTCCGGTTTCCCGACCCGCAGCACATTGCCGTACGGCGACTCAACCGGCGGTGGGGTGAGGTGCGGCTGCCGAAGTTCGGGCCGGTGCGTTTCCGGTGGTCCCAACCATTGGGTGGCGCTGTCCGCAACGCCACGGTCTCCCGCGACGGTGGCCGCTGGTACATCTCGTTCTGCGTCGAGGACGGCCTTGCCGAGGCCGCGCCGAACGGTAAACCGCCGATCGGCGTCGACCGGGGTGTGGCCGTCGCGATCGCCACATCTGACGGCGGTCTGGATGACCGCGCTTTCGTCACCCCGGGCGAGGCCGCAAGGCTCAGGCGGTTGCAGCAGCGCCTGTCCCGGTCACTACGGGTTCATGGCCGTAACCGCGGATCGAACCGCCGCGACAACGTACGCGCCGAGATCGGCCGGCTCAACGCCCGCATCCGGCACCGGCGGGCCGACTTCGTCACGCAGGAAGCCGTACAACTCGTCCGCGATCATGGCCTGGTCGCCGTCGAGCGACTGCGGATCAAGAACATGACCGCCAGCGCACGGGGCACAGTCGAGCAGCCCGGTCGCAACGTGCGTCAGAAGGCTGGCCTGAACCGGGCCATCCTGTCGAAGGGTTGGGGCGGGTTCCTGCTCAAGCTGGAACACGCCGCCCGCTACCACGGAGCACACATCGAGAAGGTCAACCCCGCGTACACGTCGCAAACCTGCAACGCCTGCAAGCATGTCGCCCCGGAATCCCGCGAGAGCCAAGCGGTCTTCCGATGCGTGGCCTGCGGGCACCAGGACCACGCCGACGTGAACGCGGCCAAGAACATACTCGCCGCCGGGCTGGCGGTAACAGGGCGTGGAGACCTCGCCGTTGGGCGGTCCGCGAAGCGCCAACCACCCGCAAGGCTCACGGCGTGAACACGCCTCAGCCACGGAAATCCCCCGCCGGCAGGCATGGGGAGGAAGTCAACTCCTATGCTCGGCACCGCCGATCGCGACGAGGAGGACCACCATGGCTCTGCTGCCCGAGACCGCCGGACAGGTGGACGCGCTGGTCGCGCGGGCCCAGGCGGAGGGGCGCGGACCGTCGCTCGCCCTCGGGGTGATCCGGGACGGCGCGCTCGCCCACCTCGCGGTCGCCGGCGAGCACCCCCGACCGGACGAGGACCTGCAGTACCGAATCGGCTCGATCAGCAAGACCATGACGGCCGTGCTGGTCATGCAGCAGCGCGACGCCGGCCGGCTGGCCCTGGACGACCCGCTGGAGCGGCACCTGCCCGGCACCCCGGTGGGCGCGCTTACCCTGCGCCAGCTGCTCGGGCACGCCAGTGGCCTGCAGCGCGAGCCGGACGGGCAGTGGTGGGAGCGGACCGCGGGCGTCGACCTGGCCACGCTGCTCGCCGGGCTGACCCCGGAGAAGATCGCCCATCCGCCGCACCGCGTCTACCACTACTCCAACCTGGCGTACGGGCTGCTCGGCGGGGTGCTGGAACGGATCACCGGGACCCCCTGGGCCGAGTTGCTCCGCGAGCGGATCCTTGAACCGCTGGGGATGCGGCGCACCACGTACCACCCGACCGAGCCGTACGCCCGGGGCTACGTGGTCCACCCCTGGCACGACACGCTGCGCGAGGAGCCCCGCACCGACACCGGCGCGATGGCCCCGGCCGGCCAGCTCTGGTCGACGGTGGCGGACCTGGGCCGGTGGGCGGCGTTCCTGGCCGACCCGGCCCCGGACGTGCTCGCGCCGGCCACGCTCACCGAGATGTGCGCGCCCGTGGTGATCAGCGACATGGACTCGTGGACCGGCGGCCACGGTCTCGGCTTGGAGCTCTACCGGGTCGGCGACCGGGTGTACGTGGGGCACGGCGGCTCGATGCCCGGGTACGTCGCCGGCCTCGCCGTGCACCGGCCCGGCCGGACCGCCATCGTCGACTTCGCCAACGCGTACGGCCTCAGCCGGGGCCACCACGTCGTCGGCCTGGCCCGCGAGGTGCTCACCCTGGTGCTGGACGCCGAGCCGGCCCCGCCCACCCCGTGGCGGCCGGCCGCGGCGCCCGCGGCGGGCCTGGCCGAGCTGGCCGGCCGCTGGTGGTGGATGGGCCTCGAGTACGAGCTGCGCCCCGACCCGGCCGGCGACCTGCTGGCCGGCCCGGTCGGCCGGCCGATCCTCCGGTTCACCGCCGAGGGCCCGGACCGCTGGCGGGGCCGGTCCGGCTCCCAGGACGGCGAGATCCTCACCGTGATCCGCGACGAGGCCGGCCGCCCGGTCGCCCTCGACCTCGCCACCTTCGTCTTCACCCGCACCCCCGACCAGCAACCCTGACCCACCACCCGCCCGGCACGACCCGCCACGGCAGCCCGCCGGAGACGGAGGCACGGCACAGCCCCCGACGGACCGTCGCCGGGCCAGCCGGTCTTGAGCTTCCCGCCCAGCCGTGGCCGGCCCCGCCCAGCCGTGGGGGCGGCCCCGCCAGTCATGGCCGGCCCGCCAGTCATGGCCAGCCCGGCCGGGCCGGGCCGACAGAAGGGGATCCAGCCGCTACGAACTTGATGACGTGAACGACTCACCCCCGATCCGTTCACGTCATCAAGTTCGTAGCCAGAACGAAGACCCACTGACCCGGACCACCATGCCCACGGGCAGCGCACAGCCGACAGCTCAACCACCGCGACCGGACCGCGCAGCCGAGACACGACAGGCCGGGGGCGACCGTGACCGGCGGAGGGATCAAGCCTGACCGCCCGGAGCCGGGCACGGTCGCCCCCGGCCCCGGAGCGCAACCACCGCCGGAGCGCAAGCAGGAACTATGCCTCGGTCACGAAATCGATCAACCGTTCCATCGCGTTGATCAACGGCGTCTCCACGTCCGCGAAGCTGTCCACCCGGGACAGGATTTGCCGCCACATGTCCGCCGGCTCGGCCACCCCGAGGGCCGCGCAGACCCCCTCCTTCCAGGGCCGTCCCGGCGGCACCACCGGCCAGGCCGGGATGCCCAGCGCCGTCGGCTTCACCGCCTGCCACACGTCCACGTACGGGTGGCCGGTGACCAGCACGTGCGGCGAGGTCACCGCCGCCACGATCCGGCTCTCCTTGGAGCCCGGCACGAGGTGGTCGACGAGCACGCCGAGCCGGCGGCCCGGACCGGGGTCGAAGGCGCGTACCTCGGCGGCCAGGGCGTCGATGCCGTCCAGGGGCTCCACCACGACGCCCTCGATCCGCAGGTCGTCGCCCCAGATCCGCTCGACCAGCGCCGCGTCGTGCACCCCCTCGACCCAGATCCGGCTGGCCTTGGCGACCTGGGCCCGCACGTTGTCGACCGCGATCGAGCCGGAGGCGGTCCGCCGCCGGGCGGCGGGCACCGGGGCGCGTACCGGGCGGCGCAGGGTGACGGGCTGGCCGTCGAGCAGGAACGCGGCCGGGAGCAGTGGGAAGTTGCGTCGCCGGCCGTGCCGGTCCTCCAACACCACCGCGCCGGACTCGAAGCCGACGACCGCGCCGCAGAACCCCGAGTCGGCGTCCTCGACGACCAGGTCCGGTTCGGCGTCCACCTCCGGGGTGACCTTCCGCCGCCGCCAGTCCCCCGCCAGCACGTCCTCGCCGTATCGCCCCGCCATGTCGATCACGCTAATCGGCGGCCCGGCGTGTCGCCCGCCGACGCGCCGCCGCGGCCCGTGGTCGACGGCCGGCGCCGGCCAAGAACCGGGCGAAGCGGGCAGTTGGGGGCAGGTCGCGCCGCCGGAGCGGCAGCCGAGACAGGGACGGCGGGGAACACGTACCCTTTCGGCATGTCCTCCCCCGCAACGGGCGCGGCCACCCTGGCTCCGCGCCGGTCGAGCCGGTTCGTTGCCTGGGTACGCGCCTGGCGGGCCGGCCTGGTGCCGTTCGACGAGGTCGCCGAGGCGATCGCCGGAGACGAGGAGCACCTGGTCGCCGACGCCCCCGGCACCTGGACCGACGTGTCCCTGCGGGAGGCACTGCCCAGCCTGGCGAAGCTCTCCCCGGACGAGATCCGCCTGGTGCTGCCCGCCCCGGGCGACCCGCGCGGGCTGCCCGGCCCGGGCGACTTCGCCGGCGCGGCGCTGCTCGCCGGCGAGGCGGTGGTGGCCAGCGGGCTCGGGCTGGTCCCGGAGGTGCGCAGCCACACCTCCGGTTCCGGGATGACCTGGGAGACGGTGCTGTGGCGGGTGTACCCGCTGCCGGCGGACGCGCCGAAGGCGTCCCTCGCGGTGCCCGGCGCGGCCGAGGCCGAGGCCGAGCTGGCGGTCGCGCTCGCCGAGACGACCGCCGCGCTCACCCGGCTGGATGTGGCCCAGTGGCGGCCCGAGCTGGCCGGCGCCCTCGCGGCGCTGCGCCGCCCCGACGGTACGACCGACCTGCCCCCCGGGTTCGACCCGCGGGCCCGTCGGCTGTTCGCCCGCGCCGCGGTGCTGGACCGGGTGCTGGCCCTGGCCGGGGAGAGCGCCCCGGGCGGAGCGGTCAACACCTACGAGGCGCAGCAGCGGGACGCCGCGCTGCGTCCGCTGACCACCGCCTGCCGGCAGGCGCTGGTGGCCGCCTGCAACGCCCCGCTGCGTCCCTGACCGCGGGCCGTGTGTCCGGCGGCCCTCCGCCGTCTAGACCTCGTCGATCAGGTCGGCGATCGAGTCGACGATCCGGGACGGCCGGTACGGGTAGCGTTCCGCCTCGGCCCGCGAGCTGATCCCGGTGAGCACCAGGATCGTCTCCAGCCCGGCCTCCAGGCCGCAGAGGACGTCGGTGTCCATCCGGTCGCCGATCATCGCGGTGCTCTCCGAGTGCGCGTCGATGGTGTTCAACGCCGAGCGCATCATCATCGGGTTGGGCTTGCCGACGAAGTACGGCTCCACCCCGGTCGCCTTGGAGATCATCGCGGCCACCGAGCCGGCGGCCGGCAGCGCGCCCTCGACCGACGGGCCGGTCGCGTCCGGGTTGGTGCAGATGAACCGGGCCCCGTCGTTGATCAGTCGGATCGCCTTGGTGATCGCCTCGAAGCTGTAGGTGCGGGTCTCCCCGAGCACCACGTAGTCCGGGGCGAAGTCGCTGAGCACGTACCCCACCGCGTGCAGGGCCGTGGTCAGCCCGGCCTCGCCGATCACGTACGCGGTGCCGCCCGGGCGCTGGTCGGCCAGGAACTGGGCGGTGGCCAGGGCGGACGACCAGATCGCCTCCTCCGGCACGTCGAGCCCCATCCGGGCCAGCCGGGCCTGCAGGTCCCGCGGCGTGTAGATCGAGTTGTTGGTCAGCACCAGGAACGGCTTGCCGGAGGCACGCAGCTTCTTGATGAACTCGGGCGCACCGGGCACCGGCTGGCCCTCGTGCACCAGCACGCCGTCCATGTCGGTGAGCCAGCTCTGCACCGGCTTGCGGTCATGCATGTGTCGTCCCAGGGGTGTCGGAGGTTGGTCGGGCTCAGGGGCGGCGGGCCGGGGGCACGCAGCACAACGCCGGGCAGGTGTCCCACATGGGCAGCTCGCCGAGGCGGCGGACGAGCCGTTCGCCGGCCGGGGCGGTGCGTTCCAGCACCAGCTCGCGGACCATCGCCACGAAGCGCGGGTCGGTGCCCGGGGTGCCGGCCCGGACGAAGTCCAGGCCGAGCTGCTTGGCCGTCTCCAGCGCCTCGGTGTCCAGGTCCCAGACCACCTCCAGGTGGTCGGAGACGAACCCGATCGGGCTGACCACCACGCCGGTCACGCCCTGCTCGGCGAGGGCGGCCAGGTGGTCGTTGACGTCCGGCTCCAGCCACGGCACCTGCGGCGGCCCGGAGCGGCTCTGCCAGACCAGGTCGTACGGCAGGTCCGGCGCCGCGGCGGCGTGCACCAGCCGGGCGGTCTCCGCGAGCTGGGCGGTGTACCGGCCGCCGTGCGGGCCGGCGGTGGCGGCCGCCGAGACCGGGATGGAGTGCGCGGTGAACACCACCCGGGTGCTGTCCCGCTTGGCCGGGTCGAGCTGCGCCAGCGCCGCCCGCACCGCGTCGGCGTGCGGCTCGACGAAGCCGGGGTGGTCCCAGAACTGGCGCAGCTTCTCGATCAGCGGGGCGTCCGGGCCGACCGCGGCCCGGGCCGCGGCGATGTCCTCCTGGTACTGCCGGCACGAGGAGTAGCCGCCGTAGGCGCTGGTGACGAAGGCGAGGGCCCGCTGGACGCCGTCGTCGCGCATCCGCGCCACGGTGTCGGCGAGCATCGGGTCCCAGTTGCGGTTGCCCCAGTAGACCGGCAGGTCGACGCCGTTGGCGGCGAAGTCCGCGCGGATCGCCGCGAGCAGGTCCCGGCACTGCTGGTTGATCGGGGAGACCCCGCCGAAGTGCAGGTAGTGCTCGGCGACCTCGGCGAGCCGCTCCGGCGGCACGCCCCGCCCCCGGGTGACGTTCTGTAGGAAGGGCAGCACGTCCTCGGGCCGCTCCGGGCCGCCGAAGGAGACCAGCACCAACGCGTCGTACGCCATGGGCTCATTCTCTCCCGCCCAGGATGACGGGGATGCGACGCCCCCTGGGTGCGGATGTTGAGCGGGCCCCTGCTGCGCCGCAGGCGTCAGCAAGGGGCCCTCTCCGGGCGGCTCAGGAGCCGATCGCGTGGTAGCCGCCGTCGACGTGGACGATCTCGCCGGTGGTGGCCGGGAACCAGTCCGACAGCAGCGCCAGGCAGGCCCGGGCGGCCGGCTCCTGGTCGGTGAGGTTCCAGCCCAGCGGCGCGCGCTCGGCCCAGGCGTCCTCGAACTGCTCGAAGCCGGGGATGGACTTGGCGGCGATGGTGCGCAGCGGGCCGGCGGCGACCAGGTTGCTGCGGATGCCCCGCTTGCCCAGGTGCAGCGCCAGGTAGCGGGAGGCGGACTCGAGCCCGGCCTTGGCCACGCCCATCCAGTCGTACACCGGCCAGGCCTTGGTGGCGTCGAAGGTGAGGCCGACCACCGCGCCGCCCGCCGACATCAGCGGCAGCGCCGCCATGGCGAGGGACTTGTACGAGTAGGTCGAGACGTGCACCGCGGTGGCCACGTCCTCCCACGGCGCGTCGAGGAAACCACCGCCGAGGCAGCTCTGCGGGGCGAAGCCGATCGAGTGCACCACCCCGTCCAGGCCGTCGACGTGCTCGCGCACCTGGTCCGCGAGGCCGGCCAGGTGCTCGGCGTTGGTCACGTCCAGTTCGATAACCGGGGCCGGTTCGGGCAGCCGCTTGGCGATCCGCTCGACCAGGGAGAGCCGGCCGTAGCCGGTGAGCACGACCTGGGCGCCGTTCTCCTGGGCGAGCTTCGCCACCGAGAAGGCGATCGAGGCGTCGGTGATGACGCCGGTGACCAGCAGCCGCTTACCGGCCAGAAGTCCGGACATTGATTTCCTCCGTGCTCTGCTCAGTGACCCATGCCCAGGCCGCCGTCGACCGGGATGACGGCGCCGGAGATGTACCCGGCCGCGTCCGAGGCGAGCCAGGCGACCACGGCCGCGACCTCGTCCGGCTCGGCGAAGCGGCCGGCCGGGATGGCCTTGCGGTACTCGGTGCGTCGCTCCTCGGGCAGCGCCGCGGTCATGTCGGTGTCGATGAAGCCGGGCGCCACCACGTTCGCGGTGATGTTGCGGCTGCCCAGCTCGCGGGTGATCGAGCGGGCCACGCCGACCAGGCCGGCCTTGCTGGCCGCGTAGTTGACCTGCCCGACACCGCCGTACAGGCCGACCACTGAGGAGATGAAGATCATCCGACCCCACTTGGCCCGGAGCATCTTCGTCGAGGCCCGCTTGGCGCAGCGGAACGCGCCGGTCAGGTTGGTGTCGAGCACCCGGGTGAACTGCTCCTCGGACATCCGCATGATCAGCGTGTCGTCGGTGATGCCGGCGTTGGCGACCAGCACCTCGACCGGCCCGAGCTCGGCCTCGACGGCGGTGAACGCGGCGTCCACCGACTCGGCGTCGGTGACGTCGCACTTCACGCCGAACAGGCCCGCGGGGGCGTCCCCGCTGCGGTGGGTCACCGCCACCCGGTCGCCCTGCTTGGCGAAGGCCTGCGCGATGGCCAGGCCGATCCCCCGGTTTCCGCCGGTCACCAGCACGGTACGGGCCACCGTTCCCCCTCTGCTCAACTGATCTCTCAACCGCTGGCGAGCCTAGGGGTTACCGGCAGGTAAGCGCTAACGCGGCCAGGTCACACCGGGGTACGACGCGGCGGCTCACCCTCTGGTGGGACGACGGTGACCGGGGCGGCCCGTACGCTGCCGCTGATGGAGAAGCACCCTGTCCGGGCCGCCTGGCAGGCGCTGCGGCGGACCGTCGCGGGACCGGACTTCCCGCCCTCCCGGCCGCCGCTGGAGCGCTGGCCCCGGCTGTCCCGGTACGCGCGCCCCGTCGGCCTGCTCGCGGTGGTGGTCCTGTTCGCCGCCACCCTGGCCGAGGAGACCGGCCGGCACCTGCCCGGGGTGGTGGCGATCCTGTTCGCGGGGCTGACCGTCGCCCCGCTGCTCGCGTTGCCCCGGCGTCCGCTGTTCGCCTGGCGGCTCACCATCGTGGCGCTGCTCACCTGCACGTTCAACGCGCCGCCGGGCCAGGCCTGGCCGTGGAACCCGGTCCTGGTGCTCGGGTCGCTGCTCGTGCTGGCGGTGGTGGCGGCCCGGGTCGACCGGCCGGTGCTGCTCTGGGTCGGCGTCATCACGATGGTGCCGGTGGTTACGCTGGTCGGCTCCAACAACTGGGCTGGCGTACTGCTGCTGGTCCTGACCCTGCTGGTGCTCGGCCACCTCGTCCGCGGCAACCGGCTGTCCCGCCGAGCCCTCGCCGCGCAGACCGAGCTCAGCGAACGGGAGAAGGAGCGCCGGGCGGTGCTGGAGGAGCGCACCCGGATCGCCCGCGAGCTGCACGACGTGGTGGCCCACCACATGTCGATGATCGCCGTGCAGGCGGAGACCGCCCCCTACCGCCTCGGCGACCTGCCGGAGCCGGCCCGGGCCGAGTTCGCCGCCGTCGCCGGGTCGGCCCGGGAGGCGCTCACCGACATGCGCCGCCTGCTGGGGGTGCTACGCAGCGAGGCCGCGGGCCCGGCGACCACGCCCCAGCCTGACCTGGCGGACCTGCCGGCCATGGTGGAGACCGCCCGGCGGGCCGGCCTCGCGGTCACCCTGGACGCCCCCGCGCCGACCGCCGGGACGCCCACGCCGGTCGGGCTGGCCGCGTACCGGATCGTGCAGGAGGGGCTGGCGAACGCCGCCCGGCACGCCGCCGGCGCCGCGGTGCGGGTCACCGTCCGCCCCGGTCCCCGCGCCCTGGCGGTACGCGTCGAGAACACCGCCGGCACGGGCGCGCCGACCGGGGCCGAGCGGGGCGCCGGGCACGGGCTGACCGGGATGCGGGAACGGGCCCTCGCGCTGGGCGGCACGTTCGCCGCCGGGCCGGTCGACGGCGGCGGCTACGCCGTGGCCGCGCAGCTGCCCTACGACGGGGAGGACGGTGCCGGATGATCCGGGTGCTGATCGCGGACGACCAGGCGATGGTCCGGCAGGGCTTCGGCGCGCTGCTGGCCGCCCAGCCGGACCTGCTCGTCGTCGGGGACGCCGCGGACGGCGCGGCGGCCGTCGAGGCGTCCCGCCGGCTGGACCCGGACGTGGTGCTGATGGACGTGCGGATGCCGGTGCTGGACGGGCTCGCCGCCACCCGCCAACTCCTCGGCGACCGCCGGACCGACCGCCCCCGGGTGCTCATCCTGACCACCTTCGACCTGGACGACTACGTCTACGAGGCGCTGCGCGCCGGGGCGAGCGGCTTCCTGCTCAAGGACGCCCCCGCCGCCGACCTGGTGCACGCCGTCCGGGTGGTGGCGGCCGGCGACGCGCTGCTCGCCCCGTCGGTGACCCGCCGGCTGATCGCCGACTTCGCCGCCCGCCCCGGCCGGCGCCGGCCCCGCCCCACCGACCTGGCCGCGCTGACCCCTCGGGAGACCGACGTGCTCCGGCTGATCGCCCGGGGCCGCTCCAACACGGAGATCGCCACGGACCTGGTGGTCGCCGAGCAGACCGTGAAGACCCACGTCGGGCGGATCCTCGCGAAGCTCCAGCTCCGCGACCGCGCCCAGGCCGTGGTCCTCGCCTACGAGACGGGTCTGGTGGCCGCCGGCGAATAGCTCCGGGGTAGTACGCCGGGAACCAGCCCGCAGGGTGACGATCTCCGCCCCGTCCGCACCGCACGCTTCCGCCGGACCACTTCCGGAGGGAGCACCACGATGCACTGGACCCGACCCGCCCGGGTGGCGGCGACCGCGCTGCTCGGCCTCGGCCTGCTGGCACCGGGCCGCCCCGGCCCGACCGCACCGGCGGCGTACGTCGAGGCGTACCCGACGGTGGCCGCGCGGTTGCGCGCGGGCGGCCCGCCGTACGACCGGTGGGCTGCGGACGGCCGGCGGTTCCTGGTCTTCGATCCGCGCGGCGACGGCCTCGCCGTGGAGGTGCTGGGCGACCTGGCGACCGCCGATCGGATCGCGGTGCTGGTGCCCGGGGTGGGCAGCACGCTGCGGGACTTCGACCGCGGGCTCGGCGGGGTGGCCCGGCGCGCCCCGGCCCGGCAGGCCCGCGACCTGTACCGGGAGCTGCGGGCGGACGACCCGGCGGCCCGGGTCGCGGTGCTGGCCTGGCTGGGCTACGACGCGCCGGACGGCATGCTCACCGCGGCCGGGACCGCCAGCGCCGACCGCGGCGCGGCGGCGCTGCTCGGCACGCTGCGCACCTTGGCCGCCCGCCGGCCGGACGCGGCGATCACCCTGATCGGGCACAGTTACGGGTCGCTGGTGGTCGGGCGGTCCGCGCGGCGCGCCCCGGCGCAGGTCAGCGACCTGGTGACGCTCGGCGGCATCGGCACCGGCGTGGACCGGGCGGGCCGGCTCGGTGGCGTCCGGGTGTGGGCGGCCGAGGCGCCGACCGACTGGATCCGCCGGGTGCCGCAGGTACGGCTGCCCGGCCTGGGGCACGGCATCCGGCCCGGTGACCCGGCCTTCGGCGCCCGGCCGCTGCCGGTCGACGGCGTCGCCGGGCACGACGGCTACCTGGTGCCCGGCACGGCGACGCTGCCGGCGGTCGCCGCGGTGGTGCTGGGTGGCGAGGTCCGGGCGGGGGTCGCGCGATGAGGGACCGCGTCGTGGACGCGCTGCGGGCGTACGCCATCGGCGCGGTGGTGCTGGGGCACTGGCTGGTCACCGCCCTGGTGCTGGCGCCCGACGGGACGGTGCACCAGGCCAGCCCGCTGGCCACCATGCCGGCGCTGGCCCCGGCCAGCTGGCTGTTCCAGGCGCTGGGCCTGTTCTTCTTCGCCGCCGGTCACGCCGCCGGCCGCTCGCTGGCCGGCTCGGCCGCCAGCCCCGCGCGATGGCTGCTCCGCCGGCTGGGCCGCCTGGTCCGGCCCGCCCTGGCCCTGCTCGGCGTGGGCGCGGCCGGGCTGCTGGTCGCGATCGTGTTGGGCGCCCCGGACGACGTCCTCAGCGTCGCGGTGACGCTGACCGCCAGTCCACTGTGGTTCCTGCTCCCCCTGGCCGCCCTCTCGGCGCTCACCGCGCCACTGGCCGCCGCCGTACGGCGATGGGGACCGGTGCGCTGCGCGGTGCCCGCCGCGGCCGTGGTCGCCGGCGCGGATCTCGCGGTACGCCTGCCGGCGGCACGCCCGTGGCTGCTGCCGGTCGCCGTGCTCGCCGCGTGGTCGGTGCCCTACCTGCTCGGGCTGGCACACGCCGAGGGACGGCTCGCGGGGCGCCGCGCGGCCGGGACGCTGATCGTCGTCGGGGCCGTCGCGCTGGCCGCGCTGCTCGCCCTCGGCTATCCGGTCAGCGCGGTCGGGGTGCCCGGCGCCGGCCGGTCGAACCTGAGCCCGCCCTCGCTGCTCGCCGTCGCCCTGGCCGCGGCGCAGGTCGGCGCCGGACTGCTGGCCCGACCGGCGCTGCGCCGGCTGCTCGACCGGCCCGCGTCGGCGCGCCTTGTCCGCGGGGTGAACCGGCAGGCCATGCGCGTCTACCTCTGCCACCAGCCGGTCCTGGTCGGGGTCAGCGTGCTGGCCGCCCGGTTCGCCGGTCCGCTGCCCGGGCTGCACACCCCGCCCGACGGTCCCGGCTGGCTGGCCGCACGGCTGTGCTGGCTGCCGCTGCTCGCGCTGGTCCTGGCGGTGCTGGTGCGCTCCGGCCGAGGGCACACTCGTCGGCCCGCGACGGCGCTCGTCGACCGGGCGGCGCGGGCGGACCGGTCGGCCGAGTGCGGGGCGCCGGGCCGTCGGGTGTACGATGATCCTCGTTTGCGGGCGGGATCGCCCGTGACCTTCGTGCCCCGCCGACCGGAGGAGGTGATCGCTGTGCGAGATAGCGATCCTTCCAGTCGTGGCCGGGCCGACCGTCAGCCCCGCTGAGCCGCGACTCAGTCGGCGCAGCTGACCCCGCTTCCCGCCCCGGTGCAACTCCCGTCTCCTCGGCCGTCGGCCGGGGGTGATCCTGCCGCGTGGCCCGTCGGGCCCGCCGGTGGCGGAGCAACCCGGTCACGACTTCGTGTGCGTACGTCCTGAGCCACCCCTGCGGTCCGGACCCTGCCGCCCGGACCGTCCCGTCGCCACGGAGCAGTCACATGAGCCGTTACGTCGCCCCGCTGGGCTTCACCCTCGCCGCCGTCTGGGTGGCCGTCCTCTTCGTCCTGGCCGGCGGTCGCTGACCGCGCCGGCCGGGGCGCACCCCGGCCGGCCGTCGCTGCCGTCCCGCCGGCCGTCGCGCCTCAGATCAGGCGGGACGACCAGAGCAGGCTCAGCGCACCCGCGCAGAGGGCGAGGAGCAGCGCCATCCCCGCGTACCACTGGGTGATCTCCCGCGGCTCGGTGCGGAACCCGATCGAGCTGCCCATGTCCTGGTAGACCTGCTTCAACTCGCTCACCGAGGCGGCCTCGTAGAAGTAGCCCTGGGTGGTCTCCGCGAGCTGCGACAGCGCCGCCCGGTCCACCGGCACCCGCTGCAGCTGGCCACCGATGTCCACCTGGCCCGAGTCGGTGCCGAACGCGATGGTGGAGACCGGCACGTTGGCCGCCTGCGCCGCCGCGGCCGCCTCCTCCACCGACCGGCCCGAGGTGCGGTAACCGTCGGAGAGCAGCACGATCCGGGCCGGCGGGATGCCGGCCGCGCCGTCGGCGGGCACCGAGCGGATCGCCTCCAGGCAGGTGAAGACGGCCTCGCCGGTGGCGGTCGCCTCGGCCAGCACCAGCCCGTCGATGGCGGTGGTCACCGCGGCCCGGTCCTTGGTCGGCGGGACCAGCACGTTCGCCGACTTGGCGAAGGAGACCAGCCCGAGGTTGTAGCTTTCCGGCAGCTCCCCGACGAACTGCTTGGCCGCCTCCTGGGCGGCCTCCAGTCGGTTCGGGGCGACGTCGTCGGCCTGCATGGACAGCGACACGTCGATGGCCAGCATCACGGTGGCCCGCTCCAGCGGCTCCTTCGTGTCGATGGCCGGCCGGGCCAGCGCGGTGGACAGCACCAGCAGGCAGAGCAGGAAGGCGGTGGCCGCCACGTGCCGCCGCCAGCCCAGCCCCTTGGGCGCGAGGGTACGCAGCAGGTCGACGTTGGTGAACCGCATCGCGTACGCCCGGCGGTGCAGCTGCCGCCAGACGTACGCCGCGGCCAGGGCGAGCACCGGCAGCACGGCCAGCAGCCACCACGGTTGCAGAAAACGGATCATCGGGTCGTCCCTCGGGTCCGGGCGTGCCGCTGGGCGGCCACGAACCGCACCATGTCCAGGAGCCAGTCTCGGTCGGTACGCAGTCGCAGGTGGGCGGCGCCGGCGGCGCGCAGCTCGGTGGCGACGGCCGCGCGCTGGGCGGCCGCCGCGTCGGCGTACCGGCGGCGCAGGCCCGGGTCGGCGGTCTGCACCTCGTGCAGTTCCCCCGTCTCCGGGTCGACCACCGGCAGCACCCCCACGTCGGGCAGCTCCAGCTCGCGCGGGTCGACCACCTCGATCGCCAGCACGTCGTGCCGGACCCGCAGCTTACGGAGCGGCCGGCCCCACTGCTGTGGCGGTGCGAGGAAGTCGGAGATGACCACCGCCACACCCCGCCGCCGGGGCGGCCGGTTGAGCATGTCGACCAGCGCGCCGAGGTCGCTGCGCCCCGGCCGGATCTCCGTCCCGGCGATGGCCCGGAGCAGCCCCTGCGCCTCCTTGCGGCCGGCCCGGGCGGGCAGCCGCCGCAGGGTGCCGGGTCCGGTGGCCGGCGGACCGCTCCGCCACCGGCCGGTCTGTGCGGGCAGTGCGGCTCCGGTGCCGACCACCGCACCGATCCGGTTGCCACCCCGGACGGTCAGGTGGACCAGGGCGGCCGCGGCGGCCACCACCACGTCGCGCTTGAGCCATTGCCCGGTGCCGAAGTCCAGGCTGGCCGAGAGGTCCACCGCCAGCCAGGTCTCCAGCTCCCGGTCGGCCACCGTACGCCGGACGTGGGGCGTCGTGGTCCGCGCGGTGACCGGCCAGTCCATCCGGCGTACGTCGTCGCCGGGGCGGTACTCGCGGGACTCGCCCGCCTCGCTGCCCGGTCCGGGCAGCAGCCCGGCGTAGTCGCCCTGGAGCAGCCCGTCGAGCTTGCGGGTGACCATCAGCTGCAGCCGGGCGAGGACGGCGCCGGAGCGGTCGCCGGTGGCCGGCAGCCGGGTGGGTGGCGTCACGGCCGCTGCCCGGGCCAGCCGGCGCCGGGCGGCGCGGCTGGTGGCGGCGTGGCCTGCTGCCGGGGCGCGACCGACGGCAGCGGGATGGTCGACATCACCCGGTGCACGATGTGGTCGGCCGGCACGTCGTCGGCGAGCGCGTCGTAGCTGAGCACCAGCCGGTGACGCAGGATGTCCGGGGCGATGTCCTGCACGTCCTGCGGCAGCGCGTAGTCCCGGCCGCGCAGCAGGGCCAGCGCCCGGGTGGCCCGGACGAGGCCGAGCGAGGCGCGCGGGCTGGCGCCGTACTGGATGAGCTGTGCCACGTCCGGCATGCCGTGCTCGGCGGGGGCGCGGGTGGCGAGCACCAGCCGGACCGCGTAGTCGACCAGCGCGTTGTGCACGAAGACCTGGTCGGCCTTGTGCTGGAGGGCGATCAGGTCCGGGGTGTCGAAGACCCGGGCCGGCTCTGGCGGGGCCACCCCCATCCGGTAGACGATCTCCCGCTCCTCGGCGTCGGTCGGATAGCCGACCACGATCTTCATGAGGAAGCGGTCCCGTTGCGCCTCCGGCAGCGGGTAGACACCCTCCTGCTCGATCGGGTTCTGGGTCGCCATCACCAGGAACGGGTCGGGTACCGGGTGGGTCTCGCCGCCGATGGACACCTGGCGCTCGCTCATCACCTCCAGCAGCGCCGACTGGACCTTCGCCGGGGCTCGGTTGATCTCGTCGGCGAGCAGGAAGTTCACGAAGACCGGGCCCAGTTCGACGTCGAACTTCTCGCTCGACTGCCGGTAGATCCGGGTGCCCATGATGTCGGCCGGCACCAGGTCCGGGGTGAACTGCACCCGGGCGAACGACCCGCCGACCACCTTGGCCAGGGTCTCCACGGCGAGGGTCTTGGCCACGCCGGGCACCCCCTCCAGCAGGCAGTGCCCCCGGGCGAGCAGGGCCACGAACATCCGCTCGACCATCCGGTCCTGGCCGACGATCACCCGCTTGATCTCGAACAGCGCCCGCTCCAGCAGGGTGGCGTCCTGGGCCGGGGTGGTGCTCACCGGCGGCGGCGCGCCCGGCACGGCCTCGGTCGGAATCGGGGCGTCGGGCGTGGTCGGCTGGGCCACCGGTCCTCCACAGCTTGATCGTCGTCGCGGTGTCGTGCGTATCAAGACTGTCATGCCCGGCTGAGAGCCGAGGGTGGGAGAGGGACGATTTTCGCCGCGCCGTCCCTCCGCACGGAAAACGCTGAACACGGGTGGACAACAAGGGGTCCAGCGTGTGTACGATTCACCCCGTCGCCGGGCGGCTCCCCCCGTGGCCGCCCGGCGCTAAGCTTCCCGGGCGTGCGGGCCTAGACTCGCCCCGGTGACCACTCCCACTCCCGTCGACGAGGCGCCGATCTGCTCGGCGCGGGGGTGTCGCGCCCTCGCCGTCTGGGCCCTGCGCTGGAACAATCCCCGCCTGCACGACGCCGATCGGCGCAAGACCTGGCTGGCCTGTCCCGACCACCGGGAGTCCCTCGGGGCGTTCCTCGACGCGCGCGGCTTCCTGCGCGAGGTGGTGCCGGTCCCGCAATCGCCTACGCTCGAACCGTGAGCGAGCGAACCATTCAGCTCAGCAGCGTGGCGCCCCGCCGCCGTCGAGCGAAGCGAGGCGGCGTGAGCGAGCGCAGCGGATCACCGCGGTGAACGGTGACGACCTCGCCGGCCGCCAGCCGGCCCCGCCCGGCCCGCTGGAGCCCTGGCCGGACACGGTCCGGTGGCAGCCGATCTCCCGCGACCTGATCTGGGTGGAGCTGATCCGGCTCGGCGTCGGGTTCGCCGTGGCGCTGGTGGTGCTCGGCGTGGCCTGGGCGGTCACCGGCCACTGGCTGCCCGTCGCCGCCCTCGGCGTCGCGGTCCTGTTGACCGCCTGGCGGACGGTCACCATCGTCCGGGCGGTGCACGCCTGGGGGTACGCCGAGCGGGAGAACGACCTGCTGGTCCGGCACGGGCTGCTGGTCCGGCGGCTGTCCATCGTGCCGTACTCCCGGATGCAGTTCGTCGACGTGACCGCGGGCCCGCTGGAGCGGGCGTTCGACCTGGCCACGGTGCAACTGCACACGGCCGCGGCGGCGAGCGACGCCCGGGTGCCCGGCCTGCGGCCGGCGGAGGCGTCCCGACTGCGGGACCGGCTGACCGCGCTGGGCGAGGACCGGGCGGAGGGGTTGTGAGTCACGGCCCGGCCGCACCCGAGCCGGACCCGCCCCCGGCCGATTTCGAGCCCGGCACTCCGCCCCCCGGTCCGGAGACCGGCACTCCGCCACCACACCTGGCCGCCGGCGACGACCGACCCGCTGCCCCATCCCCGTCACCGTTCCCCCCGGCATACGGACCGCCCGCGCCGCCCCCACCCGGCCAAGGCGCACCCGGTCCCGGCTGGCCGGGGAGCCCCACCTCGCCCGCACCGGGGGGTGCGGAGCCGCGGCAGCGGCTGCACCCGCTGAGCCCGGTGCTGCACGGCGCGAAGTCTCTGGTCGTGGTCATCGCCGGGCTCTCCTGGTCGACGCTGTCCCGGGTCGGCTTCGGCTGGTTCGCCGTGTTGGTGACGATCTTCGCCGCCGGCGCCACCGTGCTGGCCGTGGTCAGTTGGTGGAACACCGGCTACCACGTGGTGGGCCGCGAGCTGCGGGTGCACGAGGGCCTGATCTGGCGGCGTACCCGGGCGATCCCGTTGGAGCGGTTGCAGGCCGTCGAGGTGGTCCGGCCGCTGCTGGCGCAGCTCACCGGGTTGGCCGAGCTGCGGCTGGAGGTGGTCGGCGGGGGCAAGACCGAGGCGCCGCTGGCGTACCTGGGGGTCGCCGAGGCGGTCGCGCTGCGGCAGCGGCTGCTCGCCGTCGCCGGCCGCGCGCCCGAGGTCGTCCCGCCCGCGGCCGGCGCGCCGCCGCCACCGGCCCCGGCCGGCCGGCGGCTGCACGCCGTACGCAACCAGGACCTGCTGGTCAGCCAGCTGCTCACCCCGCAGGCGTTCCTGCTCCCGTTCGGCGTGGCGTTCGTGGTGGCGCAGTTCCTCTCCGAGGGATCGTGGTCGTTCATCGCGGTGGCCAGCACGATCACCGCGATGGCGGGTGTGGTGCTGCAACCGGTGCGCCGAGTGCTCGACGACTGGTCGTTCCGGCTCGACCGGGACGACGACACGCTGCGCGTCCACAACGGCCTGCTGGAGACGCGGGTACAGACCGTCCCGCTGCACCGGGTGCAGACCGTCCGGGTGACCTGGCCGCTGCTCTGGCGGATGAAGGGCTGGCTGCGGCTGCGGCTGGAGGTGGCCGGCTACTCGGCCGCCGAGCCGGACGACCGGAACCGGCCGGACCGGCTGCTGCCGGTCGGCGACATGCGAACCGGGGAACTGATCGTCGCCGAGGTGCTGTCCGGCGTACGGCTGGGCGCGCTGCCGTCGACGCCGCCGCCACGGCGGGCGCGCTGGCTGCGCCCGCTGACCCGCACGGCGGTCGGCGCCGGCCTCGACGATCGGGTGTTCGTGGCCCGCTCCGGGCTGCTCACCCGCCAGTTGACGGTGGTGCCGTACGCCCGGATCCAGAGCGTGCGGGTGACCCAGGGGCCGGCGCAGCGGCGGCTGCGGCTGGCCACCGTGCACGCCGACACCGCCGGCGGGTCGGGCGCGGCCGCGCCCGACCGGGACCTGGCCGAGGCGTGGGACCTGGCGGCCGAGCTGACCGCGCGGGCGCACGCCGCCCGGCACGCCGACGGCAGCCGGCGCCACTGAACAAGATCAACGCTCCGCCGGCACGTGTCAGCGCTCGGCCGGCACCGGGTCGGCGATCGCCGGCTCGACGTCGACCGGGGCGGCGTCGACCGGGGCGGCCGGGGCCGGCACGGTCGGAGCCGGACCCCGGGCGGGTGCCGCCGCCGCGCGCCGCGCCCGGCGGGCCGCCCACCAGCGTTCGGCCAGGCCGACCACCAGGAAGGTCAGCCCGACGTACGCCCAGCCGACCAGCACGTCGATCACGTAGTGCTCGCCGCTGTAGACCAGGGTGAAGGTCATCGCCAGCGGGTACGCGAGCAGCAGCGGCCACCAGCGCTTCCGCACCGAGCCCAGGAAGAACAGCACCACGAAGAGGGCGAACGCGGTGTGCAGCGAGGGCATGGCGGCAACCGGGTTGGAGGCGATCTGCCCGGCGTTGAGCAGATTGCCCGCGCCGTGCATGCCGATCTCCTTCCAGCCCCGGGTGGAGATCCGGGCGACCTCGGTGAGCAGGCCGTTCTGCGCGGCCCACCACGGCGGGGCGGCCGGGTAGAGGAAGTAGGTGGCCAGCCCGGCCGCGCAGAGGAAACCCCAGCGCCGCATGTACGCCGCCCAGCGCGAACGGTCGCGCATCCAGAGCACCGCGGCGGCGGCGAACGTCGCCACGAAGTGCGAGAAGTAGACCCAGCTGACCGCCACGTCCCACCAGTGCACCTCGGGCCGGTAGAGGTGCTTCTGGAGCCAGACGGTGGGCACCTCGCCGCCGGTGGCCCAGCCGAGCATGAACCGGTCGGCGACGATCAACTCCATGGCGTGCGGGGTCGCGCCGTTGTCGGCGAAGCCCCGGGAGAGGTTGTACACGGCCAGCAGCAGCACCACGGGGATCCAGTCCCGCGCGAAGCGCAGGTGGCTGCGCCACGGCTTGGCGGAGTGCCAGGCGATGGTGCCCGCCCAGATCCAGAGGAAGGCGTACGCGGGATCGGTCGGCAGGCCGATGGCGAGCCAGGCGGCCACGAAGGCGACCCCCCAGATCGTCATCGCCACCACCCGACGGCGTCCGCCGTCGGGCGAGGAGGTGGTGCCGGTCCGGGCGGGGGGCTGGGGGTCTGTCACGACGGCCATCGCGGTCAAGGTTAACGGCGGGCTACGGATCGACTGACGCCGACCACCCGTCGGTCGACGCACCGACGACGGGGACACCGGGCGTCTCGGCCCCGGCTCGTCTAGGCTCGGGGCATGCAGGAGCAGCCGGAGACGCCGTTCGCGCCGGGCCTGGCCGCCCGGGTCGAGCTGACCGTCACGGACGCCGACACCGCGCAGGCGGTGGGCTCCGGTGACGTGCCGGTGCTCGGCACGCCGAGGGTGCTCGCCCTCGTCGAGGCGGCGAGCGTGGCGGCCACCGCGACCCGAATGCCGACCGGGCGGACCACGGTCGGGCTCCGCGTCGAACTGGACCACCGGGCGCCGACCCCGGTCGGGCGGACGGTGATCGCCTGGGCCCGGCTGGCCAAGGTCGACGGCCGGCGCCTGCTGTTCGAGGTGACCGTCGCCGACGGCGACGAGATCGTGGCCGACGGGCGGGTCGAGCGGATGCTGGTCGATCGGCAGCGCTTCCTGGAGCGCGCCTCGCAGGCGTCATGACCGTCCGGTTCGTCGAGGTCGCCGACGGCGTCCACCTGCTGCGTGAGCCGCTGCTGCAGGTCAACGTGACGCTGGTGGTGGGCGACGGCGCGGCGCTGCTGGTGGACACCCTCTCCACCGTCGGGCAGGCCCGGCAGCTGGCCGAGGCGGCCCGGGCGGTCACCGCGCACCCGTGGACCGTCGTCAACACCCACCACCATTTCGACCACTGCTTCGGCAACGCCACCCTGGCCGCCGACCCGCCCCGCCCGGTATACGCGCACGAGCTGGCCGCCGCCGCGCTGCGCGACCGCCCCGACGAGCTGCGCCGGGCGGCGTACGAGGAGATGCGCGACGAGCAGCCGGCGCTCGCCGCCGAGCTGGCCGGGACCGAGCTGCTGGCCCCGACGCACCCGGTCCTCACCGAGACCGTGCTCGACGTCGGCGGCCGGCGGGTGGTGGTGCGCCACCCGGGCCACGGGCACACCGACGCCGATCTGGTGGTGCACGTGCCGGACGCGGACGTGCTGGTCGCCGGCGACCTGGTGGAGCAGAGCGGCCCGCCGGCCTTCGAGGAGTCGTACCCGCTGCAGTGGCCGGACGCGGTGGCCGAGCTGCTGCGGATGACCACCCCCGACACGATCGTGGTGCCCGGGCACGGCACGCCGGTCGACCCGGAGTTCGTCCGGGCCCAGCACGCCCAGTTGGTCCAGCAGGCCTGGCTGATCCGGGCCGGTCACACCGGCAACGCCCCGCCCGAGCGGGTGGCCGCGGAGTCGCCCTTCGGCGCACGTCCCGGTCTGATCGCCGCCCGCCGCGGCTACGCCGAGCTCGACGGCACCGCCTGACGCCGGCCGGCAAGTCGCGGAGCGGCCGGCAAGATCGCGCACGATCCAGGAAGTAGGGGCCTCGCCACCAGCCACCAGCAGGTGGGCACTACTTCATGGTTCGCGCACGCTCCGGTCGCCGGAGGCCGCCGGGACGGGCTGATCGGCGGAGCGGGGCCGGCGCAGGCGGGTGAGCAGGGCGTCGAGGTGCGGGACGGCGCCCAGGACCGCGTCCCGGGCGGCGGGGTCCAGGCCGGCCAGGGCCTCGGTGAGCAGCGCGCTGCGGTGCGCCGCGTGATCGGCCATCCGGGCCTGGGCGGCGTCGGTGAGCCGGAGGCGGACGACGCGGCGGTCAGCCGGGTCGCGGTCCCGCGTCAGCAGCCCCGCGTCGGCGAGGTCGCGGACCAGGGTGCTCACGGTGTTCGGCGCCGTGCCGAGCCGTCGGGCCGCTTCCTTGCCGCTGATGCCGGGCTCGGTGCGGACCAGCAGGAGCAGCTCCACCTGAGCCTCGGGCAGGACCTCCCGGTTGGCCCGGCCGGCGGCGCTGCGGCGCAGCAGCCGGTGCAGCTCCCCCACCAGGGCGCCCAGCCGGGCGACGGTCTCCTCGGTCGGCACCAGGTCACCTACTTCACAGCGCAATAGTTCTGCCTACAGAGCTAAGGTTAGTCGGCGATCATCGACCCTGGGGGACCCGCGTTGAGCCAGACCGCGCTGACGACTCCGCCACCGGCCACCGTCGTGGCGGGCCCGCGCGCCGGCGGGACGGCACTGCTCGTGCTGCTCGGCACCCTCACCGCGATCGGCCCGCTCTCGCTGGACATGTACCTGCCGGCCTTCCCGGCGATGACCCGCGAACTCGGCACCGACCAGGCCCAGATCCAGCTCTCGCTGACCACCTGCCTGATCGGTCTCGCCCTCGGCCAACTGGTCACCGGCCCGCTCAGCGACCGCTGGGGGCGGCGGCGTCCGGTCCTGGTCGGCGTCACCGCGTACGCGCTGCTGGCGCTGGTCTGCGCGGCGGCGCCGAACGCCCCCGCGCTGGCCGCCGCGCGCCTCGCCCAGGGCGTGGCCGGCGGGATGGGGGTGGTGGTCGCCCGGGCGGTGGTCCGCGACCTCTACGCCGGCCGGGCCGCGGCGAAGTACTTCTCCCGGCTCACCCTGATCTTCGGCGTGGCACCGGTGGCCGCGCCCAGCGTCGGCAGCCTGGTCCTGCGATACGGGTCCTGGCGGGCGGTCTTCCTCACGCTGGCGGCGATCGGGCTGCTGCTCGCCGTCGCGGTCGCGCTGCGACTGCCGGAGACCCTGCCCGCCGAACGACGCAGCACCGGCGGCCTGGCCGCCACCGCCCGCACCATGCGGTCGCTGGCCGCCGACCGGGTCTACCTGGGGTACGCGCTGACCCAGGGCCTCGCCTTCGCCGGGCTCTTCGCGTACATCTCCGGGTCGTCGTTCGTGTTCCAGGACGTCTTCGGCGTGTCGGGGACCGCGTTCAGCCTCGTCTTCGGGCTGAACGCGCTCGCCCTGGTCACCACCGGGCAGGTCAACGCCCGGCTGCTCGACCGGTACGACCCGCGCCGGCTCCTGGTCACCACCCTGCTGGTCAGCGCGGTCGCCGCCGTCGGCGTGCTGACCGGGGCGCTCGCCGGCAGCCTGGCCCTGGTCGCGGCGCCCCTGCTGGTCTTCGTCGGCTCGCTGGGCATGGTGACGCCGAACAGCACGGCGCTGGCGCTGGACGCGCACGCCCGGCACGCCGGCACCGCCGCCGCGCTGCTGGGCGGCATCCAGTCGGTGGTGGGTGCGCTCGCCGCGCCGCTGGTGGGGCTGGGCGGCGAGGGCAGCGCGACACCGATGGCCGCCGTCCTGGCCGTCACCGCCGCGCTCTCCCTGCTCGCCGTGCACACCCTCGCCCGCGCCCGCTGACCCCGACCGTCAGGCGGGGAAGCGGGCGAGCACGGCGTCGCGGGCGGGCATGGCGACGGCGCCACCGGGAGACTCGCAGACCAGCCCGGCGACGCGCAGGGCGAAGGCGACCCGCTCCCGCCAGCCGACCGGGTCCACCGGCTCGCCGGCGGCGAGCAACTCGGCGATGAGCGCCCCCATCACCGAGTCCCCGGCACCGGTCGCGTCCACCGCCCGGACCTTCGGGGCGGGGATACGAACCACGTCGTCGCCGGCAGCGAGCAGGGCGCCGTCCGCGCCCAGGGTGACCACCACGGTGGCCGCGCCCAACTCCCGCAGGTACGCGGCGACTCCCTCCACCGGCTCGCGGGGGTAGAGCAGGGTGGCGTCGGCGCTGCTCAGCTTCACCAGGTGCGCGCTCGCGGCGAACTCGGCGACCACCTCGCGCAGCCCGTCCAGCGCGCCGTGGCCGTCCAGCAGCCGGGGACGGACGTTCGGGTCGAACACCCGCAACGCCCCCGCGATCGCCCAGGCGCGCCGGGCGGCGGCCAGCACCGGCGGGTGCAGCAGCACGATCGAGCCGCAGTAGAGCACGTCGGCGCCCTCGACCAGGGCCACGTCCAGGTCGTCGGGGGTGAGCAGGGCGTACGAGCGGGGCTCCCCGTAGAAGCGGAAGTCCGGTTCCGAGCCGGCGAAGGTGGCCACCGCCAGCGCCGTCGGCGCCGGTACGGTGACGGCCCCGGCCAGCCCGACGCCGGCCGCGCCCAGGAAGACGCGGATCCGCTTCGCGAGCGCGTCATCGCCGAACGACCCGACGAACTCGACGTCCCCGCCGAGCCGGGCCACCGCCACGGCCACGTTGAGCGGCCCGCCGCCGATCGCCTGCCGGTAGCCGGGTTCGCCGTCGTACCTGGTCTCGAGCAGGTCGACCAGCGCCTCGCCGAGCACCACCGCGTAGCCCATCCTGGCTCCTTCCAAACCGTCGTACCCCGATCCTGGCGCATCGCCCGGGCGCGGCGCGCGGGGACGACACCGAGACCGTACCGGCGGCGACCGATCGCATCGAGATTCGACTATTGCCTGCGGTACCCGGACGTGATGGGATTGCGCCTGCCGGAGTGGCGCGGGGGCTGCCGCGCCGCCGGCCGCCGGGTCGAGCCGACGCGAGGGCACACCGGTCCGTGGCACGGACCGCAGGCGGTGTACGCCTCCCGACGGCCCCGGCCGCACTCCGACCGCCGGGCGTGGCACCGCGATCGTCACATCCGCTCGTCACAGCGGGGCGGACCGGTGCGGGTCCCGTCCCGCGAGTCAGGAGAACCCGTGCACCGATCCCGTACGGCCGCGCTGCTCACCGCGGCCGCCACCCTGGCCCTGGGCGCCTTCGCCCTGGCCACCGGTTCCGACCCGGCCGCCGCGCACGGCGCGGCGATGACCCCGGGCGCCCGGACCTACCTGTGCTGGAAGGACGGCCTCACCCAGACCGGTGAGATCAGGCCCAACAACCCCGCCTGCGGGGCCGCGGTCGCCGAGAACGGGGCGAACTCGCTTTACAACTGGTTCAGCGTGCTGCGCTCCGACGCCGGCGGCCGGACCGTCGGCTTCATCCCCGACGGGAGGCTGTGCAGCGGCGGCAACCCCAACTTCAGCGGCTACGACCAGGCGCGCAACGACTGGCCGATCACCCACCTGACCGCCGGGCGGACGATGGAGTTCCGCTACAGCAACTGGGCCCACCACCCGGGCACCTTCTACTTCTATGTGACCAGGGACAGTTGGAGCCCGACCCGGCCGCTGGCCTGGAGCGACCTGGAGGAGCCGTTCCTGACGGTCACCAACCCGCCGCAGCGGGGCTCGGTGGGCACCAACGACGGGCACTACTACTTCACCGGCACCCTGCCGGCGAACAAGAGTGGCCGGCACATCATCTACTCACGCTGGGTCCGCTCGGACAGCCAGGAGAACTTCTTCGGCTGCTCCGACGTGACCTTCGACGGCGGCAACGGCGAGGTGACCGGGGTCGGTTCGGGCGGCACGCCGTCACCCACCCCCACCACGCCGACGCCGACTCCGACCGGCCCGTCGCCGACGCCCACCACCAGCCCGACCATGCCGCCGCCGGGCGGCGACTGCATGGCGGTCTACCGGGTGGTCAACGCCTGGCCGGGCGGCTTCCAGGGCGAGGTCATGATCATGAACCACAGCTCCCGGACGTACGGCGGCTGGACGGCGAACTGGACCTGGGCCAACGATCAGGCCATCACCCAGTTGTGGAACGGCACGCCGAACACGAGCGGGGCGGCGGTGACGGTCACCAACGCCCCCTACAACGGCACCATCGCGCCGGAGGGCACCACCACGTTCGGCTTCACCGCCAACACCTCCGGCACCAACACCCTGCCCACCGTCACCTGCACCGGCCGGTGACCCGACCCGCGCAGTGAGGAAGGGCCCCCGGTTCGACCCGCGGGGCCCTTCCTTCCCACCTGGGTCAGCGGACCATGCTGCCGACGACGGGCTTGGTGAGCAGGGCCGACTGGTTGCGCTGGATGCCCGGGTCGAGGGTCTTGGCCACGAAGATGGCGTGCCAGATGCAGAAGATCAGCACGGTCCACACCTTGCGGGAGTGGTCCGCCTCCTCCCGCTTGTGCTCCTCCAGCAGCCGCATCGCGTACGACAGGTCGATCAGGTCGCCGGCGCCGGAGGTGGCCAGCACGTGCCGGGCCCACTCGTACATCTCGCCGCGCAGCCAGACCCGGGTCGGGGTCGGGAAGCCGAGCTTCTTGCGGTTGACGATGGCCGGCGGGACGACGCCCTGCAGCGCCTGGCGCATGGCGTACTTGGTGGCCTCGGAGCGGGGCGGGAGCTTCAGGTCGACCGGGATGCCGGCCGCCACGTTGAAGACCTCCCGGTCCAGGAAGGGCACCCGCACCTCCAGCGAGTGCGCCATCGAGATCCGGTCGGCCTTGACCAGGATGTCCCCGCGCAGCCAGGTGTAGAGGTCGACGTACTGCATCTTGGTGACGTCGTCCAGCTCGGTGCACTCCGCGTAGATCGGCGCGGTGACGTCGGTGTAGCGGACCGAGGGGTCGTAGCGGCGCAACAGGTGCTGCTTCTCCTCCTCGGTGAACATTCGGGCGTTGCCGTAGTAGCGATGCTCGATCGGGGTGGTGCCGCGCTCCAGGAAGCTCTTGCCCTTGACGCCCTGCGGGATCGCCTTCGACACCGCCCGCAGGCCCTTCTGCACCCCGCCCGGCAGGCCGTTGACCGTGCTGAGCGACAGCGGCTCGCGGTAGATGGTGTATCCGCCGAAGAACTCGTCCGCGCCCTCGCCGGAGAGCACCACGGTGACGTGCTCGGCGGCCTTCTTCGCCACGAAGTAGAGCGGCACCAGCGCCGGGTCGGCCACCGGGTCGTCCAGGTGCCAGACGATCCTGGGCAGCGCCTCGATCATGTCCTGCGGCCCGATCTTGGTCGGGATGGTGGTCACGTCGAGGTGCCGGGCCGAGTCCTGGGCGACGTCGATCTCGGAGTAGCCGGGCACGTCGTACCCGACGGTGAAGGTGAGGATGTTCGGGTTGAACTCCCGGGCCAGGGCGACCACCGCGGTGGAGTCGATGCCGCTGGAGAGGAAGGAGCCGACCGGCACGTCCGAGCGCATGTGCATCCGGACGCTCTCCCGCAGCGTCTCCCGGATCTCGTGGTAGAGCTTCTGCTCGTCGGCCACCGGCGCCGGCCGGAACACCGGCCGGTACCACCGGCGCACCTCGATCCGGCCGCCCGGCGTCCAGGTCAGGTACTCCCCCGACCCGATCCGGCTGATCCCCTTGTGCAGGGTGCCCGGCTCCGGCACGTACTGCAGGGTCAGGTAGTGGCTCAGGTTGGCCGTGTCGATCCCGGCGTCGCCCTGGTACGCCGACTGCGCGAACGGCAGCAGCGCCTTCTTCTCCGAGGCGAGGTAGAGCCCGTCCTGGGTCTCCAGGTAGTGCAGCGGCTTGATGCCGAAGTAGTCCCGGGCGCCGAACGCCCGCCGCTCCTGCCGGTTCCAGATCACGAAGGCGAACATGCCGCGCAACTTCGTGAGCACCTGCTCGCCCCAGTAGTGGTAGCCGGCGACGATCACCTCACCGTCGCCGTTGGTGGCGAACTGGGCGCCGAAGTCCCGGATCAGCTCGTCCCGCAGCTCGATGTAGTTGTAGATCTCACCGTTGAAGGTGAGCAGGTAACGGCCGTTCGCGTAGGGCAGTGGCTCGTGGCTGAGGGCCACGTCGATGATCGCCAGGCGCTTGTGCGCGAACACGCCGTCCGCGTAGCGGCCGGAGGCGTCGCCCACCACCTCGACCCCGGTCTCGTCCGGGCCGCGGTGGTGCAGGCACTCCAGTGCGCTTGCGATGTGGTCGCGGTGGGCGGCGGCGTCACCGCGCGCGCTGAAGAAGGCCAGGAGTCCGCACATGATGGCCATCTTTCCACGCGCCCGGAGCGGCCGTCCCGGCACCGCAGGCTCTCCCCGCTCCCGTGCGCGCGGTACCGTCTGCACCAGCGACGAGGCGGAGGAGGCGGATCATGGCCGAGGAGCGGACCCAGCAGGGTAAGCCGGCGGACGGCACCGAATCACACGACCCGGACTTCCCGGAGGCGTTCCTGGCGTTCATGCGGCAGGGCTGGCGGGACAGCGAACTACCGGTCGGCCCCCGCCCCGAGGTGCCCAACTACGCCAAGCGGCGGGCCGCGCTCGCCGCGGCCTTCCCCGGCGAGACGCTGGTCATCCCCACCGGCAACGAGAAGGTACGCGCCAACGACACCGACCACCCGTTCCGGGCGGGCAGCGACTTCGCGTACCTGACCGGCGACCTCGAACCGGACAGCGTGCTGGTGCTGCGCCCGAGCGGCGACGCCACCCTGTACATGCGGCCCCGGTCGTCGCGGGCGACCGACGAGTTCTTCCGCAGCCGCAACGGCGAGCTCTGGGTGGGCCGGCGGCCCACGCTGCACGAGAGGTCGACCGAGCTGGGCCTGCCCACCGCCGACCTGACCGAGCTGGACGCGGCCCTGGCCGACCTGGCGCCGGGGCGTACCCGGGTGCTGCGCGGCTTCGACACCCGGGTGGACGCGGCGGTGCGCCCGTACGACGGGGCCCGGGTCGAGGGGCAGCCGGGCCGCGACCGGGAGCTGGCGATCGCCATCTCGGAGCTGAAGCTGGTCAAGGACGAGTGGGAGCTCGCGCAGCTGCAGGAGGCGTGCGACGCCACCGTGCGCGGGTTCGAGGACGTGGCCCGGGCGCTGCCGGCCGACCGGGGTGTCTCGGAGCGGCTGCTGGAGGGCATCTTCGCGCTGCGCGCCCGGCACGACGGCAATGACGTCGGGTACGGCTCGATCGTCGGTGCCGGGGAGCACGCCACGATCCTGCACTGGGTGCACAACCACGGCGCCACCCGGCCGGGCGAGCTGCTGCTGATGGACATGGGCGTGGAGAACCGCAACCTCTACACCGCGGACGTGACCCGGGTGCTGCCGGTCAACGGCCGGTTCACTCCGCTCCAGCGCCAGGTCTACGACGCGGTCTACGCCGCCCAGCAGGCCGGCATCGAGGTGATCAAGCCGGGCGTGGCGTTCCGGGACGTGCACCTGACCGCCATGCGGGTCCTGGCCGAGGCGCTGAAGGACCTCGGCCTGCTGCCGGTGAGCGTGGACGAGGCGATGGACCCGTCCTCGACGGTCTACCGCCGCTGGACCCTGCACGGCACCAGCCACATGCTCGGCATCGACGTCCACGACTGCGCCAACGCCCGGAAGGAGATGTACCGGGACGGTCCGCTCGGCGAGGGCTACGTGCTCACCGTCGAGCCGGGGCTGTACTTCCAGCCGGAGGACGAGCTGGTCCCCGAGGAGCTGCGCGGCATCGGCGTGCGGATCGAGGACGACATCCTGGTCACCGCCGACGGCGCGGTGAACCTCTCGGCCGGGCTGCCGCGCCGCTCGGACGAGGTGGAGACGTGGCTGGCCGAGCAGCGCGAGGCCGGTCCGCGCCTGCCGGGCTGATCCCGGCCGGACGACCCTGACGGCGGGCCCCACCGCCGACGGCTGCGACGTTTTCGTCGTTGTGCCGCCGGTGGTGGGGCCCGCCGCTGTTTGCGCTGCGCGGCACCCTCGTCACCGGCACATGCCGAACGGTGTCCGCCGCCTGCCGTGAGGCGAATGTGGGGTTTTTTCAGATACGTCCGCCTCGTGAGGATCCTTCTCATACGGTGTGGATCAGAGGCTACAACCGGTTTGTAGCTGGTCGCCCTGCCAGGGGCGGTGCGACCCCTTTGTGTAACCGAAAGGGCGGAAGGCTCTGATGTCCAACGACGTAACGACTTCCGACGGCGGGGCCCCATCGACCCCGCCCACGAGCAGGCGGCGGGCGATCTGGGTCGCCACCGGCGTGGCCGGGCTGACCGGCGTCGTCGGGCTGGCGGCGCTGGGTGGCCTCGCCGCTCGTGACGACAAGTCCGACGAGGCGCAGCGCGTCGCGGAGAACCACGCGGCCGCGCCGCAGAATGCGAGCGACGCCGGCAAGGGTGGCGAGAAGGAGGCCCACGAGGAGCAGAACCGGGCGGACGAGAACGGCCGGGACGGCAAGGAGCGGGGCGAGCGCGGTGAGGAGCGTGACGAGCACGGCCGCCGGGTGCGGGAGGTGCCCTGCCGCGACGAGAAGCTGGTCGAGGCCATCGACCTGGCCAACCGGGATCACGGTGGCACGTTGAAGCTGGCCAAGGACTGCGTCTACGAGCTCGACTTCGCCGACAAGAAGTCCGGCACGGCCCTGCCCACGATCCGGCAGGACATCACCATCAAGGGCAACGACGCCACCATCAAGCGCGACTCCGAGGACGCCTTCCGGCTCTTCCGGGTCGCTGACGGCGGCGAACTGACCCTGAAGGACCTCACCCTCAAGGACGGCAACGCCGCCGAGTTCAAGTACGGTGCCGCGCCGATGACGCCGGGATCAGGCTCGCCGGGCGGATCGGATTCGCAGGCGGCGCCGTCGATCCCGGGGCAGGAGAAGAAGGAAGAGAAGAAGGAGGGCGAGGCGGACGGTGGCGCAATCCTGGTCGAGCGGGGCGGTAGCGCGCACCTGGAGAAGGTGGAGCTGACCCGTAACAACGCCGAGGGCAACGGCGGCGCCATCGCCAACTTCGGCCGGGTCGACCTCGACGACAGCAAGGTCGAGGACAACCACGCCCAGCGCAACGGCGGCGGCATCTTCAACGTCGGCGTCCTCAAGATCCGGGACTCCCGGATCAACAACAACACCGCCGGCGAGAACGGCGGCGGCATCGCCAACGGCGAGGGCAAGGAAAAGGACAAGGACAAGGACTACTGGGTCAAGGGCCGCGACGAGGCCGGCACCGTGGAGATCATCGGCCGCTTCCAGGGCAAGGAACCCAGCAAGACCGAGA
>NZ_JBEYSO010000017.1:142078-151962 GCF_040642675.1 Micromonospora sp. NPDC047738
CCGGCGGCGTCTTCAACAACAACGGCAAGGTCAAGCTCGACGAAAAGACCACCATCACCGACAACGACCCCACCAACTGCGGCGGCACCGTCAAGGACTGCTTCAACTGACCGACGGCCGGCGAAACCTATCCCACACAGCGATCCGGCCCCCTGCCACCTCGGTGGCAGGGGGCCGGATCCGTCGGGTCAGCTCTGCACGAAGACCGCCACGCTCCGCGCCGGCACGGTGAACGTGCCGGTCGTCCGATCGAACGAGGCCGTGCGGAGCACCGGGTCGGCCGACGTACGCAGCACCGGGTGCAGCGCCACGTCCGTCCCGCGCAGGCCGGTCACCGTCTGCGTCGCCGCCGCCGGCGTGGCGTTGAAGACCACCGTGACGGACTTCCACGCCCCGCCCAGGCCCCGGGCGTCCAGGGCCATCGTGAGCACGCCCGGGGTCTCCTGCGTACCGGACAGCGGGAAGGTGACCCGCTGCTGCACCTGGTCGGCGGTGGTCAGCCCGAACACCGGCGAGGACCGGCGGATCCGGAGCAGCTCGGCGTACCGGGCGTCGGCCAGGTCGATCGCCGCGCAGTCCGGCACCAGCTTCGGGTCGGCCAGCAGGGGCTTGGCGTACGGCCACTTGTCCCCGTTGTCCGCCGCCGGCGGGAGGCCCGCGCCGAACCCGTTGCCCTGGGCGCAGTCCCACCGGATCTGGTTGAACCAGTCACCGGAGTTGTACGAGTTGCGATCCAGCGACTTGGAGCGCAGCCGCTCCGAGCCGGCCGTCACGAAGCCCGTCCCCTGCCCCATCACCACGGTGCTCAGGGCGAGCACCTGCATCCGGGCCCGGTCCGTGGCCGAGGTCCCCGGCGGCAGCTTGTACGCCAGCGCGTCGTACAGGATCTCGTTGTCGTGCGCGTCGACGTACGTGACCGCCTCGCCCGGCGCGGCGGTGTAGCCGGCCGGTGAGCCGTTGTAGTCGACCTGGGCACCGGTGACCTGCCGCCCGGACGAGTCGGTGAACCGGTAGCCGCGCAGGTTGCCGGCCAGGCCCACCTTGATCAGGTCATGCTGGTGCAACAGCCGGGCCCGCTGCTCCGCCGCCGAGCCGTTGACGTCGTCACCGTTCGGGTCGGACCAGAGGCCGGAGGCGAAGCCCTGGATCCGCGGGTTGCCGTCGAACGGGCCACCGCCGCGTACCCCGTCCCGGAGCCGGTCGTTGAAGGTGCCGATCCCGGTGCCCGCCATGTTGGCCTGGGTGGCCTGCACGAACCGGGCGTCGTTGGCGACCTCGCCGAAGTTCCAGCCCTCGCCGTACAGCAGGATCTTCTTCCCGTCCACGCCGTCCCTGGCCAGGCTGAGCTGGTCCAGCGCGGCGCGCACGGCCAGGATGTTCGCCTTCGGGTGGTGACCCATCAGGTCGAACCGGAAGCCGTCCACCTTGTACTGCTTGGCCCAGGTGACCAGGGAGTCCACCACGAGCTTGCCCATCATGGCGTGCTCGGGGGCGGTGTTGGCGCAGCAGGTCGAGTTCGCGACCGTACCGTGCTCCAGCAACCGCTGGTAGTAGCCCGGCACCACCTGGTCGAGCACCGACTTCGGGTCGGTACCGGCGGCCGAGGTGTGGTTGTAGACGACGTCCATCACCACCCGCAGGCCGGCCCGGTTGATCCCGGCGACCATCTGCCGGAACTCGGTGGTCCGCTGTGCCCCGGCCGGGTCGACGGCGTAGCCGCCCTCCGGGACCGTGTAGTGCAGCGGGTCGTACCCCCAGTTGTAGCCGTCGGAGTCGGCGACGGCCGACACGCACTTCTGCTGCTCGTCCGAGTCCGGCGGCAGCGCCGCCAGGTCGCAGCCGGGCTGCCGCTGGTCGGCCCGCTTCTCGGGGATGGTGGCGAAGTCGAACGCCGGCAGCAGGTGCAGGTAGTTCACCCCGGCCTCGGCGAGCCCGGCGAGATGCTTCATGCCGGCGGTCTTCGGGTCGGTGAAGGCGAGGTAGGTGCCTCGCCGCTCGGCCGGCACGGTGGTGTCGGCGATGGAGAAGTCGCGGACCGACACCTCCTGGATCTGCGCCTTCGCCGACGGGACCGGGGCCGGCTTGCGCAGCGTCGCCCAGCCGGCCGGGGCCAGCGCCGGGTCGGCCAGATCGACGAGCTGGCTGTGGGTCGAGTCCGGCGCGAGGGCCACCGAGTAGGGGTCCGTCACCGACGCCGTGACCAGCTTCTGCGCCGCCGGCTGCCAGGCCTCCACCCGGTAGCGGTAGTACTTCCCGGTCCAGTCCTTCGTGCCGCGCACCGACCAGACGCCGGTCTGATCGTCGCGGCTCATCGACACCGTCTTCGGCTCGGCCGTCGGCGAGTCGAAGAGCTGCAACGCGACGGTGCGCGCGGTGGGCGCCCAGACGGCCAGGGTGGGCACCTTGCCGGTGAACGTCGGGCCGAGCTTCGCCTGGGTGGCGGGCCGGTAGACGTCGTCGAGCACGCCCGGGGTCTGCACCCCGGTGGCGCCGAGCAGCTTGCCCTCGGCGTCCCGCTCGGTCACCACGAGCTGCCCGCGCAGCGCCGCCGGCACCTTGGCCAGGTCGGCCCGGTCCAGGCTGAAGGTGCGGTAGGACCACAGGTGCGGCCACGCCGCGCGCTGGGCCTCGGTGAGCCCGTTGCGCTCCGCCCGCAACGGCAGCGTGGTGTACGTCCCGGCCAGCTCGCCGTCGGTGATGCTCAGCCCACCGGCCGGGGCGGCGACCAGGGCGTACCGCTTGCCGTCGGTGGGCCCGGTCTGCCAGGCGACGGTGGACCGGTCGATCCACTGCGCCTTCTGCTTGGTGATGTCGAGGTCCTGGGCGACGCCCGTGGCGGTCGACGGGAGCAGCCGGCCCTTGATGCCGGCCAGCAGCCAGACCTCGCGCCCGGCGGCGGCGAAGTCGAGCCGCTGGTCCTCGGGCTGGTCCTTCTCGTCGCCGGAGTGCACGATGTAGCTCAGCCCGGTGGCCCCGGCGGCCAGGGGCACCCGGAACACCGCGCCGAAGGAGTCGATCTTCTCCGGCTTCAGCGGGTTGCCCCAGTCGGTCGGGGTGGCCGCGCCGTCCCAGAGGTGCAGGCCCCAGCCGTCGTAGTTGCCGTCCGCCTTGCGCCAGTGGATGACCGCGGTGCCCTGGTCGGCCGGCGGGTCGGGCTCGCCGGTGGCGGCCTGCCGGGTCGGGTACACCGTCGGGTCGCCCTGCTTGACCCAGATCTCGCCGGTCTGCGTCACGTCGATGCTGCGGTCCTGGTCGACGTCCTTGGTCCCGTTCTTGTCGACCACGAGGAAGCCGATGGACCTGGCGCCCGGCTTCAGCTTGACCCAGGCGAACCGGCCGAAGGAGTCCTCACCGGCGAACGGCTGCCCCTTGGGCCACTCGGTCTGGTACGCCGGGTCGATGTCGCCCCAGGTGTACAGGCCCCAGTCGGCGTATCCGCCGGCCGGGCGCTGGTAGTGCACCACCGCCCAGTCCCGCGACGCGCTCTGCGCGGGGGTGCCGACGACGCCGGTGGACCGGGTGCTGGCGACGCGGCCCTTGCCGTCGCGGACCACGGCCTTGTACTCGACCTTCGTGCCTCCGGGCAGGCCGGTCAGGTCGTGGTGGACGGTGTACGGCGCCTTGTGCGCGCTGCCCAGCAGGGTCCACTTGCCGCCGGGCACCCGGGCGGCGAAGGTGACGGCCGCCAGGGGGTCGCCGGTGACCTGTGCGGTGACGGCGGCCCGGGTGGCGACCGGGGCGTCGCCGGGCTCGGTGACGGTGACCGCCGGGGCGGCCCCGGCCTGCGGGATCGCGCGGTCGGCCCGAAGCACCACGGCGGACATGGCCGGCACGGTGACACTCAGCTTGCCGTCGGCGCCGGCCGTCGCGGTGGCGGCACCGCCGTAGACGCCGGTGAAGGTGGCATCGGCCGACCAGGTGTCCACGGTGACAGTCTGCGCGCTCGCGGCGTTGTTCACCGCGACGACGTACTCGGTGCGGTCGGTGGGCAGGATCCGGGAGAAGGCGAAGACGCCGGGGCCGTCGGCCGCGTACCGGGTGACCTGGATGCCGTCCCGCAGCGCCGGGTGGGCCTGCCGCAGCCGGCCCAGCTCGGCGATGGTCCGGTACAGCGGGTGGCCGGTGTCGTACTGGTCGCCGGCGTGGGTACGGGTGGTGCCGATCAGGTCGTCGTCGAGGTAGTCCGGCACCTGGCTGGCGAACATGTCCTGCCGGGCGTCCTTGTCCCCGCCGGGGCCGGTGAAGCCCTGCTCGTCGCCGGAGTAGACGACGGGCTGGCCGCGGGTGAGGAACATCAGCTGGTGGGCGAGCTGGTCGCGGCGCAGCTGGCTGGCGTCGTCCCCGCCCGCGGCGGCGATGAAGGAACCGATCCGGCCCATGTCGTGGTTGCCCAGGAAGGTGGTCAGCCGGTTGGCGCCGGTGTCCCGGGCGGCGTAGAGGTCGTCCCGGGCGTACAGGTCGGCGAGCGTCTTGGCCGAGCCGCCGGCGGCGGTGTAGCCGCGCGCGGCCTCCTGGAAGGAGAAGTCCAGGGTGGCCGGCAGGCCGCCCTGCCGCACGTACGTCGACTCGATCTCCTGGTCGGCGCTGTAGACCTCGCCGAACATGAAGAAGTCCGGCTTGCCGGCCTTCTCCGCGGCCCGCTGGATGCCGCGGCTGAACTGCGGCCAGAAGTCGAGGTTGCTGTGCTTGACCGTGTCGAGGCGGAAGCCGTCGACGCCGGCGCGCGTGATCCACTGCGCGTAGATGTCGATCATCCCCCGCACCACCTCGGGCCGCTCGGTCCAGAGGTCGTCGAGGCCGAAGAAGTCGCCGTACTCGCTGTTCTCGCCGGCGAAGGTGGAGTCGCCCCGGTTGTGGTACATGGTCGGGTCGTTCAGCCACGCCGGAACCTTGACCTTCGCGTCGGCCGCGCTGGCGAAGGTCGGGGTGTACGGGAAGGACTTCTCGTTGACCTGCGGGAAGTCCCGGGTGCCGTCGGCGTAGTTGCGGTCCTCGAACGCCCGCCCCTGCGCGTCCCGGTACGGCGCGGTCTGCTTGTCGACGTAGCCGTATCTGTTCTCGGCGTACCTGATGATGTCCGCAGTGTGGTTGACGATGATGTCGAGGTAGACCTTGATGCCCCGCCGGTGGGCGAGATCGACCAGCTTCGTCAGCTCCTCGTTCGTGCCGAAGTGCGGGTCGACCTGGGTGAAGTCGGTGATCCAGTAGCCGTGGTAGCCGGCGGAGACGTCCGCGCCGGTGCCCTGCACGGGCCGGTTCTTGAAGATCGGGGCCAGCCAGATGGCCGTGGTGCCCAGGCCCTGGATGTAGTCCAGCTTGTCGATGAGCCCCTTGAGGTCACCACCGTGGTAGAAGCCCTTGTCCTTCGGGTCCAGGCCGGTGGTGAGCCGGTCGCCGGTCAGCCCGCCGGTGTCGTTGCGCTTGTCCCCGTTGGCGAAGCGGTCCGGCAGGACGAAGTAGAACTGCTCGGCCCGGGCGCTGTTGCTGCCGGCCTTGAGCAGCGCCTCGGCGGACGGTTCCTGACTCCACTGCGGAGCGTTGGCGGCGGCGAGGACGTCGGGGACGGCAGCGCGGTCGCTGCCGTCGGCACTCATCTGGTGAACGGCGACCGGCACGCCGACGAGCGTGAGCACGAGGGAGGAGACCAAGGCGAGCAGCGCCTTGGGGGATATCGGCGGGGGTTTCATCGACGGCCTTTCTCTGGTCGCTGATTCGCCCGCACGCTAGCCCTTGCCGAAACGTTCTGCAATACCTTGCAAACCAAGTCGCAACAAAGCAGCCGTCTTGCGAAACGTGCCCGTTCCCACGATCGTTGTGCCGGGCGGAGGACGCGGCCACGATCGACGGTGCCGTGGCGAGCGGGCTCAGAAGCCGGCGCAGCGCGCGCCGTTGACGGTGCGAACCACCCGACCCACCCGCGGTCCCCTGCTCCGCACCGGACACCCGATCGGGAGCGAGACCGAACAGTGCCCGACCTGTCGCGCCGGCCCCCGGGCGACGGGTTCAGCCGATGGTGCAGTCCGCGCCGTTGACCGTGCACCGGTCCGGCCGGTCACCCGTGCCCGTCCGGTTGAACTCCAGTCGCACGGTGACGCTCTGCCCCGGCTCCAGCGCCCCGGTGCCGGCCAGGACGAACACCCCGCCGCCGCGGGAACTGGCCGAGACCCCGGAGGCGGACGAGGCCTGGACGCTCTTCACATTGCCCGCGAAGGACAACTTCACCGTCCAGTCCTGACCCGCTCCGGACCCGTTCGCGACGGTCAGCCGGGCGGAGAACCCCCGCCGATCGCTGCCGGTGGCCTCGTACCGGGCGGTGACCGCGCCATCGGCCACGAGCGGCGCGGGCTCGGCCAGCTCCGGCGCGGCCCGCGACGGGCTGACGGGTCGGGTCGGGCCGGCCGGCCGCGACGGGCTGGGCGACGCCGTCGGCGCGGCGGTGGGTTCGGCGGTGACCAGCGGCACGGCCGGGTCGCCCGGCGTGGCGGAGGGGCTCTCCAGGCCGTGCGTCGGCAGGTAGATCGGCGGCGCAGCGGCCGCCGGTACCTCCCGGCGCTCCGGGCCCCGCGCCGCGAGCAGGGCGATCACGAGCAGGGTGGCGAGCAGGCCGACGCCGAGCAGCACCACAATCCACGGCACCGACATCAGCAGCCTGGGCGCCGACGGCCCGTCGGACGGTTGGCCACGTCCGGCGTTCATCACGTCCCCCCTCGCCCGAAGCCGAGCGCCAGCGTAGCCAGCCATGAGCGGCGGGTGGCAGCGGGCCGCCAGGTTTCGCCCGTCCGGGCCACCGGAACGCGGAGAACGGATGACCACCGCCCGGCGATCGGCCCGCCACCACGAGGCGTACGCACCGGAGCGCACCGCATGTCGGCCAGACTGTCCGGACTCATCGATGGAAGACCGGCCGGCTCGGCCCGGTCCTACGTCGAGGTTTCCGCCGGCCGTCCATCATGGACCGCTCCACCGAGCCGCATCACGCGGCGACGCGCCACCGGCGGCGCCCGACCGACTGGCCCGCTGCCCGGCAACCGCGGCGGCGGGCCGTCGGTCCAGTGGTCGTCGTCGTGGACCAGCGGCGCGTCGACGGCTGAGCCGCGGACGGCACCCACGCCGGCGCGGCGTCAGGCGGTACGGATGACGGTGCAGATGGCCGGCCCGTCGTCGGTGGCCCGCAGCAGGTAGCGGTAGCGCTCACCGGGCACCGCCCGCCCCCGGCTGTCCAGGAACTCCCACCGCACCGCCACCTCGGTGAGCAGCGCGGAGACCTGCTGCACGTCCTCGATCTGGGCATTGGCCGCGACCAGTTCCCGCTCCCGGTAGTCGGCGGCCGCGCCGACGAAGCTGAGGGCCACCGCGGCCGGGGAGGTGAACGAGAAGCTGTACGTGTCGGCGACCACCAGCCCGGGCAGCGCGTAGCAGCCGGCGATGGCGGACAGGTCGCCGGTGGTCAGCGCCACGCCGTACCGGTCGAAGAAGTCGGTCAGCGCGGCGAGATGCGTGGAAGCCGTCACGGGGCTCTCCATTACCGCGCGGCGGCTCCGGCAAACCTGGTCAGCGCGGCGGGATGCGTACCTCGATCTCGGCGCCGAGCTGCGCGCCTCCGGTGAGATCGAGGTCGTCGCCGCTCCAGAACCGACCCGGGTCGTACCAGTTGGGCCGGCGACCGGCGGGCAGCAGCCCCATCGCCTCGTAGGTCACCGCCACCACCTCGGCGCAGTACGCGGTCTCCAGCGCCCGGTCACGCACCGGCACACCCCCACCCTCGGATGTGGACGGCCGGCGGCGGCGCAGGTCGGGCACCCGACCCCGCGCCCACCGCCAGGCGAGCTGGGCGGTGGACGGGAACGGAGTGCCGTCGAGACGCGCCACGGTGCGCAGCACCGCCTCCTCCATCGCGGTGTCGGCCGGCGGTTCGAGCTGGCGCAGCCAGGCCCGCTGGCCGTACCGGTTGGCCCAGACGCAGACCGCGTCCCGCAGGTCGTGCAGCTGCACGCCGCGCTGGTGGGTGCCGGTCCACCGGTCCGGCAGCGAACGACCCAGCTCGGCGTGCCACATCAGCGGCGGCAGGTCGTCCAGGACCACCGCCATGCCCACGTGGTTGACCGGGCTGTTGGTGGTGAACTGGATGGCGCGGTCCGGCACGCTGCGCCCGCGGAACACCCACACGTCCCCGGTCCGGGTCAGCTCCACCGCCGCATCGAGGCTGATGCTCATAACGGACTACCCTAGGCCGATGCGGCAACGGATGCGGTGGTGGAAGCTGCTCGGACTGGCCGGCCTCGCCGGCGTCGCGGCGACCGGCGTGGTCGTGGCCCGGGCGGAACGACGGCGCCGGGCGTACACCCCGGAGGAGATCCGGGACCGGCTGCGCGAGCGGCACGCGCAGGCGACGCGGCCATCCTCCTGACTGACCCGCCGGCTCACTGGTCCGCGCGGCGCACCGCTTCGTCCAGGGCCTCAGGGGTACGACCGACCAGTGCGCTGCCGTCCTCCAGCAGCAGGATCGGGCGCTGGATCAGCTCCGGGTGCGCGACCATCGCGGCGATCCAGCGCGGCTCGGCGCCGTCGTCGCGGGGCCAGTCGGCCATTCCGAGGGCCGCCGCGGCCGGCTCGCCGGTGCGGCAGATGTCCCAGGCCCGGGCGTCCAGCCGGCGCAGCACCTCGGTCAACTCCCCCGCGCTCGGCGGCTCCGCCAGGTACGCCCGCAGCCGGTAGGGTACCCGCGCCTCGTCGAGGGTGGCCCGGGCGGTGGCGCACTTCGAGCAGGACGGGTTGTGCCAGATCTCCATGATCCGACATGATGGCACGCCGCCAACCGGCATCCACGGTGACCGACGTCCGGCCGCATCCCGATCAAGATCCGCCCGAAGCGCGTGCATGCCTCTCGACCGGGTTGGGCGGAGATACGCCGCCTCACCAGCCGCGGTCCGCGCCCACACCACTTCGGCTCGACGCCGGCAACCTGATGGGGCCGCCGGGTGGCGAGTCATGAGTGGAACGCCATGGCGGTGACTGGTGGCTTTTGACGGCAATGGCGTTCCGCTGAGTGCCATGCCTGTACCAGCGGGCCGGCATCGACGTCCGCCCAGCTTCCGAGGATGCCGTCTTGCCTGCGCTCATCGGCGGGGTCTGTGCCCGTCCTCGCTTTGCTCTGCAGCCAGATACGCAGCCTGGCACGTTCGGTGAGTGTTGCGTATGTGGCTGCAGAGCAAAGCAGGGTGCGGGTGGGTCTGGTCCACGGCGGGATGTGACGGTGGGTGAGGGTCGAGTGTGCGTGTGGCCCTCGACCGTTTCGTGCCGGAGGTCCGTCGACACCCGTTCGATCCGGCCTGCGCGGGATGGGCTGTCTGGTGGGCGTCTCGCTCTGCGTGGCATGTCCGGTTCGGGCCTGGGTGTCCGGTGGCGGGGGTGGGCTCGGGGGAATCAGGCTAGGGCCGGGGGCGTTGTACATGGCTGACCGCGCCGGATCTGCGACCCCCTGAGGGTGGCCCCGGCTGCGGCGGAATGGTCGGCCGCCGGCCGTGGTTACATCCCCGGGCCGCGCAGCAGATCCCCTCCGGATCCGCCAGCCGGTCCCCGGGAAGCCGGGTGGAATGATCCCCGGTCCCCGGTCGTTACATCCCCCGGCCGCCCGAGCACCCCAGGGCCGGCCGCCGGAAAGCCGGGTGGAATGATCCCCGAGCCCCGGTCGTTACACCCGGAACGCCCCGTGCAGGCCCCCCGCTGTGGCCGCCGGGCAGATTTCTGACTTTCCCTTTCACGCGGCGCCCGCGCACCCCCCTTTCGCGGGTGTGTGCCGTTCCCCCGACCGAAAGGCTTTGATCATCATGCGTACCAACACCATCCTGCGTAAGACCCTGCTGACCACTGCCGGCATCGCCGCC
>NZ_JBEYSO010000018.1:0-151543 GCF_040642675.1 Micromonospora sp. NPDC047738
CCTGGATCCGCTACGCCGGCGACGCCGGCTCCCCACCGGCCTTCGGCGGCGGCTCCGAGTCGCCGATGGGCGGCCCGGTCTACCGGTACGACGCCGCCAACCCGTCGACCACGAAGTTCCCCGCCAGCCTGGACGGGCAGTACTTCGCCGGCGAGTTCGGCCGCGGCTGGATCAAGCCGATCGTGGTCAACGCGGACGGCTCGCCGGGCACCATCGACAACTTCCCGTGGAACGGCAAGCAGGTCATGGACATGGCCTTCGGCCCCGACGGGTCGCTGTACGTCCTGGACTACGGCACCGGATACTTCAACGGCGACGCCAACTCGGCGCTCTACCGCTACGACCACGTCGGCACCGGCGGTAACCGCGCACCGACCGCCGTGGCGAGCGCGAACCGCACCTCCGGCGCGGCACCGCTGGCCGTGACCTTCTCCTCGGCCGGCTCGTCGGACCCCGAGGGCGGGGCACTGACCTACTCGTGGGCGTTCGGCGACGGCGGCACCTCCACCGCCGCCAACCCATCGCACACGTACACCACCAACGGCAACTACACGGCCACCCTCACGGTGCGCGACCCGCAGGGCGCCACCGCCACGGCCAGCGTGCCAATCAGCGTCGGCAACACCGCCCCGACGGTCACCGTCAACAGCCCCACCGCCGGGCAACTGGCCGCCTTCGGCGACAGCGTCCCGTGGAGCGTCACGGTCACCGACCCGGAGGACGGCACGATCGACTGCACCAAGGTGACCATGGCCTACCTGATCGGGCACGACCAGCACGCCCACCAGATCACCTCGCAGACCGGCTGCTCCGGCACGATCACCATCCCGGCGGACGGCGAGCACGACGACGCGGCGAACATCTTCCCGATCTTCGACGCGTCCTACACCGACAAGGGCGGCCTCACCACCCACGCACAGAACATCCTGGCGCCGAAGCACCGGCAGGCCGAGCACTACAAGACCTCCTCGGGCGTCAACAAGTTCGCCAAGACCACGGCCGAGGGCGGCATGACCGTCGGCGACATCAACAACGGCGACTGGATCCAGTTCGACCCGTACAAGCTCAACAACGCCACCTCGTTCACCGCCCGGGTCTCCTCCGCCGGTGCGGGCGGCACGCTGCAGTTCCGCACCGGCTCACCCACCGGCACGATCATCGGCTCGGCGACGGTCACCCAGACCGGGTCCTGGGACACGTACGTCACGGTGAGCGGCACCATCAGCGGCGCACCGGCAGGCACCACCTCGCTGTACGTCACGTTCGCTGGCAACGGCAAGCGCGCGCTGTTCGACCTGGACAGCTACACGTTCGTCACTGGTTAGAAGGGAGACCACCGATCATGACGCGTAGACTCGCTCTCTGCCTCGCCATCGTGGTCGCCGCGCTCGGCTTCAACGCCGTGCCGGCCCATGCCGCGCCGGACTTCACCGTGCTCGTCTTCAGCAAGACCGCCGGATTCCGCCACGACTCCATCCCCACCGGCATCCAGACGATCCGCGACCTGGGCACGGCGAACAACTTCGCCGTCGAGGCCACGGAGGACGCCACCCAGTTCAACACGGCGAACCTGGCCCGGTTCAGGGCGGTCATCTGGCTGTCCACCACCGGCGACGTGCTCAACGCGACACAGCAGACCGCGTTCGAGAACTACATCCGCGCCGGCGGCGGCTACGTCGGCGTGCACGCGGCGGCCGACACGGAGTACGACTGGGCCTGGTACGGCGGCCTCGTCGGAGCGTACTTCGCCAGCCACCCGGCGATCCAGCCCGCGACTGTCCGGATCGCCGACACCACCCACCCGGCGACGGTTGGCCTGCCGGTCGCCTGGAACCGCACCGACGAGTGGTACAACTACCGCACCAACCCCCGCCCGCAGGTGCACGTCCTCGCCACCCTCGACGAGTCCACCTACAGCGGCGGCACCATGGGCAGCGACCATCCCATCTCGTGGTGCCGGGCCTACGACGGCGGCCGGTCGTTCTACACCGGCATGGGCCACACCATCGGCAGCTACGGCGAAGCCAACTACCGCACGCACCTGCTCGGCGGCATCCGCTACGCCGCACAGGGCACCGGTGACTGCACGGTCAGCGCTCCCCCGCCGGACCTGGCGCTAAACCACCCCGCCACGGCGTCCAGCGTGCAGAACGCCTCTTTCCCCGCCTCGAACGCCGTGGACGCCTCCCCCACGACGCAGTGGACGAGCGCGTCGTCCGACCCGCAGTGGATCCGGGTCGACCTCGGCGGCACGTACACCATCAACCGGGTCCTGCTGGTGTGGGGAACCACGTACGGCAAGAACTACCAGATCCAGACATCGGCCGACGGGAACACCTGGACCACGATCCGGACCATCACCAACGGCAACGGCGGTGAGGACGACAACACCGGCCTGAACGCCTCGACCAGGTACGTACGCATCTACGGCACGGCCCGCGGCAGCAGGAAGGCCGGCTACTCGCTGTTCACGTTCCAGGTGTACGGGACGTGATTCAACCGTCGGCGGCGTAATCGAACCCGCACTGACGAGAGCGGCGTGGAGGAGATCGCCCGCAGAGGCGGCACCACCGATGAATGGTGGTGCCGCCTCTGCGCTCTCTCGGCCAGTGGCCTGGCCTGCAGCTGCAAACTCATCCGGCGCCACGAAACGAGTTGATCATCAATGCCTCAATTGTGGCCCCCGCTGCGTCGACTCGGCCCGGGTGCCCCTGCATTTTGGGGGCGGGCTCGCCGTTGCAGGTGCCGAAAACCTCATCCGTGCTGGTCACAAACTTCTTGATCATCGAGTGGTGAGTGCGGCTCTGCCGCGGGCGCGCTGGGCCCGACGGTGATCGACATCGAAGCTGAGGTCGGCGTACGGCACCGCGCAAGGATAGAGCCGAAGGCACCGATCGCACAGTGGGCCGGCCTCAACACCTGAACCACCAGGCGCACGAGGCGGGGCACTTGGAGATCGCTGTGGACTCTCGCTCGTGAAGGGACCTCACTCGCCGGGGCGGCTGCTCGCCAGTCAGCCGGCGAGCAGTTGGCTGGTCTCCTCTCCGAGCGCCACCGCCGCTCGAGCCGCCAATGCGACAAGATCAGCGTGCTCCGCCACGGTGGTCCGCAGCTCCGGCCGAGGAGCGTAGCGCCAGGCGACTCGCGCCGCGTCACGGGTGAGTCGGGTGACATGGGCCTTGCCCGTTCGGCCAGCGCGCGATGAAGGCGCGAAGAACGCCTGAACCGGCGTGCGAGAAGCAGGCCGCGGCCGCCGGGAAGGGACCGGTGTGCGATCCTCCCGTTTTTCGACGTGAGCCGGCTCAGCTCCCTGCGAGCAGGCTCTCGACGACCGGCCGGTCGGGGTAGGACGACTGCGCGCCACGCGCGCCGACCGTGATCGCCGACATCGCGACGGCAAACCGCACCGCGTCCCGCAGCGGGGCTCCGTGCGACAGCTCGCACGCCACGGCGCCGACGAACGCGTCTCCGGCCCCGGTAGTGTCGACGACCTCCACGACACGACCCGCCTCACGGTGGAGCCCGTCCGGATCGGCGACGAGCGCTCCGTCCACGCCGAGCGTGATGACGACGGACCGTGCACCGGCGTCGAGCAGTCCGCGGGCGAGTTCCTCGAACCCCGAGGCGTCGCGGCCGAGCACGATCCGCGCCTCGTGCTCGTTGACGATGAGCGGGTCGCACGCGCGCAGCGTGTCGGCCGGCAGCTCCCGTGCCGGGGCGGCGTTGAGCACGACGCGGATGCCGCGCGCCGCCGCCGCCGTCGCAACGTGGTCGACCGTCGCGGCGGGGATCTCCATGCTCAGCACCACCACGGACGCCTCGGTCCAGCCCGCGTCGGGCCGCTCCACGAGTTCGACGTCAACCGCGCTGTTCGCACCGGGCGAGACGACGATCGAGTTTTCGCCGTCCGGTGTGACGAGGATGATCGCCGTGCCCGTCGGCCGCTCGACGGTGTGGACGTGCTCGACGTCGACGCCGGCGTCCTGCAGTCCCCGGCGGAGGAACGCGCCGTGGTCGTCGTCGCCGAGGCATCCGACGAGCCGCGTGGCGGCGCCGGCCCGAGCCGACGCCGCCGCCTGGTTCGCGCCCTTGCCGCCGGGGTGCAGGGCGAGGTTGGAGCCGAGTAGCGTCTCGCCGCCGCTGGGGCGCCGCGGCACCTCGACGACCAGATCCGCGTTGGTGCTCCCCACGACCACGACCTCTGCCATGCCTATCCCTCCGACCGCCGGTCCGGTCAATCCTGGCGCAGCGACGCGTCGAGCGCCGACAGCCGCGAATCCAGCAGGTCGCGGAACCGCTCGACGTCGACCTTCACCGCGACGTCGCAGTTCGGCTCGCCGCTCTCGCAGGCGCGGTCGACGAGCGTCATCCCGGACGTGAGGCGTCCGACGTTCTCGACGTCGACGAACGCCGGCACCGTCGTGAACACGTCGGGGTCGATCACCCCGGCGACCGCGAGCGAGTCGTGCTGCGGCATCGCGGCCTCCATGTCGACGCCGACGTTGTGGTAGCCGGCGAGCAGGTGCCCGACGATCTCGGCGACCGGGCCACCCGAGGCGAACAGCCGCGGCAGGTGCTTCCGCGCCACCGTGGCCTGGTGCGTCGCGTTCAGCCCCACCATCGTGATCGGGACGCCGAACGCGAAGACGCGTGCCGCGGCGTCCGGGTCGAACCAGATGTTGAACTCCGCGACGGGCGTGACGTTGCCGAGTACGTCGAACGCTCCCCCGCCCATGATGACGAACCGCTCCACCTTGCGCGCCGTCTCGGGGTACTCGTTGACGAGCATCGCGATGTTCGTGAGCGGCCCGATCGGGACGATCGTGATGGGGTCGGTGCTCTCCTCGATGAGACGCGCGAGTAGGGGGACTCCGGGTTCGAAGGTCCGCGTCGAGACGGGCAGTCTGTGGCCGGCGAAGCCGTCCTCGCCGTGCACGTCGGGCGTGAAGTCGATGTCGCGCCGCCACAGTGGCCCCGACGCGCCCTTGCCGACCGGGATGTCGAGCCGCAGCAGGTCGGCGAGGGCGGCCGCGTTGCCCGACGTGTATGGGAGTCCGACGTTGCCCGCCACGGCGACGAGCCCGCGTAGGTCGACTTCGGGACTTGCGGCGGCCAGCATGATCGCCAGCGCGTCGTCGATGCCCGGGTCGGTGTCGATGACGATGGGGCGGGCGTTCATCGGATCACCGTCGCCTTCGTCGGGCCGAACCACACGACGTCCTCGCGCTTGACCCCGTAGAGGTGGTTGCCGATGAAGGGCTCCACCGCCCATGCCCCGCGCATTACGGTCTCGTTGGAGGCGTCGATGTACCCGTCGTCGTACGACGAGTTCGCGGTGAGCGAGTGGCCGATGTTGCTCAGGCGATCGAGCAGCACGTACGGGGTCTTCGCGAGCTCGTCGCTGAAGACGCCGAACCAGTCGCACGCCCGCATCCCCGGCTTCGCGGCCGCGAGGACCGTCGCGTGGATGCGCTCGATCGTGGCGAGCGCCTCGCGCTGGGCGTGGTTGTCTCCCCGCTGGAAAGAGCGCGTGCAGTCGCCCCACCATCCGTCGACGGTGACGGGGTGGACGTCGATCATGCCGAGGTCGAGGTTCCACAGGGCGCGGTCGGTGGGCACGTCCGTGGGGAAGCAGCTGAGCGTCCCGATCCCGAAGCCGACCGTCGTTGGCGTCCACGTGCCGACCGCGCCGGCGTCCAGCACCATCTGGTCGATGATGCGGTGCAACTCTCGCTCGGTCTGTCCCGCGACGGCGGCCTCGGTGCCGGCCTCGGCGACCTTGATGGCGATGCGCTGCGCGGCGACGAGGCCGGCAGGCGGCTCGTCGGTGATCTCGTGGTCTGTCATTCCTTCTCTCCTTCTTCTTCGCCCGCGAGCCAGCCGACCATGTCCTGCCAGAGGGCGTCGAAGCCCTCCCACGCGAGGAACTCCGGCGGCAGCCAGTGCGGCCCCATGTCGCTCGCGAACGCGGCGACCCGCCCTTCACCGTGGCGACCGACGACCAGGAGTGGGCGTCCGTCGACGGCGATGAGCGTCTCGGCGGCGGGACGCATCCGGAGCCGCTGGTAGCCGAGGATGGCGGGCAGCTCCTGCGGGACGTGCGCGACGGCGGCGTGCCGCTGGACGACGCGGGGACGCACGCCGTGCGGCGTCTCCTCGCGGTCGTCGCCGACCTCCATGTGGACTGGGAGGACGGCGGCGAGTGCGGTGCCGCGATAGTTCGCCTTGGCCTCGATGCCCTGGAAGCTCAGGTACCCGCCCACCATCAGCAGCGCGCCGCCGCCGTGCACCCAGTGGGCGAGTGCGGCCAGGCGGTCGGGTACCGCTTGGCCGCGGGTGAACACGTCCGTGGGCAGCAGGATCGTGTTCGCACCGATGTCGCTCAGTACGATCACGTCGTACCGGTCGAACTCGGCGGTCGTCGCCGGGAATTGCGCCGACGCGACGTGGTTGGGCATGAAGTCGACCTCGTGGCCGCCGCGCTCGAGGGCCGCGATAAAGGCGCCGCCGCCCTCCTCGTAGGTCGACGTGAAGAACGAGTCGAACCCCTTCGTGTGGATCGAGGTCGTGGACCACGACTCTCCGGCCAGTAGTACTCGTGCCACGGAATCTCCGTTCGTTCGGCGAGGGGCGAGGGGCGAGGGTCAGTGCGTCGCGCGGACCGCGGCGACGAAGCGGGCGACGTTCTCGGGGGCGACGTCGCCGGTGTCGGCAAGCGTGTCCTTCAGGGCACTGCCCACGACGACGCCGTCGGCCTGGGCGAGCTGCTCCGCGGCGTTGTCGGGTGTGACGCCCGCGCCGACGATCAAGGGGAAGCCGGGGCCGACGATGCGCCGGAACTCCGCGATCTTGTCGAGCGGCGTGATGAGTCCCGTCCCGTCGCCGGTGACCACGATCGCGTCGCACCGCCCGACGGCGAGCGCGAGGTCCTCCTCGAGGGTCCGGCCGGAGCGGTACGGCTGGTACTTGAAGCGGACACCGCCGAAGACGGATGCCTCTACCCCGGCGCGCATCTCGGTGAGCCGCTCGGCGAACCCGGCGTCTTCCTCTGGCGAGAGGTGGCCGGCGACCGAGTCCAGCTGCAGGAAGGCGATCGGGTACCTGCGCGCGAGCTCGAAGGCCTGCGCGTCGTCGTTGAGGACGTTCAGCCCGATGACGACCTCGGGGCGCTCCGCCGCCAGGTGGTCGAGCACCGCGATGACGTCCTCGACCTCGCCGAAGTAGTTCTCAACGATGATCGCGTCGACGCCGTTTCCCCATAGGTCGTCGATCTCCTGCTTGGCGCGGCGGAGGCGGTCGACCGCGTCCTCGCCCTTCAGATGGAGCATCGCGAAAATGGGAGTGCCCGTGGGGAAGACGGTGCGGAAGGGCCTGCTCATGGGAGTCTTCTCCGGATTCGGATTCGGGGTTCGGATTCGGGGTTCGGGTCAGGGGACGAGCTCGACGACGTCGTCGACGGTGAGGGCGCGGCGGCTCAGATTGAGGTCGCGTGCCAGCTGCGCGGCATCCGGCCGGCGGATGCGGGAGCGCCGGAGGATGTCGTCGTCGAGGAAGACGTCCCTGCGGTCGCCGTCCGCGATCACCGCACCGTCGGCCATCGCGACGACGCGCCTGAACGCGTCGATCACGAAGCGCATGTCGTGCGTGATCGTGATGACGGCGACGCCCTCGTCGCCGAGCCGGTCGAGCATGCCGTGCAGGAGTGCGAGCCCCCGGGAGTCGAGGCCCGCCGTGGGCTCGTCGAGGATCACGTACCGGCACTCCGACACGAGGATGGCGGCGATCGCGACGAACTTGCGGATCGCGCTCGGCAGGTCCTTCGGGTTGGTGTCGAGGTGGTCGCCGATGCCGGTCAGCTCGATCGCGCGGGCACAGCGCTCCTCGCGCTTCTCGTCGGGCCACTTGAGGTACTTGGGTAGGTACTCGATCTCGGAGCGGACGTCGGCGGCGAACAGCTGGTCGTCCGGGTTCTGGAACACGTACCCGACGTCGCGGGCCACCTGCGCGGTGGTGCGCTTCGCGGTCGACGCCCCGTCGAGGAGCACCTCGCCCTCGGTCGGCAAGAGCAGACGGTTCATGAGCTTGACCGTGGTTGTCTTGCCCGCCCCGTTCTGCCCGACGATCGCCAGCCGCTCACCGTCGTCGACGCGGAGGTCGACGCCGCCGATCGCGCGCGAGCCGTCGGGGTAGGTGAAGCCCACCCCGTTCAGTTCAATGGGCATGCGTGCTCCTCCCGATCCGTACGGAGATTTCGTTGAACGCTTCGGCCCGCTTAATCGGCAGCCGGTCGAGCGGTTTCCCGGCGGCGGCGAGCCTGCGGCCGAGCTCGGTCACCTCTGGGGGGACGACGCCGTACGCGCCGAACTCGTCCGATCCGACGACATCCCTCGTCGGCCCGTGCATCACGACGGTGCCCTCGTTCATCACGGTGATGGTGTCGGCGTACTGCGCGAGCAGGTCGATCTTGTGCTCCGCGAGCACGATGGACTTGCCCCTGTGCTTGAGTCCCTCGATGATCTCGAACACGGCCTCGGATGCCTCGGGGTCGAGCTGGGACGTCGGCTCGTCGATCACGACGACCGGTGCGTCCATGGCGATGATCGACGCGAACGCGACCTTCTGCCGCTGTCCGCCGGAGAGCTCGTTTGGGTTCTTCTCCACGATCGCCTCGATGCCGAGCTGCTCGACCACGCTCTCGACGCGCTCGATCATCTCGTCGCGGGGCACACCGAGGTTCTCGAGCCCGATCGCGATCTCCTCGAACACGGTCTCGCGGATGCCGCTGATCTGCGTGAACGGGTTATCGAAGACGCAGCCGATAGTCCGCGACAGCTCGGCCGGGTCCCAGTCGAGCAGCGGCCTGCCGAGGATGACCACCTCGCCGGTGAGATCGCCGTGGTGGAAGTGCGGGATGACGCCGCGGATCAGGCTGCACAGCGTCGTCTTGCCGCTCGAGTTGAGCCCGACCACGCCGTGCAGCCGGCCCTCCTCGAGCTGCAGGTCGATGCCGACGAGCGCGGGTTGCTCCGCGTAGGCGTAGGTGAAGCCCACTCCAGTCAGTGAGGCTAGAACCATCCGAGGATCCCTCCGGTGACGGCGGCCGCGGCCACGACGAGCGAGAGCACGACGAGCACGGTGTCGACGGCGGTAAAGGGCTTGAGGTTGAGGAGGCTGGTGTGCCTGCCCGGGTTGTTGAAGGCGCGAGCGTCGAGCGCGATCGCCCGCTCCTCGGTCGCCGTCATCGCCGTCAGGAACACCGGGGCGAGCACCGGGAAGAACGCGCGTGCGCGCACGAACACGTTCCCCTCGGCCTCGATCCCCCGTGCCTTCTGCGCGTCGAGCACGACTCGGGCGGTGGCGCCGAGGTCGGTGATCGCCTGGAATGACGCCAGGATGACGTAGCTGACGCGTGGGCTCACGCCGATCCGCTCGAGGGCCAGCATCAGCCGGCGCATCGATACGATGGCGAAGAATAGCGTCACGCCGCCGCAGATCACCATCACCGCGGTGGTGAAGCGCAGACCGTTTTCGATGCCCTCGCGCGTGATGGCGATCGGCCCGAGCGGGACGAGGACCGTCTCGCCCTTCACGAGCAGGGCGCGCAGGGCGAACAGGATGAGCCCGACCGCGATCCAGAGTTTCAGGATCGTGACGAGGTAGGACGGACCGCGCCCAGCGAGGTACGCGATTCCGACGAAGAGCACGCTGACCGCCAGCGGCACGATCCACCCCGCGCTCGCCAGACCCACCACGATCAGCGCCGTGATGCCGGCGACCATCGCGATGGGGTGGATGTCGAGGACGGCGTTCCCCAGTGTCATCGGCTGCCGGTAGCGGTCAGCGACGGCGGTCACCGCGGTGTTCGTCATGACTGAGTGGCGGTCGTGGCGACCGGCTTCTTCGCGCGCGGATTCGGCTGGCCGAGGTACACCTGGCCGAGCGGCAGCTTGACGAGGAGCCGCTTCGGGATGCCCTTGATGATCGCGTACACGATCAGCACTGTCGGCACCTTGTCGAGGACGTCCATCGGCAACTGGGCGGCGAAGTTCGCCGTGTTCAGGTCCATGCCCATCGCCGTGAGCGCGCCGACGACGATCGCGCCGCCGCCGACGGCGAGCCCGTCGAACACCCAGATCGTGATGAGGGCGCCGCAGAAGCCGCCGATGAAGGCGAACGGGAGCACGGACAGCAGCGTCTTCCACCACGTGCGGAACACGCCGATCCGGCCGAAATAGCCCGCCAGCAGACCGAACGCGACGTTGAGGATCGCGAACGCGAACGTCGGCGGGGAGGTGATCGAGTTGATCCCGTTCGAGATGAGGCCCACGAGCGCGCCCGGAAGGCCGCCGCAGGTCGCTCCCACGAGGATCGTTCCGATGCTGTCGAGATAGACCGGCAGCTTGAGGAGCAGTGCGATCTGCCCGCCGACGAAGTTGATCGCGATACCGATCGGGATCATGAAGATCGTCAGGCGGCCGTAACCGCGCATGAATGTTGCGAATCGACTGGAAGCCATCGTCGGCGTCCTTTCTTGTTTGTGTGCGCCGAATTCAGCCTCAACGGGGTGAGTCACATCGTCGTCGACGTGGTCGGTGCGAACGATCGGAGGAAGTCGTCGACGTCCTCGCGCGTGGTCATGCCGGCGCGCGCGCCGATCTTCCCGACGGCGAGGGCGGCGGCGGCGTTGGCGAACTCGGCTGCGGCGACGGGGTCGCGGCCGATCGAGAGTGCGTAGAGGAAGGAGCTGGTGAACGTGTCGCCGGCACCCGTGACGTCGACGACGTCGACGGGAAGGCCCGGCACCGCGACCACGCCGTCGCGGGTGTGCAGCTCGCAGCCCTCGCTGTCCTTCGTGACGACGACGGCCGTCGCACCTCCGACGAGGAGCTCCGGGATTGAGCCGCCGGTGGCGGCGAAGCGGGCCTCGCCCATGGCGTTCATGAAGACGATGTCGCAGTGCTCGATGAGTCCCGTGCCGTGGTTCTCCTCGTTGTAGACGTCGAGGTCGACGGCGATCTTCGCTCCGCGGGCGCGGAGCGCCTCGAGCACCTCGTGCGCGCCGAGCTCCCCCATCCGGAGCGGCTTGGCGTCGGTGAGGGTCGTCACGATGAACTCGGCCTCGGCGAGGTGCTCGAACGTCTCGGGGGTGATTTCGGTGCGCGTGATGCCAAGCGTCGGGATGATCACGATGTGCTGCTCGCCCGAGATGAGGACGATGCAGTGCGAGTCGGGAACAGTCTCGTCGAAGATCACGAACCGGGTGTCGAGTCCGTGCTCGCGCAGCTGCGCGAGGAGCTTCTGCGTGAGGGCGCCGGAGTTGAGTTGGCCGATGAACGACGTCGGCATGCCGTAGTGGGCGTAGATCGACGCGGCGTTCGCGATGCTTCCCCCGAACTCGGGTTCCAGCGCCTGCACGATGACCTTGTCGTTCGCCTGCGGGAAGTGCGGCGTGACGTAGTACTCGTCCTGGGCGACGTCGCCGAGGAACACGGAATGGCGGGTCATCGGCGGACCTCCCCGGTCGAGGCGCGGACGATGAGCTCGACCGGGATGGCGATGCGGCCGGGCACGAGTTGCTCGCCCGTCTCGAGTGCGTGCAGCAGGGTGCGGGCGGCCAGGGTGCCGAGTTCGTGCGTGTCCTGGCGGACGGTCGTGAGCGGCGGAGAACTATGCCGGCTGATCGACACGTCGTCGAACCCGACCACCGAGACGTCCCTCGGCACGCCGAACCCCTGCGCGCGTAGGCCTTCGATCGCGCCGAGCGCCATGAGGTCGTTGTGGGCGAACACCGCCGTGATCTCGCCGGCGGCGAAGGCATCAGCGAATCCGTCGACCGCGGGGGGGCCGCTCTCGACGGAGTAGTCGCCGGACGTCGTGAACACCCGGCCGCCGGCCGGCTCCCACGCGCTGGCGAACCCCGTGCTGCGCAGGACGCTCGTCACCGGTGCATGCGCTCCTTGGATCTCGAGCACGCTGCGGTGGCCGAGGGATAGCAGATGCTCGGCGACGATTCGGCCGCCCGCCTCGTTGTCGGAGACGATTGCCGGCAGGTCGACGATCCCCTCGATCTCCTCGTCGACGAGGATCACGGGGAGATGCCCGTTGAGGGCCGCACGGGCCTTCGCGCCCAGCACGGCGCCCGAGGCGTAGATGATCCCGTCGACCGCGCGGGAGGCGATCATCTCCAGGTATCGGCTCTCCCTCCCGGAGTCGAATCCGGTCGTCGCGAGGAGCATGTTGTATCCGCGTTCCATTGCGACGGACTCGATCCCCTTCGCCAGCTCAGCGAAGTACTCGATCGCGATGTCGGGGACGACGACGGCGAGGACGCTCGTCTTTCCGAGCGCGAGGCTCTGCGCGGCGCGGGTCGGGACGTAGTCGAGCTCGGCCATCGCCCTGCGCACCTTCTCGCGCACCGTCTCGCTCACCTTGCGCTTGCCGCTGAGGGTGTGCGAGACGGTCGTCGGGCTCACGCCCGCGTGCCGGGCGACATCGGAGATCGAGACCATCCGTGCGGCTTCCTCGTCGTCGGGGCGCGATGCTGCTGCGGGCACCGCGCCGTACCTGGCGGCTCGCTCGGGCGCGCACTGCAGATCTTGCAAAGCGCTTTGGCAAACCGCTTTGGCGAGGAGTATGGGCCGGACCTCCGGCCGAGCGCAAGGGTTTCGTCAGCCCCCGTTGCGGTTCAGCCGCGGACGCATTCTTCGAGCCAGCGCGCGACGCCGTCCTCGTCGTTCGAACGGATGGTGCGCGTGGCGAGGGCCCGCAGCTCCGGCACGGCGTTCGCCACCGCGCACAATTCGTCGGCCACGCCGAACAGCGGCACGTCGTTCACGTTGTCGCCGAAGGCGATCATCCGCCCCGTGCCGAGCTCGTCCGCCAGCCGCCGCGCGGCGAGCGCCTTCGTCCCGCCCGCGGCGTGGATCTCGAGCCAGTGCTCCCAGGTGTAGCCGTCGACGGAGAGGAAGTGCGGCGGCGTAGCCGCGCCCACCCCGCGTCCGGATGGAAGGGCAATTTAGTTGGAGTTGAGCGGTGCGGATCGCAAGATTCCCTCAACCACATGATCGCGGTGAGTCGGAGTCGCGTGCGCTGACCACCATCACCCGCCACGTCAACGACTACGCAACCCGCGCCCGCCTTCCACGCGCCGCGTGAAAACTTGACACAAGTGTGAAGAACCTAGCGACCAAAGATCGCTAGCGCCCGGTTCCTCCCCGATCAGCCGCAGGGTGCCCAGACCGAAGTGCGCCAGTCCCGGATCGGATGGTGCCTTGTAGCGCCTGGGGACCACCTGAACATCCCGTCGTGCCCGCGAAAGACCATCGCCTACAGGTGAGATGTGCGCGTGAGGGCGGCGAGCGGGTGGGGCTGGCCCGTCATGGCGGCCAGCGCGGCGGCGACAGAATGCATGCCAGCTCTGATGTAGGTGGTGGTGGCGGGCCCGCGGCGGTCGGCGTGGCCGGCGTAGGCGCGGGCCACACCGCAGCCGAAGTGGCGTTCCACCCAGGTGAGGGTGGTGTGGCGTAGCCAGTGGGTGGAGATGCCCTGCGCGGCGACCCACGGCAGGCGTTCGCCGATGCGTCTCCAGAGGTGGTCGTAGCGGCTGCCTCACTCCTATTTGGCCCTCGAAGAGCAAGCATCAGCAGCAGTGACTCGGCGGCAACCGGGCCTTGCACCGACAGACTGACAGCAGCCGGCAGGGACGGCCACCAGCAGCATCGCCGCCGTGCCGAACCCGGAGACCAGCACGGCGCCCAGATACCAGGGTCGACCAGTGAACGTCTCCGCCATCTTCGCCTTGGTGCGTTCGCAGGTGGCGTCATCGGCGAAGTCCGCGCGCAGAGCCGGAATGCTCCAGGTCTCGGGTGGTTCCGCCACGGGCAGGGTGGCCGCCGATAGAAATTCCTCACCGCGCCGGCCGTTGCTCATGATCGATGGTCTGAGCGGGGTGTGCCGGGTGCCCACGCTGTCAAGTGATCTGCCGAAATGCGCAAGGCGCATCGGCGCGCACCCATGGGAATCGCTAGCTTTCGATGCGGTGGCCGCGGAGTGAGGTCACCCTCTCGGGGCAGGACATAGGAGGAAACATGAACGGTGCCAGCAGTAACCCGACCGCCGGGAAGAGATGGCACAAAGGCAGGAGCGCGGCATTCGCGATGATGCTCGTCGCGAGTCTCCTCTGGGTCTTCGGCGCGAGCCCGGCCCAGGCGCACACGCTCAACGAACTCGCGCCGTCCGGGGCGTCGCCGTGGCTCTACACCCAGTCGTGGGCTCTCACCGGCTACGGATACAACACCCCGCCGACCCACGTCGACTACTACAACGGCGACCACCTCTCGGACAACTACGCCCTGGACATGACCCCGACCGGGGGGCTGAGCTCCTGCGGGCAGCCCATTTACCCGATCTGGGACAACATGAAGGTCTACGCCATCTCCTCCGGCACCGGGGGGATGTACCTGCGCAAGACGATCGGCACGCAGGTCTACGAACTCAAGTTGCTGCACATGAAGAACCTGAAGTACGGCGTGGGGGCCGTCGTCGGCCCGACGAACGTCGTCGGGTACAGCAGCAATACCGGGACGAGCTCGTGCCACCTCCATGTCGCGGTCCACAAGATCGTCAGCGGCACCCGCTATGCCGTGCGTCCCGTCTTCTGCGGCCGTGAGGTGACGGTTCGCAACGTCGGCTACCAAGGCTGCTGACACATCCAGACGGATCGGGTGCACTGTGGGGCGCGCCTCGCGGTGCACCCGTCATGTCCTGGGTGACCAGCTGTCACGCGAATTCGCCGCTCGGCTCTGAAAGATGCACGCGTCCCGTGTCGACCGCCAGCGTTCGCCCACACCGGGTACCAGTTCATCCAGGTCGACGGCGTCACCGGCGTCCTGCTGGCCGTCGCCCTACGGCTACGCCGCCCCGAACCGCAGCCGTCAGCCCGCAAAGAAGCTTGTCAAGCCGGCTGCCACTTTCCGCAGTCAGCTTTCCCTCCGCTCAGTGGTTCACGGACGCTTGCCAGCCTGAAGAGGCCGGCCGTGACCGCGTCGACGCCGGGCAACCCGGCTCGTCCCCCGGCCGGCGACCACCGCTCTGAGGAGGACCATGAAATTTCGCAGCCTGGCCCGCATGCCCGCAGCGATCCTGACCCTCGCCGGCGCGCTGCTGGCCAACGCCGGCCCCGCCGCAGCCCAGCCGACCACGACGGACACCGCCGCGCAGACCACAGCGACGACCGTCCCGATCGATGTCCAGCTTTTCGGGCTGCGGCCGGGTACCGCGTGCACGACCGACTGGGTGTTCGGTGACAACTGGAACCACACGGGCACCTTCAAGTGCGGCACCAAGGTGATGCAGGTCGACTGGACCGGCACCGGCGGGTACGAGTACTTCGGCATCGCCCCCGACCGGACCATCTGGCACTCCTGGGCCAGCAGCCGCAGTTACGTCGTCATGCCCAACAACGGCCGCGCCGATGCCATGAACTGGGCGTGGAAGTACTCCGACGGTACGCGGCGGGTCTCGGTGTACGTCTCCGGCAGCGGCTACTGGTGCAGCACCGACTATGCCGGCGACGGGTACAGCTGGAAGAGCTGGGTGCGCTGCTGAGCAGGCCGGCGGCGCCCGTCCAGCCGGGGCGGGTGCCGCCCGCCGCGGCCCGGACGGTTCGGGCGAGCCGTCGGGCAGCGGGTCGCGATCGTCTGCTTCTGCATCCGCTTGAGCACCTCGTGTTGGTGTAGGGGCGGGTCGATGGCTGCGTGCCGCCGGCCGGACACGATGAGCATCTCGTCGGCCCGGGCCCGCAGCGCGGCCAGCATGATCGACTCCGCCCTTGGGCGGAGCTGGGGGACGTTTCGTCCGGCAGGTATGCCCTGCCGGATGAAACGGACAAGCCGTCGGCCGGGTCAGCCGGCCAGCGCGGGTGGGCAGGCTCTTCCCATCACCAAGCCGCCCTCCCACCGGGTCGCGACCCCGAAGGCGTCCAACAGCCGCCCGATGTCGCTGGTCACCGTCCGGGTTGAGACACGGAGTCGACGGGCGATGGTGGCATCCTTGGCGCCCCGGCTGAGCAGGGCGGCCACCTGCAGCTGACGCTCGGTGAGCGGGAGGACCCCAGGGGCCTCGCGGATCGGCACGGCCTGCTGCTGCGTCTCCCACCAGAGCTGGCAAAACGCCATGACGAGATCCGAGTCGCGGCAGAGCCAGGCGGTCGGTTGCCCGTCCGGGGTGGGTGGACCGGGGAACAATCCGATGCGTTCGTCAACGACGATGCCGACCCCGTGTACCTTCGGGGCCACCCAGGTGTCGGGATGGACGGCCGCCACCAGCGACAGGTGCTGCAGCGGGGCGGTGATCATGTGGCCTTGGAGGCCGCGCGCCCGGGTACGCAGGTTTGGTTCCCGTTCTCGCCGATGCGGGTCGAACGGGCATCCCGGGGCAAGGTTGTACACCACCGACGAGGTGGCTCGTTCCAGCAGCTTGAGCCGTTCGAGGATCGCCGGCAGTCCCACAGCGAACAGACGCACCGGTTCGCCGGTCGACGCCGGGTCCACGCTGGTAATCCGGGCATACACCGACGCCTGCAATGCCCGTGCCCGGGCTGCGGGTTCGTCCTGCTCGGACCACCTTCGGGCACCCATCGGACTCGACTCACTCACCGTCGCACCCCTCCGGATCGCTTCGAGGGCAGCCTGGCACAGCGGCGCAAGCCGCCGGTTGCCGAGCGCGGCCACGAGTGGGTTCCCCGCAACCGGTCCCGTCGCGTGTGGATCGACCATAGCGATGACGGCGGCTGCCGTCTCCGCACGGTCGGCGGCTCGAACATGCCCGCAGCGTCGCGCCGAACGCGGACCTGCACCGGCCCGACGTCGGTGAGCACCGTCTTGATCCGGCTGCCGTTACGGATGTTCCCGCTGCCCGACCGGCAGGGGTCGTGCTTGTCGTAGCCGACGAGGTCGGTGATCTCACCGTCGAAGACCGACTCAAGGACCCGCTTGGCCAGCTGCTGCAGCAGCCCGCCCACCGGTCAGCTTCAGCCCGTCACCACGAGCCCGATCGACCAGCATCGCGATCAACTGCTCATCCGCGGCCGCGCTCACCGGCTCCACGATCGATTTCCTGCCCCGAGGCGATTTCGGTCGCCATCTGGCGTCTCTCCATTGATGGGTCGATCAGCCGCTATTTCCATTATCAATCTCGATTGGTCCGGTAGCCACCCGCGAAACCCTAGCCCGTATCGGCTGGTCCGCGTCGAGGCAAGCTGGTTGCATTTACTCGCAATCCGCTGGCGTACGCCCAGGCTCGGTCGCGAGGCTGGTCCGCAATCGACCCCCACCGCTAGGAGAAGGTATGAAACGCACCCTGGCCACAACCCTGGCGACTGTGCTCATGTCCACCGCCATCCTCGGTGCCGTCAGCGCTGTGGCGCCGAGCAGCGCCTCCGCAGCGGCGGGTGATACAACCCTGGTAACGCACCACCCGCCGCTGACCTGCACGACGACCTGGAGCTTCACCGACCGGTGGGGGCACAAGGGAACGTTCAGGTGCAAGACCAGGATCATGGAGATCAACTGGTTTGGCCAAGGCCGCATCGAGTACTTCGGCATCGCGCCCAACCGGACGATCTGGCACTCCTGGGCGAGCAGCGGATGGGTGGTCATGCCCAACAACGGCCTTGCCGACGAGGTCGACGGCGCAATGGCCAGAGAGCCTCACTACCGCACAGTCGCCGTGTGGGCGGGCGGCAATCTCTGGTGCAGCACCGACTACGGCTACGGCTACAGCTGGAACCCGTGGCACCGGTGCGACCTGAACAACTACATCTGAGGTAACGGCCGGCCAGCCGCGGCAATGCAGGCCGCCGCCCGCCGCTCCAGAAGCACTGCCTTCCCTCGTCGCGCCGCATCGACTCTGTCGCTTGGAACCGTGAAGTTCATCCGGGACAGTGGTAGCCGGTGACGAGCCCGACGATGGCATTTCATCGAAGTTGGTCTAGGTAGGCTACCCAGGGCGGTTGGTTGAGGTCGTGTGACGACACGGCCTGAATCTGCGTGATGACGAAGGCCTCCGGTTGTGGAGTGGAGCCGTCTAGGAACCGCTCTGGTCGGGCCGTTGGCGAAGATCGTCCGACCTCTCCTGAAGAGCCCGAGGTCAAGCGTCCTAGGACCCATCAACACCTCGCCGTACTACGCGCTCAAGGTTGGGGCCAGCGCGCTCGGCACGGTGGGCGGCCCGAAGACTGACGCACACGGGCACGCGCTGGACATCGATGGCAAGGTCATCCCGGGCCTGTACGCCGCCGGCAACGCAGGAGGCGCACCAACGAAGGCGTTCTACGGGGGTGCCGGAGGGACGATCTCGCTGGGGCTGGTGTTTGGTTACCTAGCGGGACTGGAGGCAGCCCGGCGGCAGGATGACTCCTGAGCCATCTCGTTCTTGACCTCGACCATCGGGCCAGCGGTCGACGTCCTCTTCCTTCCGCAGTTCTAAACGCCCGCCGCCATCCGGATCGGCCATGGCCTGAGGTCATCACCACCAGACCGTCGGCGAACAGCCGGCCGTCCGTAGTCGGGATCGGGACCGGCACGGTCAGACCTTCACGGTCGAGGTGCAGGAGAAGCTCCGTCTCCCACGCAAGATCAGCGTCGCTCCTCGTGCCGAGACGACCGACCGCGAGGTGCCCGTTGACGCGCACGCTCCACACGTCGTTGGCGACTCCGCCAGCGAGCGGTTCAATGCGAGCGACGTCTTCACCCCATCGCCCGAGTGCCCGGGCGAGCGCGACGGCCTGTTTCGGCGAGAGGCCTCCCACCCCACTGGCCATATCTTCCGGGGACCACCGCCTGTTCCCTCGAAGCAGACAGGCGGAACGCTGGCATGCGTCAACGCCGAGCTGCCAGCCGGTTCAAGAATCGGCTCGATTCGCTTGCCCGGCCCAACCCGGCTTGACGACTACCGACCATCGGATGTCTTGCTTCCACACCGCCTGTTCCCTCGACACGACACGGGTGGCGGCCGGTCGGACGATTCGTTGATGGATGTGGGCCGGTTCGAATATGACGCAGATCACACAGTCGGCGCGCGAGGGGCTTGCTGCGTTCCTGGCGCTCCTCGTCGGGGTTGCGTCTTTGACCTGGCTGATATTGCGATGTAGGGCCTCATGGCGCCCCCTGGTAGCTCGCGAAGCGCGTGGGCTGTTGCGGAGCTGAATCGGCTTCTGGGGGTGATCGATGTTGGTAAGAAGCGGCTCGTTCAGCGGTCCGGCTTTCAATACCGTGACCGCATGCCCGAGTTGATTCTGCCGACCATCCGCCTGCACGCCGCGTTTCTGGAATGCCGCGACGACTGGGGCCCTGGCCTCCACGAGGACGGCTTCGGCCTGGGGGCCGACGACGACGTGGACTCGCCCGAAGGCTTCGCCGCTTGGGTGCACGAGCGGGTCCGACTGACCCATCCGGCCGGCGACCCGTGCCCGGACGAAAAGCACGGCTCACCCCGGTGGATCGTCGAGAACGGCCACGTTCTCGGGGGAATCGCTCTCCGGCATAAGTTCGACGACGAGATCGGCCAGATCGGCTACGGCGTCCGGCCGTCCGCGCGCCGCCGAGGACTGGCGAGTTGGGCACTCGGCGAGATGCTCAAGGAGGCTCGCGTCGTCTTGGGCCTGAATCGCGTCCTCATCCCTTGTCTGGCCGACAACATCGCGTCGGCCCGGACGATCGAACGCAACGGCGGCGTCCTCGAGGGCATCCGCGACACCGAGCACGGTCCAGTGAGGCGCTACTGGATCGTCCTAGATCGGTGATGGGTCACGCGTTGCGCACGGCAACCCGCTGGAGCCGAATCTAGGAACTAGGCCAGGGTGGCCCGGGAGGCGCGGACGTGTTGGATTTGAAGCCGTACCGGGACGTGCTCGCGCTGCCGGGGTTGCGGCCCCTGCTGCTGGTCGCGATCCTGGCCCGGGTGCCGGTGGCGGCCACCGCGGTGGTGATGACGCTGCACGTACTCGATCTGGGCCGCGGTTACTTCGCCGCCGGGCTGGTCGGGGCCGCGATGACGGTCGGTTCGGCGCTCGGCACACCGCTGCTCGGCCGGCTGGTCGACCGGCGTGGCCTGCGGCCGATGCTGCTGCTGACCACGGCGGTCTCGGCGCTGTTCTGGGGGACGGCGCCGGCCCTGCCGTACCCGGTGCTGCTCGGTGCCGCGTTCGTCGGCGGGCTGCTCACCCTCCCGGTCTTCTCCGTGGTCCGGCAGTCGATCGCCGCCTTGGTCCCGCCGATCCAGCGCCGTCAGGCGTACGCGCTGGACTCAATGTCGGTCGAACTCAGCTTCATGATCGGGCCGGCGGTGGCGGTAGCCCTGGCCACCAGCGTCTCGCCCACCCTGACCATGTACGCCGTCGGCGGCGGCATCGTGCTGGCCGGACTCACCCTGCTGGTACTCAACCCACCGACCCGAGCCCGGGACGAGGAGACGACGCCGGCGCAGCCGCTGCCCCGCCGGCAGTGGCTGACCCCACGGCTGATCGGGCTGCTCGCCGGCGGCGCGGCCAGCACGCTGGTAATCGCCGGCACCGATGTGACGGTGGTGGCGGTGCTACGTGACGCCGGCCAGGTCAACTGGACCGGTGTGGTACTGACGCTCTGGGCCTCGTACTCGTTGGTCGGCGGCTTCACCTACGGTGCGCTGTCCCGCCCGGTGCCGTCGCTGACCCTTACCCTGGTACTCGGTCTGGTCACCATTCCGATCGGTCTGGGCAGCGGCGAGTGGTGGCTACTGGCCCTGGTGCTGCTGCCGTCTGGGGCGCTCACCGCGCCGACCGTAGCCGCCACCGCCGACGCGGTGAGCCGGCTGGTGCCAGCGAGCGTACGGGGTGAGGCCATGGGCATGCACGGCTCGGCGATGGTGGTGGGGCTGGCGCTCGGCGCCCCACTGGCCGGGGCGGTGATCGATGCCTCCGCACCAGCCTGGGGCTTCGCCGCGACGGGCCTGCTCGGCGCGCTGATCGCGCTGGCGGTGCTGCCAACTGAGTTGCGGCACCGGCGGTCCGACACCGCCATCGCCGCCGCCGAAGCCACCATCACCCCCACCGCCGACGTGCGCCAATGACCCACTGAGCAATCGCCAGTAGGCCCCGCTCCGCCAACGCCGCCCACCGCCCGGCCTCACGGCGTCGGCCGGGCGGTGGGCAGCCAGATGAGCAATGGCCGAGCTGCTCCCGCCAGCGGGCGTGGGGAGGTCGTGTCATGGCGGTGACAACAGGAGACGATGCCTTGGGCCACGTCGTTCCCGAGGGCCGGAAGCGATCGGTGGCCAACGGCGCTTTGTGCAGCGCCTCTCAGCCCAATGATCGGACACCCCCTCGAGGCAGTACCTCTCGACTGCGTCAAGATCCGCACGGGGTCGGGATCGACCTGCGTCCCCGCGCACGGCGGCCAGATGAGGCCATCCCCTCATGCCCCCACGAACCACCAACTCCACCTGATGGCAGTCAGGCTGCTCGACCGGGGTCAGCTGGATGCATATCGCCAGCGTGCAGCGGCCGGGGCATGATGGTCGGATGCGCACCGTAGAGGAGCTGACGGCTAATTCCGATCCGGCGTGGCCAGCGCTCGAGATGGAACTGCTGTCGAATCCGCAGATCACCATCTTGCCGGTCTCTGCAGCCGCCGGGCGGGACAGCCTGTACCGCCTGCAGGTCTCCACGCGGTCGCGGCTGGGTGCGTTGGCATTGCACACCGGTGGTCTGCTGGTCGACGACGGCTGGCTGCGTGTGCTCGGCGGCGGTGGTGAGCACGGTCTGCCCTCGCTCGCGGAGGTCAACGGCCTGCCGGGCGATGAGCAGGTGCCCGGGGCGCTGATGGTCGGCTACGACGTGCTCGGCGGACGGTTCGAGGTCAACGGCCCCGATCCGGCGGCCATCGGCCGCCCCGGCGAGCCCGGCGAGGTGTGCTACTTCGGGCCGGACACGTTGGAGTGGGAGTCCCTCGGCGCTGGTCACGGCGCCTGGCTGTCGTGGATCGCCGAGGGTGGTACCGGCCAGTTCTACGAGTGCCTACGCTGGCCGGGCTGGCAAGAGGAGACACGCCGGTTGCCCTTGTCGCACGGCATGACGGTCTACCCGTTCCTGTGGTCGCGCGAAGCGCACCAGAACCTCGCTGGTACCACCCGGCGGCCGGCGCCAATCGCCGAGCTGTTCTCGTTGCAGGACGAATTCGCTGCGCGGTTCGCCGCGGAACCGGACACCACGGCGTTGCACATCCGCGTCGTCTGACGCGGCCTGCGTCAGCACCTCCAGCCTGATCCCCATCGATGCAGCCTCAGCAACGATGGACCCCATCGGACGCGTCCGGACGTTCGGCGGCAGCGATCAACTACTGAAGACCACGCCCAGTCGGCGGCAGAAGAGGCTTCCCTGCGGGCACGTAGCCTTGATCGGCCTTGCCGACATCAACAGCCAACGGCGGCTGGTCCACGGGCGGCGGCCGCACTGCCATGATGACGACGTGATCATCCCCGGATACCTGGACCGGTACGAACCGCCGTTCCTGCGATCGCCGCTGGTCGACGGGTCCAGCATGATGTCGCACGCGCTGTTTTGGCCCGCTTTCCTCTCCACCGTCGGCGGATCCGCGTCGGCGCCGGACGCCTTCAACGTCGACCCAGCCGACCTGGAGCAGATCGTCGACACCCTCCTCGACCCACGCAGTTGGCCAGTGTTCTCGCTGCCACTTCTCGGGCACCGTCGGCTGCACGCCATCATGGGCAACTTCGAAGACGATGGCGGCGTTGACTACGTGCTCAACACGCTGCGGTTCGGTCAGCTACCTCAAGCTCACCACCTGAGACACGCTCTAACTCGGTTCACAGCGGCAGGGCCGGCCACTGATCGGCGCTTACCACGAACCGTTGTTCGGGCCTGATCCAGAGGTTGGCGTAGCCCTCTAGCTGAATGTCGAAGCGCAGTTCCAGCTCCACCCAAATGCTCTGCGCCGGTAATGGGTGCGCCAGGATCAGTTCGGGCATGGGTTGGAAACCGGGTCCGTGCCATTCGCTGGTGAACGGTGCGTCCTCGGAGAAGAAGATATTCTGTGACTCGACCCGCTCGTCGATTTTGCGTCGGGGGTCGGCGCCAGGCGGCGCGAAGACGAGCTGATAGGCTGTCTGCCGCCGATTCATCCAGCACTTGCACCAATCGTCGCCCCAGCCAGGGGAGTCCTGCGACGATCCGATAAGGCTGCCGGAGATGTTCACGTGCGGGGAGGAACGCCACTTGCCGATCGGCGAGGGCGGCACGCGGTCCGCCTGCAGTTCGTATCTGATCTTAAAGCCGAAGTTGAGTTTGAGCAGATCTCCTCCTTGGTAGTTCTTAATGCCGCTAAACACGAAGCCATCGCTCGCAGCAGTGATGGTATAGGGTGAAGTAGTGAACGTGTCATGTTCTGCGTACCAGAAACTTGTATCGCCCACGATGCCCGCCCTTCTTCGAACATGCGACTCGTCAACCCAAACCGTATAGTGGCCGTCGAACCGAACCGCCGGTTATCGACCAGCAATGATTTGCCGTTGACGGTCTCGCGCTCACGACCGCGCAGATCATCGCCGGCAAGCGGGGCGAAGCGGTTGTCGCAGCTACGGCAGTCGACCCGCCGCGCCACCAAGGCGCAGCGCCGGCGGGCGCGACCCCAACCTTCGAGCGGGCAACCTACAGGAAGCGCAACCTCGTGGCCAGGGCGTCGGCGTGGGTCCGTGTTAAGGGATTACCTTCAGGGGATGCGGGACCACGCTAAGGCGGATGCGGAAGCCGCGCTCACTGACGACCGGCAGTGGCTCGGCAACCACCGGCAGCTCGCCGCCGACGGACGGTGCCCGATGAGCCCAGCAGTGAACGCCCTCGCCCCCGCTGATGATGCCGGGTCACGCCTGTCGGTTCTCTCTGATCATTTCGGTGACCGGTGTGCCCCTGGCAACGACGATCGCCAAGCCGGTTCCCATGCGAAGGGAGGATTGGCGCCAGGCCGGAGCGCTGACGTCGGCGCGATGATCATAGGCCTCGGGTTGTTTGCCGTGTTCAGTACGGAGACACGGCGTCGACACCGAGCATGTCGGCGACACTTCGCTCGCCCTTCGGCGTGATCAGACCGAGCTGCGCGGCAGGTCTGGGAAGCTGAGCGGCTCACCTCGCCGGGCAGTCGTAGGTCGTCAGCCTCCCCGACGGGGACAAGGTAGAGCGCCCTACCGGACGAGTCTCAATGGCGGCTGGCAGGGGCTATGCGATGGGCAGGGTCTCCTCGGCTACTAGCCTGGCCGCTGGTCGCGGTGGTCTCTCGTGGCCTCGGCTGGCCCCTGCTGTCCTGGGCTGATGGCACGCTAATGGCACGCCGGAGCGGCCTCCGAGTCAGAACTCAAGCCTGCGGCGCTTCGGCTCGGGTGAGCGCCTCGAAGTGTGGATCAAGTACCACGAACTCGTCTGCCGACTCGCGCAACTCCCGGCTGACCGCGTGCGACCAGAAGACGACCCGTACACCGAGCCCTCGGCGCTTCAACGACTTGACCGTGGGGACGAAGTCGCCGTCGCCTCCAACAAGCACCGCGATGTCCTGTCGACTCGCCTTCATATACTCGTACGAGTCCTCCAGCATGGTGGTGCTCAGGCTGATGTCGACCTGCTTTTCCTTGTTGGCGGCGTTCCGGTCGTACGTGATTACCTGGAACCCCTCCCGCTTTGCGATGTTCCACAGTGAGTCGTCGGCGGGCGGTCGCGAGCCAAACAAGATCGACCGCCCGATGTGAGCGGTAGAAGGACAGGCGAGCTCGTATAGACGCCCGAAGTCGTAGTGCCACTGGGTGGCTACTTGACGGCGCTGAGCATCGGCTGGGTCTGTAGCGAGACCTTGGCGGACAGCTTGGATGCGCTGGCCCTCGATCCAGACGTTCGAGTTGTCGACGTAGACGAAGAGGACGGGCTGGGGAGGGGTCTTGGATGCCACGGCGGCACGGTACGCCCGATGCCCGGAACGGGCTTTGGGAGTGTCGCGATTGCGACTCGATCACTGCGTGACGGTCTGACATCTGCGTGCCCGGCGGTCGACGTTCGGATCCGCTCAGCCCTCAAGTCACTGGCAAGGCGGCGGAGCCGCCGCGGCAGCCGATCGCCATTACCCCTGCGGCCGCCAACCGTCATCGCGATCGTCACGGCCCTGCCCCGAGTCAAGCCATCGTTCGCTACATAGGCGCGGACGGCCCACCGCCGTCGGCGGCTCACCGCCCCGGCGCGGCAGGCAGTCGGGGCGGCGTGTCGCCGGGCGGGATTACCGCGCCAGCGCCGCGCTTGCGCGGCGCCTTGATCTGTACACGGGTCAATTCGGCAGCAGATCGGAGGCGGCGCCCGAGCCGGACCTCGTGTCAGCGAACGCAGCCCTGTGCGGGCGCGGTCCGGTGTCGCCCCGGGAACCGGCGAGACTCATCCGCTCTCGGCGCCTGGTGAACTGTCAATCGCGCCTTCGGCGGCGCTGTGTGCTACCCGGGGCGGCAGAATCGGCAGTCAATCGGGCGCGACACAACAGCCTGCGTCGTGGCAAACTGATGGACCAGCGTCGGCCCCTCAAGGAATGATGATCAAGCATGCTCAAGGAGCTGCATCTAAGAAACTTCAGGGCGTTCTCCAGCTTCCGGGTCAACTTCCGGAAGGAGAATGTCCTAGTGGGCCCTAACAGTGCGGGCAAGAGCACGATCCTTACGGCACTGCGGCTTGCTCGGGCTTGCCTGCGTTCCGCGTATCGTGTGGCACCTTCGAGGCCTGTACACCATGAAGGAAGCTGGCTACAGGCGTACCCCATCCCGACGAAAGAATTCGAGGTCCTGCGCGAGAGCGTGCATCATGAGTTCCGCGACCTGGAAGCAAGCCTGGTCCTGCGATGGGACAGTGGCGTATCACTAACAGCTGTTTGGCCGCCAGAGTCGGACGAAGACCAGGAGCCCTACTTCTACCTTCGAAACAAGGTCGGCAATAACCCGAGAAACCCGACCAGCGTCAAGTCTGAGTTTCACGACATCTATGCCGTGCCCACGCTCACACCGCTCGAGCATGAGGAGGGTGTACTCAGCAATGAATACGCCCGCAAGAACCTCGACACCCGTTTGGCAAGCCGGCAGTTCCGCAACCACGCCCGTCTCCTATATGAGAGTGGCGATTGGCCCGACTTCATCAGCTTTGCCGAACCTTGGCTGGGCGGTTACGAACTTCTGAAGCCGACTGTGTCTTTCGGGGTCGCTAGCACGCCCGGTGTCGACCTGTTCTATAGGGAGCCTGGTAGCAGCCGCGAGAAGGAGGTGGTCTGGGCTGGCGACGGCTTCCAGATTTGGACCCAGCTCCTGTTCCAACTCTATCGGGGGCGCGGGTTTAAATCTGTCTTGCTAGACGAACCGGAAGTCTTCCTTCACCCAGATATTCAGCGACGACTCGTTCGTTTACTGTGCTCACTTGATCAGCAGTTCATATTTGCTACGCACTCAGCAGAGGTTCTGACCGAGGTAGACGCGTCCTCAATTGTCTGGGTTGAAAAGAGCCGGCGGCGCGCCATACGTAACCCGCAGGATGAGCAACTGTTCGCGATGAGTAGCTCGATCGGCTCCGCATTCAACCTTGCCTTGGCAAAGGCACTGCGAGCAAAGTGCGTCTTATTCGTCGAAGGTCAGGACGCAAAGTGGCTGCGAAGCCTATCACGAACCCTCGGTTACAAGAACTTGGAGAGGGACACCTCTCTCGCAGTCGTACCGATTAACGGGTTCTCTCATTGGGAGCGTGCGCAGCACTTTGGCTGGATTGCGAAGGAGTTCCTTAACGAGGCCATCAAGGGGTACGTGATCCTAGACAGGGACTACCGACTGCCCGAGCAGGTCAAGGAGATCGAGCGGTCACTGACAAGCGATGGCATAGGGGTACATACTTGGAAAAAGAAGGAGATCGAGAGTTACCTTCTTGTGCCAGAAGCGATAGCTCGCCTCGCCAAGGTGCCACTGAGCACGGTCGAGGAACTCATTGAGAAAGCAGTGTCAGCTGAAGCAAGCCACGTGTTCGGGCAAATCACCGCAGAGCGGGTGGAGATCGAGACCAAGCTTGGTATACACCGGGCTACAATCATGGAGGACGCAAGAAATCAGTTCGACTTGAACTGGTCGAATGAGAGTTACCGGCGCTCGGCGGCTCCCCCGAAGAAGATTCTTTCGGCCGTGAATGCTGGACTGCAGGCGCTGGGCAAGAAGGCCGTCTCATTCGACGCGCTTGCGCGCGGATTGCGAAGAGAGGAGATCGATCCAGAGATGGCGCACGTGCTTGAGCAGATTGAGACCTTGTCCAACTGACAGGGCGCGCTGCTCGGCGCGCACAGGCTAGCCTAGCGGGTCGGCCAGCCCTGCCCTTCATCCCGCTCCGTTGTGGGGCGCAGCCTGCATGCTTCGCCCTGGCCGGGACCGTCGTCCTGACCAGGGCCTTTCGCGTGGAGCGGGTGACGGGAATCGAACCCTCACTGTCAGCTTGGGAAGCGCACGTCATAGACCAGCCATTGCTCGGCAAGGCTCGGATTGGAAGGGCGCGCCAGTCAGGTTTCGAAAATCCGGGTGTGCCCTTCTCGGCTCGTCACCTTGAGCGTGGCAGGCGGCGCGGCGGGTGACGGCCAGATCTGCAGCAGGTACTCGTCAACAACGTCGAAATAATCCGAACTTCTATTTCCAGCTTCGTCCATCCCGGCAGTGGTAGCGCATCCGGTACGAGCCGGGCCCGGCGGGAAGTCGCGGCAGTGCGTGGGACTTTTCTCCGGCCCGTTGAATGAGCTTCAATTCGGCCCTGGACGTCTCGAACGGCACCTCTACCACGTCTTCAAACCCGTCAAGATCAGCCCCTGGATCGTCGTCGTTGACCCTGACCGTGAACCCAACGGTGCCGGTATGGCGACCCGCGACGAGGAAGACTTCGCCTGGGGAGGTGGCGATGAGGCCGGTCGGGCGCCTGCCGAAGAAGACGTTAGCCCAATCGGTCCGACCCCAGGATTGATCGTCGGCGATCTCGAGGTGGCTGTAGTGCACCCCAATCCGGGCTCGAAACTCGGCCATGCGGCGACAGTAATGCACGCCCCTCGACTCGCTGGCTGCACTGCCATGGCCAGCGGATCTCCTCGTCGGGCAGCCGTAGACCGTCCAGCCTCCCTGGACGGGGAGGCTGATAGCGGTCGGGTGCCCCGCAGGGTGATCCGCGGCTGATCTCTGAGCAGAGGGCTCGGGGCGGAGCCCCGAGGTCAACTGATCCTGAACGTGCACCGGAGACCCGACGGCGCGGATGGGGACCCAACTCACCGCCAGCCGCCCGTCGGGCCCATCACCCGGGAGCCCGCTCGTCGGCCCACCGGCGGCCCGAGTCGTCGGGGTCATCTGGTTGCAGGGTGCCGCCCACCAGCCCGGCGAAGAGCGACTCGAACATCCGATCCGGGTCGGCCGCCGCCCGACCCGCGCGGTCCTCGTTGGCGGCGTCGTACGCGAGCCGCACCTCGACGACCCGGCACGCCAACGTCGCTACGTCCAGCCCGGTGCGGTACAACGACGCCCACAGTTCCTCCTCGAGCGCGATCGCGGCCGTCTCCCACGGCTGCGCCGGCTCGGGCACCTCCCCGTCCTCCTCCTCGGCCTGCCGATACACCGCCCGCGACCGCGCCCGGGCCGCCAGGCCCATGAAGTCGGTGATCAGGGTGAACGGCCGACAGGTTATCGGGAACGCCCACGGCAGCGTCCGACCGATCCGGGCCACCCCCAACGCCTTCACCAGGTCAAACAACAAATCGTCCGCCGGCTTCCAGGCCGTGCTCTGGTCATGGGCGAGCACGGCGCGCAGCGCCGAGATGTCCGCCCGCAGACCAGCCCCAGCAGACCATCCAGTCAGCTCCGCGACCACCTCTTCGGCCCCGCGGCCGACCGGCTCCGGCATGCCCTTCGGTTGATGCCGGTACACCCCGCAGGGCCCTCCGACGTCCCACAGGTGAGTCAGCGGCCCCACCGCGCCCGGCGTCGCCGCGCACATCACCGCACAGTCACCATCGCTGACGAACGCGGCGAAGACCGGATGCCCTGTCGATGCCACCACCACCCCGCACGGGCCGAGCAGGTCCGGCGGATCCTTCCACCCGCTGGTCTCCACCAGTTGCCACCCGTCGCCCAACTCCCGCAGCCAGGAATGTCGGTAACCGAACCCACTGATGCCGTCCTGGTCGACCAGCAACCCCTGCGGCCGCGCCATCACCACGGTGCCCCAGTAACCCACCCGCCGCAGCCTAGGCCAACCGATGCCCTGCGGCCGCCCCCGTTGATCCCCCACCTTGGCTGAACTGGTGGCTCCTCGACGGGTGATGCCGCAGTCGTTCGCTACGGTCAGCTCGCGCTATGAGGCTGCCCGGCACACCACGTCGCGAGAGCTTCCTCTGTATAGGGGAGATTGCACTCTCCGATGGCTCGCGGCATCATCGGGCCCTGCGCCAGCAGGCGGGCACGAATGACGACGCGGACCACCTCCTGCTGCAAAAGTGAGAGATCGTCGAATGCGGTGCCCTCCGGAAGTGGACCGTCGGGAAAAGCCAGGCCAAGCAGTAGCCGCAGCGCCAGGAAGTCAGACCGATGCGGGTCTGGGACCCGCATCCGCTCCATCAGCAGACCAGCGAGCTGTGGCACCGAGTTCACGGTGAGACCGCCGAGGGCCGAGGCGGTGACATTGGCCATCGCACCGGCCTGTGAATCCCAATCCTGAACCGGCTCCACCAGGCAGTCGGTCAGCTCGGCCAGAAGCGCCGTATCGGGTGCCGGAAGGAGCCGCACCAGTCCGACCAGCGCCGCTCGGTGAAGAAGCCGGTCGGAGTTGCCACGCCACTGGCGTACCGCATCCACGATGGCGCCGTCGGAGGGCTGGCCGGCGAGTCCGGCCGCGATGCACATCTCCGCGGCCACGGCCGGGTCCGTCTCTACTGAGAGCCGTTGGGCCAGAACGGGTGACATGGTTGCCCACTCCTGGGAGAAGGCGGCGAGCAGATACGCCATCCCGAGACGAAGGTCCGGGTCGGGATCCTGCAGAACCTGCAGGTACGTGGGGACACCGGCCCGCACTGCCTCATACGCTGCGGCATGGCAGGGATCGGTGACCGGGCGTCGATATCCGCCATGCCTGCGCCACTCCGGTGACCTGGACAACCACCAGTCCGAGCGCAGCGATGCGAGTTCGCTGAGACTCGGCACGTCGGACGCCGGCCTCGGCGCCTCGTACAGCTCGACACAATCGAGGATCGTCCGCAGGAGGCGGTAGGCCACCAGCCGATCCGGTGCCTCCTGGTCGGCAAGCAGATCGATCAGGTACGGCGCTGCGGCGGCCGCCGGCTCCGCCACCAAGCCTTGGTGCTGGAGATGGTCTTCGAGCTGCTCTTCCGCCTCGCCCCGCGCCGCCGGGTCGTGAGATCGAAGCGTCTGCAACAGCCTCGGCACATCCGAGGCCGGTCCGTAGGGACCTTGCAGCGATTCCCAGTCGACGGCGCGCAGGTAGTCATTCACGGCCGGCAAAGTAGCATCACGGACCGACCAGCCGGCTGATCGAGAACCATCAGCCGTATCGACCGGCATTCCTGCGACCGGCTGTGCTCCCCGTCGTAGCAGCCCCTCGCACCCGGAGTCGCCAGCGTCGACAGCCTCGTCGACGACATCGGCTCGATCACCGAATCCACCGACACCCGACGCCCCGCCACCGTCCCCGACCACGCCCCCGTCATCGCCCGCTTCCACGCCTGAGCAAACCGACAACTCGTCTCAGACCAAACTCCATGCGTATTGGTTGGGCAATGCGGGCCCCCATCTGCCGGCCTCACACGCCTTAGAACATATGTTCGACTAGCCTACGAGCGTGGAGTGGCGAACGCGCTGGCACATCACGATCCGTTGGGACCGGGCCGACAACTCGCCCGCCGGCGTGACCGTCGTCGAGCACGCCGTGGACTCCCCCGCCGAGCTGCGGCACCTGGTCCAGGCCGCCCGCGCCGACCCGCACGTGGTCGCCTTCCCCTACCGACGGGTCTGCGAGCTGGTCGGCGACGAGCCGGACGAGTGCCACAACGGGCACGGCTACGCAGGCGGCTCGGCGACGACTGCGGTGCGGGGCTGGTGGCCGTGCCGCTGCGGCGGGCACCTGGTCCTCCGCTGCCGCGTGTGCGCTGATGTGCGGGTCGAGCCGGGGGTCGGCGCAGACTGCGATCCGCGGTGAAACCCAGTCAGCGCCGGCTCCATCGTCACTGCGGCTCAGCGTGCGGCGGTATCGGTCAGTCGAGCAAGTTCCGTGTCGGCGATCCGGCGCACGGTCGGGTCAGGGTCGCTGGCGTACTGGCGGAGGATGTCGGGGGCGGCGTCGGGCGCGAGGCGGCGTGCCGCAACGGCGACGCGCTGGCGGACCACCGGGTCCGGGTCGTTCGCCAACCCGACCACGAGCGACGCCCAGCGCGAGAGCGCGCTCTCGGTGCTGATAAGTCCGCTTATGGTGGCGGCGCGCACCGCCGGCTCGTCGTCTTGGGCCAGCGCCGTGAGCTGCTGCGGTATGCGCGGATCCGAGTCCACCGCCCTGCCGAGCGCCCGAGCGGCCTGGGCTCGCAGCAGCGGATCCTCATCGCCGGCGATCAGCAACAACGCGTCGACCGCCGCCGCTCCGCCGACTGAGCCAAGGGCTTCGAGGGCGTTCTCGCGGACGTGCCGATCGGGGTCCTGTCGCAGCCGCAGCAACGCCGCGGTTGCCTCGACCTTGCGGAGCTGGCCGAGTGCGTACGCGACCATGGACCGCACCCGCGGCACGGGGTCCGCGGCGAGGGCGGCGAGGGGCGCAACCGCGTCGGCCCGGCCGGTGTAGCCGAGCCTGCTGACAGCCGTGATGCGTACCTGATCGTCGAGGTCACGCAGCGCCACGACGAGCACCTGGAATGCTCGGTCATCGCCAGCAGGGTTGGGAATCGAGCCGATCGCCACGGACCTGACCCGCGGGTCGGCGTCGGCCGCGGCTGCGGCCAGCAGTTCGACATCCTGCGCTTCGACCACGAATCCGAGCGCCCACAGTCCTGCCCGGCGTAGTTCGGGGGTGCCACCAGTGGCCAGGTCCAGCACCGTGCGACGCGCCGCTGCCCTGTTCGTGTGCAAAAGGTCGATGATCTCACCAGTCAAGCTGTCCTGATCGTCACCGAGATCGCGGGCCGATGCGCGCAGCAGCGCCGGGAGCGCAGCCACGCCCTGGACGCCGGCCAGAATGCCGGCGATTAGGTCCCGGCCGTAGAAGTTCTGCTCGTCGAGGAACCGGTCGAGCGCCTCATGTAACCGGGGCACCAAGGTGCTGTCCCCGCACGCCGCCAAAGCTGTGAGGGTCGGCGCGATGTCGTCGTAGTCGTCCTCAAGCTCCGTGGCATGCCGGACCACGGCCTCCAACGCTCCACCACTGTCCATCATCCGCGTCACCATGCCACACGCCGCCGTCGATCCCAGCGCACGCTCCCCGAGGCGGCGCTGAACACTGAGGTCGAAGCCGTCACCGCCTGCGCTGATGCACACCCTCTAAACCGTCCTAGGACATCGACTTCAGCGCGGCGAGAGACCTGGCCCACTGGCGCTCTCGACCACGAGCGACAACCAGTCGAGTCCCTGGTCAAACACAACCCAGCACGAGCCTGCTGGGATCGAATCGCCTCAGAGCCCAAGACCTCGAAATCGGGCTTGACCTAAAGGGTTGGGCATGGGCTTGTGTCATGATCGATGCGAACCGATCCTAACGTGGCCCTTGACCCTGTGCCGCCATCGAACAGGCCCTCGCTCACACCGTCACCTTCCGGCCGTCGCGTCTCATCACCTTGCCGAGGACGTCGTGTAGATAGGCTTCGACCAGGTCCAGCAGGTCGCCGCCGAACACGCACAGCGACAGCTCCACGGATGACCGAAGGTGCCGAACCGGAAGTTCTCCGCGAGGTAGATGTAGTAGTCGCCGTCGGGTACGGCGATAACGGCCAGCCAGGCTGGCCAGGCGAGTCGATGTCTCTGGCCCGACGAGGCTGGGCCAGACCCGGTAGCTCGGGTGCTGCCAGTCCAGGCACAGGATCGAACCCACGCCCGCCAGCGCCGTGAACCCGGCGTGAATGGCCTCGACCAGGCGATCCAGGCGTGCGTATCCGGGATCATCCTCAAGGCCGTTCAGGCTCCAGGTGACCGACGGGGTCGGTTCGGTGAAGGCCGGATACCGGTGCATGCTGGGACGGAAGTCGAACACCGCGTCGAAGCGGTCCCGGACCGCCTTTTCGTCGCCGGTCAGCTCGCGGTACGCCTTCATCGCCATCGCCGCACCTCACTCAGTCAGCTGCGGTGCCACAGCGTGATATCGCTGCTGGTGGCGACATGTTGATCCGTATCCGACCGCACGCCAAAACGACACGGTCGAACCCTGCTGGCGAAGTCGGTCACCACTACGTGTGTATCAGGGTCGAATCGCGAGGGCTGGCAGGGTGACCGGGGCCGCCAACATCTCCAATCGCCTGGGCCGCTGCGACGGTGACCAGTGCGGGAACACCTCGTACAGGCGAGTGACGTACCGCTGGGTCACCGCTCTTGTCCTCGGGTGCGGGCGCGGTCGGACTGCCAGCGACGCAGCGCATCTTTGGCCACCCCTCGCGACCGGCAGCGATCAGTAATCGTCGGTGCCGGTCAGTTGGAATTCGTATCGGTCCGCCTCACGCGCCACGGCTCGGACGACGGCTTGGAAGGCGTTCGCGGTGAGTCCGTCTTTCGGGGTCCAGGCTTGGGCGAGCAAGTAGCCGTCCTCATCGACGCGGAATCCGACGAGGCTGCTGTGCCGGTTCCTGAGCCAGGCCTTGCGCGCAAGTTCGGATACCTGCGCGAGGGCCTCAGGGTGGGTGACCACAGCCGTCACGAGGTAGGCATCTGTAAGATCCTGCACCCGCACGGTGTGCGAGCGGTCGTTGGCGAATCGCACGGCGATGTCGTGTCGCTTGACGTGCATGTCGTCGGCGTCGCAGAGGGCGCGCCACTCAGCGCGAGTACCGAACATCCTGCTCCAACTCCGTCCTGAAGTCCGTCATTGGCCGGTCGCGGTCGGGCAGGTGTTGCCGTTCCGCGTCGTCGGCAAGGGCGGTTACCCGACGTAACAGAGCGCTGACGCGGGCGCGGTCGTGTCGGCGGTCGGTGAGCAGCACGTCCTCCTCGAGGGTGAGGTCATAACTGCCGCCACGGGTCCGGACCGCGCCGAGTCGTGCCTCGTTACCGCTGCTCCAGATTTCGAGATCCTGCCATTGCTCGTCGCGGTCGACGCGACCGATGGGGCTGACGCATCGCACGATGATGTGGTCGGCGTCATGTTCCAAGTGGAGGCTGAAGGGCTGCTGGCGACCGGTGGCCAGGACGGCGGTGCCGAGCCGTGTGTCCGGACTCGGTTGGTGCGGTTCCCAGTTGACCGTGATGCCGTCGAGGTCGCCGTGGGACAGCGCGGCAAATCGGTCGAGGTGCTTTCGAACGAGTGACTCGTCGACGGCGAGGGGGCGGTTACGTCCGGCGAGGTGTTGGTCACGGACGGGGAAGGAGGTGGTGAGCGGTTCGGCGTGCACTGGGGGGATGCCCTCGTCGGCCAGTGCTTCCCGGGCGATGTCGAGGTGGCCGTCGCCGGAAGGTGGCATGGTGAGGCCTTCGTGCATCAGGCGGAGGAAGTCGTTGACGCGGTGGAGCACGCGTCGCACTTGGAGGCGTTCGATGGTGTCGGCCAGGTGGGGGTAGTGCACCTGAAGCAGATCCTCGGCGCCGACGGAGTCGAGCGGCTTGGTGAGGCGTCGTTCCGTCTGCGAGCGCATGCGGTCGACTCGTCCGATTCGCTGTTCGATGGCGGACGGGGTCCATGCCAGGCCGTAGTGGTAGACGCGGGAGCAGAAGGTGTGCAGGTCCTCGCCTTCCTGCAGCAGGTCGGTGCAGATGAGCACGAGAGGGTAGCCGGGCAGGCGGAACTGTTGGACGTGGCGGCGGTTGACCCGGCCGGCCATGCCGGCTACCGGTTGCTGCGCGGTGAGGAGCCGACCGACGTGGGTCGGCGTTTCCCGCAGGTCGGCGCGCCGTAGTTCGGGCAGGGTCGTGTCGAGGATCAGGTCGTGGTGCTCGGCGAGGTTGGTGAGTTCGTCGTACGCCGACCAGCCGCGGGCGGTGGTGTTCGCTTGGCGTTCGAGTTCGTCGAGCCAGGCGGTGACGAGTTCACTGCCTGGCTCGATGCCCTCGGACGGGTTGAGTGATTGCAGGTGGTCGGTGACGGTGGCGTAGAGGTCGAGGAAGGCGTGCCCGAGCCGGGATGCGGCGGACAGTAGTTGGGCGCGTTGGTGTTGTTCTCGGAAGGCTGCGGTGAGATCGTCGCTGGCGGGTTTCGGCCAGAGGTCGGCGCGGAGCTGGTCACGGCGGCGGAGCTCGGTGAAGAAGGTGCGGATTTCGAGTAGGTCTGGTTCGGCTTCGGCTGCCGCCGGTCGCTGCTGCTTTCGGGGGCGGTACAGCTCGCGCCAGGCGACCTCGGCGTGGGCCTGGAGTGGGCCGGGGGTGTTGGCGAGCAGTTCCAGCGCTGCGCCCTGTGCGGCGTCGAACCGGGCTCCCCTGGTGGGCTGTCTCGCCTCCGACAGGTAGTGGCGGGAGTACTGGCGGAGCAGCCGGTCGGCCTTGTCTCGGTCTTCGCCGAGCGCGGCTGCGAGACGCTGCATGACCTCCCCGGGGGCGGCGTCGAGGAGTGCCATCAGGTGGTTGTCGTCGAAGAAGATGCCGAGTGGGCTGCCGAGGTTGCGGAAGCGCTCCTGGATACGGGCACCGCTGATGATGCCGTCGGGTCCGCGGCCGCGGAAGAACCAGGCGAAGAAGGTGTCGTCTCCGCCGGAGTCTTCGTCGTGGTTGTTCTGGTGGTTTTCGGCCGTGGCGCGTCGGGAGCGGTGGTCGCGATACTCGGCGAGCTTGGCGTCGAGTGCGGCATGGTGCCGGGGATGGATGCGCTCGCGTAGTCGGGTGATGAGCCAGTCGTTGTATTCGTCGTCGAGTTTCCGCTTCAGTTCGGCGACCGAGGCGACGCGGCGGACGAAGACGAGGCCCTTGTGGCCGTCGCGCCAGGACGAGGCGAGCGCGTTGACGAGGGCGTCCATTTTCGGATGCGGGAGCTCACGGCCGAACCGCCGGACGTGGTCGCGAGCGAGCTCGTCGAGTATCGGCACGTCTGCGCCCTGTCGCTCGGCGAGGTCGGCGGTCTGGTCGGCGCCGTCGAAGTTCGCCGCCTGGTCGTCGTCGCTGGCGTCGTCGGGTTGCTGTTGGCTGGCTGCGCTGGTCTGCAGGAAGGACTCGAACGAGGCGAGCATGCCGACTTGGAAGCGAGCGCCGAACCGTTCGTGTCCGAGAAGGTCGCTGACCTTCTTCTGCACGAGGGCGACGGTGAGCCGTTGACGATCGTCGGTGATCCGGATCGGCTCGTCGTGCACGGTGAGGCCGCCTTGGCGCCACTCCCGCCGGTAGAGGTTCTTGGTCAGCTGCTGGCCGGCGACCTTCAGGGATGTCACTCGGCGGATAAGAAACTGCCCCGTGACCTCCCGTTTTTGGTCTTCGCTGGTGTTGGTGTCGCTTAGGGCGGTGAAGGGTTCGCCCCGGCCGAACAGGTCGAGCTGGTTCCACAGTTGTCGGTAGTCATCGTCGACGGGGGTGGCGGACAGCAGCAGGATCTTGCCGGCGCGTTCGCCGTAGGCGTGCTGCAGATGCGGGTGGACGTCGTCGCGCTCGCGGCCGAGGACCGTGGCGAGGACTCGGTTGCGGGCGGAGGCGTGGGGTCCCCAGCCGTGTTTGAGGTTGTGGGCTTCGTCGACGATCACGAGGTCGAAGTGGGGAATGGCTGCGTTGATCGCTTGGGCGAATCGGTCCTTGATGACGTCGGTGTTGGAGCGCAGGTCGACCAGTTCGTCGGGCAGCCACGGAATTTGCCGCCGGAGCCGGTCGCGGAAGCTCCGGCGTTGGATGGGGTCCTGGCGGAGGGGGAGGCTGAAGCTGGGCATGCGGACAAAGAAGTCCCGGTCCGGGGCGACCGCTGTCTCCTCCAGCAGTTCGATCAGGCTGTCGCAGTGCACGAGTGGCCGTGCGGGTAGACCTCCGGGCATGCGGACGCGAAGGTCGTCGAGGCGGACGTTGTTCGCGGTGAAGACGCCCTGTTCCCGTTGCCACTTGCGTTGGATGTTTTCCCTGGGCGCGATGACGAGTAGCCGCAGGTTGGGGTTGAAGTGGCGCAGCAGGGCGACGACACCGAGCGCGACGTACGTCTTGCCCATGCCCACTTCGTCGGCGAGGTAGGCGATGGAGTGCTGGTGCAGGATGTTGTGTACAGCGACCGCCCCTTCGAGTTGGTCGGTGGCGCGTTGCTCGTTGCCGATGAGCCGGTCGAAGTCCAAAAGCCGGTTGGCGGTGTCCGTGGTGAGTCTCATGCCGGGACCTCCGCAGGCTCGTCGAGGAACCGGGCCTCGTACCAGTCGAGGAAGTGGATCATGTCGTCGTCGTTGCGGGCGGCGATCTGCTCCCGCAGCGGCGTGCGGGCTGCGAGTGCGGTCTCCAGTCGCGCCGCTCCGATCGGGTCGGATGCCCAGAACTGCGGCCAGTCCCGGCGGATGCGGTCGGCGATCTGGTGGGCGCACAGCACGGTGAGATAGCGGTCCACGAGGTCCCCGTCGGTGTCGTCGAGCACCTGCTGGAGCAGGACGGGGAGGGAGTCGTACTTGGCCCCGAAGATGAGGAAGCGGGCGTGTTCCGTGCGGCCGTCGGTCAGCGCCTCCCGGACGGTGCGTGCGAGGCTGGCGAAGGCGTGGGACATGCCGGCGAACCGGTCGAAGATGGTGTCGACGGGCGTGGCGGCCTGGGCGTGGACAGGCTCTTCGCCGGTGAGCCTCGGATCCTGCCCGCCGCAGGCGGCTATGTAGGCGGCGCGTTGGTCGGGGTTGAGCATCGACCAGTAGCGCAGGATCTCGGCGGGGGTGAGTTCGAGCAGCAGGGACGGCCGGTGCGCCATGCCGGTCTCGTGGACGAGCACAGCTCCGCGACGGTCACCGTCGATCACCGTGAGGAAGCTCGACGAGCGCAACCGCTCGGCCAGCTTCCGCGTGTCGCCGGCGGGAAGCTCGGTCCACGTGGCCGGCTGCAGCGGTGGGATGGCGAACAAGGGTCCCGCCTGGTGCACGTCCAGTGGTGGGCTGACGGTGGTGGCGTCCCACAACACGTCGGCCTTTTCGCTGGTCCAGTCGTAGCGGACGAGCAGCGGTATGACGTCGAGGTCGGTGTCGTCGTCCTCGGCGGCGGGGGTCGGCGCGAAGGTCGGGGTCTCGTCGACCGGTTCGAGCCAGAAGCGGGGTCGGCGCGGTGCGGGTACCTCGACGAGGACTCCGGATTCTAGGTTGCCGCCGGCCTGGTGGGCGGGGCCGGTCAGGTTGAAGGAGCCGACGAAGCTGATCTCGTATTCGTTGGTGAAGAAGCGGTACACCTTCGCGTGAACGGTGCGGGGTGCGACGGCCGCGCCGCTGGCTTGCTTGCCGCGGCGGGCCGTGTGGGAGGCGGGCAGCCGGCCCCACTGGCCGCCTTGGGCCTGCACCCACTGGTAGAGGGCTTCGCGGCAGCGCGCCAGGCCGCGTTCCTCTGGCAGGAGGATGCGCCAGCGTCGCGGCTGGAACCGATCGAGCAGCGCGGCTAGCGGAGCCGAAACGTCCGCCTCGTCCAGGTACGGGGAGATGATCTCCAGGCTTGCCCCGCGAAGCCACTTCCCCGCGATGTGGTCGAGCTGGTCGACAAGTGACGCCGCGCCGCGGCTGCCGGTGACGATGAAGTGCGGATGCAGGACCTGGTTGGACGAGCGTTGGGTGATCGGCTGCACTGCGGACAGGAACGCGTCCACCTGCTCCAACGCGTGGTGCGGGCCGAGGTGCTTGGCCAAGGTGCGCAACCGGCGCAGGAACCGTCGCATGTCGGCCGCGGTGCGAGACCGCCCGCCCTCGGGGATTTCGTCAAGGTGGAAGCATTCGACGTTCTCCCACCAGCCCGCCTGGGTGAGGTTCGCCGACGCGGTCAGCGCCACCAGGGCCCGCTCCCCCGTGTCGTCGTCTTCGACGAGGATGAACGCGTTCTTGGGATGAAAGTAGCCGCGGGTCAGCTGCACAGGGATGCGACGGACGTCCAGGCAGGCGGTGCCGTCGCCGACAACGAGCGCTTTACGGTCGTAGTAGACGGCCACCTGCCCGGCAAGGGGTCGCAGGGCATCCTCGAGTTGCAGCCGCCGAATCTGGGGCGCCTGGTGCAGCGGCAGGTCGAACAGCGCGGGAAGGATTTCCTGCTCGAAGAAGCCAGGCTCGAAGCGGAAGGTGCAGAACACCGCGGCGAGGACCCGCCGTCCACGGATCTGCTCCCGCAGCGCCTCGGTGAGCACAGCCTTCGGGATCCGGTCGTTCATGCGCTCTCCTCGTTCGCGGCGACCAGGCGGATGAGGGACGGCAGGAAGTACGGGTACCACCACAGGTCCCGGATCTCGTCCGCGGCCGGCAGGCCGGTGGGCTCGTCACGGAAACGCACTCGCAGCCGGTCGCCGTCGGTCACCTCCAACCAGGCGAGCCCTCCCCCACGTTCGCGCATCACCGTGGCGTTGCGTTGCGCCAGGACATGGATCAGCCGCCGCCAATCACCCTGGACCAGCGCGTCGGCGATGTCGCGCCACTGTCGATCGGACAGCACCGCCGCCGCCTGCGGGTGCACCGATTCCAGCCGGTCGCCCCAGACCGCGTGCAGGTCCTCGATCACCGTGTCGACGTGGGCGTCGTCGCGACCGAGGAGGTAGCTGAACAGCACCGTCGCGGGTGCCAGAACGGACTCGCACATGACGATGCGGCGCAGCCGCTCGCCCACGTCCGCCCAGCCTTGAAGCTCGGCGTCCTCGGCGAGCTGCGCGACGTAGATCCCCAGCGGCCCGTCGGACGGCCGCGGTCGGGCCGCCACAAGCATCGCCAAGCGGGCCTGCCGACCCTTCGTCGGGTCCAGTGGGCCACCTTCGATCAGGTGGCGGCGGTAGAAGTCCCGCTCCTTCGCCGACAAGGTTGGGTCCAGCACCGCCGCCACGGCGGCGCGTTTGCTGTTTTCGCGCAGGTCGAAGCCGTAGGAGGCCTGGGTGAGCGCCCGGGTGAGCTGCTGGGCGTCGCGGCCCCAGGCTGCGGCGAGGCGGGGTAGGTAGGTGGCGTCGACGAACGCCGCGGCTTGGGGCGTGAGGCGGGCCGGGGAGCCGGGAGCGAGGAGTCCCGATGCCCTCGCTGGTGCGGTGTAGTTGCCCAGTAGGCCGTCGGTCTTCTGGTTGCTCAGGATCTGATACGCGGGGTCAGCCGACAGTCGTACCTTTCCGCCGTTGCTTCCGGCCGACGCGGCGCGGGCGGCGATGCGCTGGCGTCCGAAGAATCCGCGGTCGTCGTAGACGACGTGCCGGACGTAACCGGCCATCTGCTCCCAGACCAGGAACGCCGCTTGCCGCTGCGCGTCATCCTCGGCGGGGCCGATTTCGGTGAGCCGCAGGCCGACCAGCAGGGTGGTGAACGCGGCGAGGTCGGTGGTGACCGTCGTCAGGTTGCCGATCAGTGGGCGGCCCATGGCCGACCACACCGGTTGGGCACCGAGCCCGTCTCGTGATCCCTTGATGCGTGCGCGGGGGTCCAATTCGGTCAGGAAGACAGCCACGGCTCGATCCTGGCCAACTCGGTCACGTCAGGCATCGACCGTATCGTCATAGATGCTGACCGTTTCACGTCGTCACCTCGGCGCCTGGTGCAAGGCGTCTTCTCCTCATGGACAGCTTGGTTGGCGCGATGGCGGTATGTCGGGCTCGAGGACTCACATACCTCTCACTGGTGCCCACCTGCAGCACCTTCCATCCTGCGATGGGAGTGTGGATCCAGCCTTGGCGTCAGCGGTACTGGCGCTGCTGGGCGGATAGGATCTCGTTCCGCAGTTCGGCTGGCAGCTCGACCACCTCGACATGGATGTCGAAGGTGCGCAGTGCGGTGGCCGCCCAGGAACGGGCGATGGTGAAGTGCCGGGCGGCCTCCTCGTCGGACAGGCACAACACCAAGCGTGGCGGGACTGGCAGCATCGAGGCGACGAAGAGAAGACGCATCGCGTCGGCGAGGATCTTGTGCTTCTGGGCGGACTTCGGCGGGCCTTGATGTGCCCAGGCCTCGACGAGCAGGGTGAGTTCCTCATCGGCGCCGTCGACTTCGACCCTGGCTCCGTCGGGGAGGGCGAATCTGCGTGGCCTCAGCGTCTTGCCCAGCCGTTCACCCAACAGGCCGAGCATGACGCCTTCGGCCCGCCGTTGCGCCGCGCTGTCCCCAGCGGCCGGCTCGGGCAGGACCTCCTGCGCCACCATGGCAGCCGCGGGGAGCGTGCCGCCCAGAAGCTCGTTGACGATCTTGCCGTGGGTGCCTATGTAGCGGCGGAGCCGGCGGCTTTGTTCCAGTCTGCGGCAGGCTTGGTTGATCGTTTGCCGTGGCTGTACGTCGAGGCGCCGTGCGAGTTCGTCGTCGTCGAGGGGAAGCCTGGTGCGCAGCAGTTCCTGGATGATGCGCTCCGCGATGGTGAGGTGAGCCATGCCGGTCAGATACTCCTTTCCCTGTGCTGGGTTGTCGCGTCGATCTCAGGGGCGTCCCCAGATCAGCTGCCGCTCGTCGGCGGCCCGATCGCGGCCCTGGCCGCTTTTCGTGCTGTCGCAGTTCAGGCAGCCCAAGCCGATTGTGGGCAGTCCGCGCCGGCCTACCTCAAATCGGATGAGGCTGCGGGAACAGCGGCCGCACTCGTCCCCGAGTTGCCCGCTGCATGGGGCGATGCATCGAGGTCGCCATCAACCTTCCCGGCATTGTCGCCGTACGTGACTCCAAGGAGCAGGCTGGTCCCGTACTCACCTTTGCGCCGGCAGCCTGGTCAGCATTCACCGCCGCAGCTACGGATGGTGTTCTCGCACGGACGGTGTGACGGCCAACAGCGGTTCAGATGATCGAGGGGAACTGCCCGGCGGTGCCGAGCGGGCTGGTCGGACCGGCGCGGCTCTTCGGCGTGAAGGCAACACAAATGCTGACCACGCAGCCATCCCACGCCGGGCCGCGGTGGCATCTCGCGTCAGCGTGGTACTTATCTGTTCCCAGCGTCGGGCACCCGACGCAGTTCGGTCTCCCATCCGATCACCGCATCGTCCCAAGCTATCCGCCCGACATCGCGAAGCCAGTAGATGGCGTAGAGCAGGTTCTGCAAGGACGTCGGGCGCAGCCGTTCGTATGCCGTCCGCAACACCAAGGTTCCTCCGGCTTCGTCGACCAGTTCGTCAACGACCTGACGGAGGTCGCCGTCGAGCCGCGGCTCGGCCGACCTGTCACCACCGTCGGCACCGTGAGGCGCAGGCGCGCTCGACGGCACGGGCTCTCGGAGTTCTGACAAGGTGTCAGGGGCTGATGCGCTAAGGGCCTGTTGATTCAACTCCATGAGGGTGGCTTTGAAGGTCAGGGTGTTGGCCGATATCTCGGCGAGCTGGCGTTGGGCGGCGCGGACCAGTTGCTCGACCTGATCAAGCGCGACGCCGGTTTCTGCGTTCAACCTACGGCTCTGGCTGGCTGCAAGGATCGAAAACGCCCACTGCGTCACTAGGCCGGCGATCACAGCGGCGACGAACGGAGTATTGAGCCAATCTGGCAGATGGCCCCTCATCGCGCTCCACAACTCGTTGAGTCCAGGCAATCCGACTAACGAAAACCACATCACGAGGAAAACTTCCGTCGTGGTTTTCGCTGAGACCATCGCGCCTCCCTCGAAGCAGGCCGCTACGACAGCCTACCGTTCGAACCGTTCGGCAGACCGGACAAGATCTCGTACAGCAGGCCCCCTATCCACCGGAGTTCGGGCTCACCACCCCGGATGCCGATCGTCGACGCGACCCGCGGCGACACGAAGACTCGGATGCTCTTGGCGAGCTTCTGGAAGTCCTTGACCGCCGCCTCGGCCGTGCTCGATATCTTGTCTATCTCCTTCGGCTCGCCCCGGCCGTCGCGCAAGAACGCGACGAGTTGCCCGTCCATGGGACGCGCCGGGATATCGATAAGAATCTCGGCAATGTCGACCTCTCCGAGCCGCGGGTACCGCGACATGAGTTCGTCTGCGAGGGCTCGGCGCAGCTCCGCTTCCCCGCTCCGGTCGCTACGCTCGGCGCGCGACATGGCGCTCAGGCGGCGGAAGACGAACCCCTCCTCTCGGTCGTCGGTTACCGGAACCTGATAGAGCTGCTCGAACAGGCCGGCGCCTCGTAGCGGAATGAACATGGCCATCGGCGAGCGCCGCCCGGTGTGCTCCTCATACAACTCATTCATCCTGCGGACGACGTCCGCTTCGGATGACACCAGAACCTCGCGGCGCAGTGTTGTTTCATCCAATCTGGTATAGTCGATGTTGTCGGCGACGTGAAGAAACATCGCCATGAGAGCGCGATTCCTTTGGTGCCAGTAGATCGCGCGAAAGTTAGCCAGGCGGGCATGGATCACGGACTCGACCGCTGGCAACGCTCCGATGTCGAAGGCAAGGGACTCCATGTTGAGAAGATCGGGAACCATGATCGCCGACCGCATAAGCCGGGAGTAGTCGATGGCCTGGCCGACAGGCACCCCGGTGCACAACGCGTCAAGGTAGAGATAGGACAACTTATCGACATCGACGCCTGAGTCGATCATCGAGTTGACGAACTGCTCAATGGGGCCGTATTGCCTTAGCTGGTATCGCTCCCCGAAGATGACCCTCCAGAGCGCCTCCGGATCTATAGCTGCGCCGATCAAGAGTTCGCGGAGTGGTATGTGCTGCTCGCCCGTGAAATGGCTGAAGTCCGACTCCATGACTTCATCGAAGAGCGCTCGGTTCGTGAAGATCGACTTGGCAGACTCCTGGAAGGTGTGCAGGAACGGGAAGTGATTGATGTCGTGCAGCAGGGCAGCCACGATGGCGAAACGGATGTCCTTGCTGTCGAAGGTTCGCAAAAACCGAGGCTCGGAGAAGAGATGTTTCAGGAGATCAGCCGTGAGGCTGGCGCAATGCATCATGTGCATCGCACGGCTATGCTCCGCACCGACGAAGACGTACCGGAGGAGCGTGAGTTGCTTTACTTCGAATAGTCTGGTAAAGGCCGGATGTTTGACGATCTCCCCGAGGACGCCCACCTTGGTGAACACTTGCCCGTCGGGAAAGACCTCGACGTCGATGTTGCGTGCGTTCCGAACGAGTTCGGGAACCCCGTACGGGTGCAAAAATTCAGGCTTCGCTCGTTCAAGTAGGCGCCGAATCTCCTTGGCTTTGATCTCCATACACCCGGGGTAGCTCGTGAGGTAATCAGCCACTTCGTCCAGATATCGGCGATGCGTTGCGTCGAGGTTTGTCGCCGCACTCGTCATCTCCCGGGTGAGCAAGCCGAACTGATACCAGTCCAGCCACGCCAGTGGCTCTTCCACACTCAGCTTGGCGAGATCGATCCGGCCTGCTCGATCGGCGCGAGCCCTGTACCAGGCCTCAGGCGCCAATCGCTGATCGACTTGCAGGATGGTGTGGCGTGACGCCTCGTTGACGCTGAGGACCTGACTTGAGTTGAGGTCGATGACGACAACTGGCTTACCCTGCTCGTCAGGATGGATGACGTTGGCGGCCCGCAGGTCGAAGTGTCCCACGTTTTTGGCGTGCAGAGCGATCAGCGCCCGCAGCACACTTTCGAGCCAGGGGACGACGAGCCTGACTTGATCCAAATTCGGGGTGTGGAGGTTGCGCAATCGCTCGTCCACCGATTGACCTTCGATGAAGTCGCGTACGACCACCAGCACGTCAACGCTCCGCGCCTCGTTTGAGAGCCTCGCCGGGCCACTCCACTCCTCGTAAACCCGAGGCAATTCGGGTCTGTCTACCGCTCTGAGGGCATTGAGTTCATGATAGACACTTGAGGCCGCCACCTGCGCCCAGCCGATATCGTGCTCGTCGGACGTTCGTAGGCAACGCGCAAGCAACTGCTTCCCGGCAGGTGACCTGACCAATAGCAGTGCCTGGTGTCGTCTACCACTGGGAATTTGGCCTTCGACGGTCAGCTCGACGTCGTTGACCTTGAGCAGCTGAAAAGCCGATGCTTCGACTCGCACCATGACGCTCCGGCGATAGGTCTTCCGGCGAAGCCGCGTCACCCAATCCTACTGTTTCCAGGCAGCACACCCAATGCACCTGTGAACCGATGCGACGTCGACCGTCCGGGCAATGTAGAGGGTCCTATCGTCGGCGTGCAGTGCGAAGTGGCTAAGCCGCCGGCCACGCCAGACCCTTGCCTCTGCTCCAGAGATGCCTGTGCATGCCGCACGTGGCATCTCATCAGGCCGGGAAACGTCGGTCGCAACTAGCCGCAAATCGGACCAGACATTAGTCTCGATGATTCGCGCCTGACGCCGGCTCCTTCGGCCCGGCACGTCTGATCGTTGTCTGTCGATGTGGCCTGGTTCCGGGCGTGGTGGTGGGCCGTCTGTCGCGGCGGCGGGCGTGGTCTCCTGGGTCCTCCGGGTTGTCGGGGCGGCGGGTTGTGCTGGTCAGCCGGGGGCGGGGATGGCCGTGATCCGGGTGAACGCGGTGGTGATCTGTTCGGCCCAGGGCCAGGTGGCGGGGATGCGTAGCCAGCGGCGGCGTTGGCCGTGCACGAGGCGGGCGGCGGTGTGCAGGATCCGGTAGCGCAGCCGTTTCGGTTCGGCCTTGGCCAGGTCGCCGTCGAGGCCGATGAGCTGCAGCCAGGCGATGAGGTCGACGGCGATCGCTGCGGCGGTGCACCAGGCGGCGTTGATGGCGAACTCGCGGGAGGGTAGCCGGCGCAGGCCGGTGTCCTTGGCGCAGCGGATCCGGTCCTCGATCCGGGTGTGGGGCCGGTGGCGGGCCTCCAACCACTGCAAGGCTCCTGTCGGGGTGTTGGTGGCGAAGGCGGTGTAGCGCCAGCCGTCCCGGTGCTCGAACAGGGTGAGTTGGGCGCCGGGGTGGGGGCGTTCCCGCCGGACGATGACCCGCATCCCGGCCGGCCAGCCTGGCAGGGGCAGCAGGCCGGTCAGTTCGGCGACGGCGGCGCCGTCACGCACACTGCCGTCGGCGTTGATCGCCGGCGACCACGCCGAGGCGGGTAGGGCGGTGATGGCGGCGCGTTCGGTCTCGCCGATCGACCAACCGAGGGAGTACTCCACTCGCCGGCCGCGTTTGCTGTCCTGCTGCGTGAGCCAGTCGAGCACGGCGTGGGTGGCTGCGGCGGAGTCACCGCGGATGAGCAGGTGCCGCCGGTGCGGTGTGGGGACCTGCGCGATTGCTTGGGCGAGCACGTCGAGGTGATCGGCGGCGGTGTTGGCCCCGGCGTTGCCTGGCCGTAGCTTGATGGCCAGCAGTTCGGCGGTGTTGTCGCAGGTCACCAGGATCGGATGGAAGCCGTAGCTGTGCTTGTAGGTGGCCGCGGCGCCTTCCTTGTCGCTGTGCGCGATCACGATCGTGGAGTCCACATCCAGCACGACGATCCCGGCGCCGATGTCCCGACCGGCCGCTCGTGCCGCCGGTGGGCCGCCGAACAGCTGCCACATCCGGGCCCGCACCTTCGCCCTGGCGTTGGCGATGCGCCGCAGCTGCACCACACCGACCTCGTCCAGGGTCCGCCACACCGTGGTGTCCGAAGCCACCGGCCCGAACACCTCCTGCTGATGGCGCAGCACGTCGATATCCGCGATCGCGTCCCCACCGTCAGCGATCATCACGGCAAGGTCCACCAGCACCCGACCCCGATCATGCACCGGCCACCAGCCGGCCCGGACCAACCCCGCCGTCAACCCTGCGGTCAACCCGGCCCGAGCAGCCAGCAACCGCAACAGCGCCGCACCGACGTGCGACACCACACCCGAACCACCCGCGGTGACCCGCAGATCCCTCGACCACTCCGTAAGCTGCACCTCGGAAGTGCCTCCCCCAGAGAGAAACCTGTAGATGTCGCAATCACAAGTTTCCCTTGCAAGGCAGGCACTTCCGCTCATCTACACGCCGACGAAGGGCACATCTCGGCGATCACCGTGAGTCACCCACCCTAGGGAGACCGGCCACATAAGTTCCAGTTCGCAACTTCCCGCATACGCGGTGCCCGGCGTTCGGCCGTCTCGTGCGTCGCCGGACGGTCGTCAGATCTCCTGGCGCGGCGACCAACTCGCCCGCGAAGCGCCGGTGGCCGCGGTGCTCGACCGCGCCCCTCAGGTGCTGCTACCCATCGTTCATCCCGACCTCGGTGAGGAGGCGCTGAGCCGCGAGGCGCTCAGCGAGGTTCTCTACCTTGGTACGAGCGACGGTTTACGGTGGGATCTCAGCCTCGGTGACGAGGTGAAGCTCATCGTCAACACGGGCTGCGAGCTGGTCGACGAAGACCTGATCGAGGAGACGCTCGCCACGCAGCCGGACGTGGCGGAGGCCTACCACGCCGATCGGGAACTCTTCGAGGCGAGCCTGACGCGCGTCTTGCGGGCCGACGACGTGTTCGCCAGGTGGCTCGACGCGATCATCACCGCGCACCGGGAACTCGCCCAGCGGCGCGGCGTCGAACTCCCGTACTGACCGAACGGCGGTCCGGGCCAGCCCCGCTGACAACGCGACGGTCAACCCGGCCCGATCAGCCAGCAACCGCAACAGCGCCAGACCGGCGTGCGACACCACACCCGACCCGCCCGCGGTGACCCGCAGATCCCTCGACCACGCCGTAAGCTGCACCTCGGAAGTGCCTCCCCCGAAGAGAACCTGTAGATGTCGCAATCACAGGTTTCCCTTGCAGGGCAGGCATTTCCGCTCATCTACACGTCGACGAACAGCGCATCCTGGCGATCGCGGTGAATCACCCAGGCTAACTGCGAGTCCACTCGCAAAGTGCGACATCGTGTCGCAACGGCATGTCCGGACGCCCTCGCCCCTCATGGCAGTCGATCAGGCAGCGGGACGCGCGGAATGCGGCAGAAGCGTCCTTCTCGTCCCCGGTCGTGCACCGGCCGGCGGTGCTGCCTCGCAACGTGGTCGACCTGTCCGAGTTCGCCGCCACCTCGGCGGTGACGGCGATCCGGCGCCTCCGGGGACGTGGGTGCCGCCAGGTTCGCCCTACCCACTCAACTAGCCTGTCCGGATGATCAATCCGATCGGGCTTGTCATCTTCGACTGCGACGGGGTGCTGGTCGACAGCGAGCGCATCGCGGTCCGTGTCAACATCGCGCTTGGCGCGGAACTGGGCTGGCCGCTGACCGAGGCAGAGATCATCGAGCGCTTCATCGGCCGGTCCAGCACGTCCATCGGTGAACAGATCGCGGCTCGCCTCGGGCAGGGCGTGGCTGCCACCTGGGCCGACCGGTTCGACCTAGCACACCGCCAAGCGGTGGACGCCGGACTGACCCCCGTTGACGGGATCCACGAGGCGCTCGATGAGATCACCCTGCCAACGTGCGTGGCTTCCAGCGGTACGCACGAGAAGATGCGCCACACCCTGGGTCGCACCGGCCTGTACCCCCGCTTTGAGGGCCGCATCTTTAGCGCCACCGAGGTCGCCCACGGCAAGCCCGCCCCCGACCTGTTCCTACACGCGGCGGCGATGATGGGTGTCTCTCCCGCGGCGTGCGTCGTGGTCGAGGACAGCCAGTACGGAGTCCAAGCGGCCCGCGCCGCCGGGATGCGCTGCTTCGGCTATGCGGGCGGATTGACCCCCGCGCGCCGGCTGGAGGGCCCGGACACGGTGGTCTTCGACGACATGCGCAAACTCCCGGCTCTGCTGGACGCAGCCTGACCACGCGCGACGACCACAGCATCAACGCAGCATGGGCGTGTTCGGCGAACTTGCCGATCGCGGCGTCGACGGCGCGCTGCACTCGGCGGTCCAGCCTGGCGTACGCGGGCAGAAATCCGCGGTCGATGGCCAGCTCAGCCATACCGTTCCCCCCGTCGCCGGTGCCTTGGGTAGACCGAGGTGCCATGTGCTGGCACTGTCGTGAGCCTTGGACAGGGGTGAGCGGTGGCGACCGCGCGGCACGTACGGCCGCCCGGTGGCAGCTTGGCATCCCGGACCGACCACAGTGAACCATGTTGTGAACGCCGCTTGCAAGCGTCATCTTGTTGCGGACATTCACTAGGCAACTTGGCACCCGAGCCGTCCGCGCCTGGCCGGTCATTGGCGGTTATGCTGGCAATCGTGGTGGCGGGCGCGAGCCTCAAGAACCGGTACAACGTGAGCCGGCTCCCGTTGGCGCACAAGGGAATGGGTGAGGTCTGGACGGCTCACGACACCTTGCTCGACCGCGGTGTGATCGTGAAGGTCGTCAGTGCCCTGAGCGATGATCTGGTGCGTCGGTTCCGACGCGAGGCGCTCCTGACCGCCCGGCTCGATCATCCCGGGGTCCCCGCCGTCTACGACCTGGGCGAGCATAACGGCCTGCCCTATGTGGTCCTGCAGAAAGTCGACGGGATCACGCTCTCGGATCTGGTGGCCGAGCAGGGAAGGCTTCCGATCGCCTGGGTAGCCGCTATTGGAGCACAGGTCAGCAGCGTCCTGCTCGCCGCGCAGCAGATCGGTCTGGTGCACAGAGACATCAAGCCGAGCAACGTCATGCTGGAGAGAAGCGGCGCGGTCAAGGTGCTCGACTTCGGCCTGGCCGTGATGCGCGACGATGACCGCTACTCGCGGATCACTCTGAGCGGACAGAGTTTGGGCACCGTGGGCTACATGGCACCGGAGCAGATCCTCGGCGGGCCCACCGACCACCTCACCGACCTGTACGGCCTGGGCGCCACGCTGTTCGACCTGCTCACCGGCCGTGCACCGTTTGACGGCGTGACCACGATGACCACGGTGCGGCACCAGCTGGCCGACCCCCCACCGCGCCCCGCCGAGTTGCGCGACGACGTCCCTACCGAGCTCGATGATCTCGTCCACGCGCTCTTGGCGAGCCGCCCGCAGGATCGGCCCGCGAACGCTGCCGAGGTGTACGACGTACTGGTGCCACTTGCCCAGGACCTTCCTCCCCTCCCCGGCGTGGTCGCCGACGGCATGAGCCCCGTGCGGGCATACGCCGCGATCATCGGGCGGGTGCCGCAGCCGACCCCGCACAGCGTGGCGCCGGCAACGGGGAACGCCGAGCTGGATGTCGAGCAGGCCGCGAAGCAGGCCGAGCAGTTGCACGTCGCTGGCGAGTTCCGAGCCGCCGCGCGAGAGTGGCGGCGGCTCGCCAGTGAACTCGCGCAGCGGCACGGCGAGGACCACCGGCTGGTGTTCGACTTCCGGCTGCGCGCCGCCCGCGCCCACGTACCACTCGGCGAGCACGAGCGGGCGTTGCGTCAACTCAACGTGCTGCTAGAGGACCGTGTCCGACTGGTCGGACCCGAACACGCCACGGTGATGGAGCTGCGGCAGGAGATTGAGCGGATCATCAAGCAGCTCTCGTCTTCATCCCCGTCCCACCGATCTGCACCAGACGCGGATCGCTGAACGACCGGGGCAACAGCACAGCCTTCTGCTCCGCGAACCGGCCACCGCCGTAGTGGAAGATTTGCGCGCAGTTCTGACCGCGTGTCTCGGTCGCCAGCGCCCGCCGGGCCAGCGACGAGTACATCGCGCTGTGCTTCAACCAGGCCGCCTCCTCGCCGTGTCGGTCGAAGCCCCGGCCGCTGGCCGCGTGACCGAACGCGTCGTGCACGGCGCGGAACATGTCGTTCTCGCCGTCACTGAGGTACGGGTGCGGGTTGCCGGTCGCGGCGCTGGCCCACACCTTCAACCGGCGTACTCGCACATCCTCGACCATGGACTCCACATCGAGGTACGGGTCTTCGTCGACGATCCGCACCGTCACGCCAAGGCCGCCGAACTCGACCCGGCCCACCAGGAAGTGGTACTGCCGCACGGTCTCCCGACAGAACGCGGCGTACGCGGTGTGGGCCCGCTCGTCCGAGGTCGGTGCGGCCATGTAGGCGTCGGCGATGGCCGCACCGACCACGGGGTCAAGGCGCACACGCGCATACGCCTCGGGAGGCATGGCCGAACTGTTTTCCGAGCCGTACTGCCGCGCCCCGGTGAGCAGGTAGGCGACCGGCGAGAAGGATGAGGTCGAGGCGGTGGGCAGCGCAGACGCGAGCAAGGGTGTTCATGGTCCTCCTTCGATCGTTGGGATGAAATGAATCCGGGTCAGTGGGCGGCGACGGCGCCTTCCCGCGCGTCGGTCACCTCTGCGCCGTCGCCGGACGCAGCCTGCTGCTCGCGGCGCAGCAGCTCGCCGAGCACGCGAATCTCGGAGACCCGACGGTCCTGATAGAACTTGGCGAATTTGCCGACAGTGGTGCTACGTCCACGACGAGGCATGGAGACCCCCAAAGGTGGCTTGTGTATCGGAACCAGGAGCAATGTAGCCCTTGTGAACCCTGTAAACAAGAGCCGGCGACATGGTAGCGTTCACGTGTGACAACAGAGCCGAACATGGTCATCGGTGACGCGACCCTGACCGCCAGCGGCATTGCGCGCCTGGCCAACGTCGGCCGGGCCGCGGTCAGCAACTGGCGCCGCCGTTACGCCGACTTCCCGTCACCAGTGGGCGGCACCCCGACCAGCCCATCCTTCGACGCACGCGAAGTAGAGCAGTGGCTCCGCCAGCACGGTCGACTGCACCGAGCCAGCACCGAGCAGTGGGCCTGGCGACACATCGAGAGCTACCAGCCCGCAGCACAAATAACCGATGCCCTCAGCATCTCCGGCGCCTACCTACTCGTCCGCTCCCAGCAGAACGAGCCCGCCGGCGAAGCCCTGCCCGCCCCGAAACAGCTCGTCACCAGCCTGGCCGCCCTCGACCCCGACCTGGCCGAACTCGTCGACGACCTGCTGCCGAAACAATGGACGCAGCAGCTCACCACCCTGCTGCACACGGTCGACCAACTTGCCTCCGAGCAGGACCCGGAGCTCGCCTTCGAGTACCTGCACAACCAGTATGTGACGTCGGCCAATTCACTGTCCGGCCTCGCCAGCACACCGGACAGCGTCGCCGAAGTGATGCTGACGCTCGCCGGCTCTGGGGCCCGCACGTTCGACTTCACCAGTGGCACCGGATCGATCCTGCGCATGGCCGCCGATTTGGCACTTCGAAACGCCACAATGACGCGCTGCTACGCGCAGGAGATCAAGCCGCAGTACGCGCTGATCACCCTGCTGCGCCTATGGTTCGTGCACCTGCGTGCCCGACGCGCCGGGCACGCCGCAGAGCCGCCCGTCGTACACGTCGGCGACAGCCTGCTCGCCGACGCCCTGCCCGACCTGCGGGCCGACGTCGTCGTGGCCAACTTCCCGTTCGGCATCCACGACTGGGGCCACGACCGCCTCGCCTACGACCCACGCTGGACCTACGGCCTGCCCCCGCGCACCGAACCCGAACTCGCCTGGGTGCAGCACGCCCTGGCCCACCTCTCCCCCGACGGCACCGCCGTCGTACTCATGCCCCCAGCCGCCGCGCTGCGTCCGGCCGGCCGCCGCGTCCGCGCCGAACTGGTACGCCGCGGAGCGCTGCGCGCCGTCATCGCCCTGCCCGCCGGCCTCATGCCACCGGCCGGCATCGGCCTGCACGTCTGGGTCCTCGCCCAGCCCAACCCGCGGCAGCCACCCGCAGGAGGTCTACTGGTCGTCGACACCACAACCGCCTCGAAGACCCGCCGCCTCTCCGACATCGTGGGAACAGCGTGGCGTGCCTACCTGTCGAATGACATCGCCGAGGAGCCCGGCGTCCACCGCACCGTACCGGCCATCGATGTGCTCGATGATCAGGTCGACCTGACACCGCAACGCTACCTACCGCAGGCCAACGAGCTCGCCGCCACCCCGGCGCAGATCCTCGCCAAGATCAGCGACTTCGACCAACTCCTCAATGAGGTACGGCGCGGGCTCCCACCCGTACAGCAGGCGCGGACCGTAGCACTACACGCAGCACCACAAGCCGACATTGCCGACCTGATTCGATCCGGCAGCATTTCCGTGCAACGCGCAACCTCACGCACCCGATCAATCAGCGCCGCCTCCGACAACGCAGTGCTGACTGCCTCCAACATCCTGCCCGGACCGTCGGCAACGGGTTCTACCGATCAGGCTGAAGACGACCACCCGGGACCGCGTGTGCAGGCCGGTGACATCCTCATCCCGACCGTCGCCCGTGAGATCATCGCCCATGTAGCAACCCCGGAGCAGATCGGAGCAGAACTGGGCCCGGGCGTGCAGCTGATGCGCGTCGACACGACCCGCTTCGACCCGTGGTTCGTCGCTGGCGTCATCTCCCGCACAGAGAACCTGCGCGTCGCTGGTCGCGCCTCCAGCACCGGAAGCGGCACTCTTCGCATCGACGTCAGACGGCTCACCATTCCCGTGCTGCCGCTCGACCAGCAGCGAACATACGGGCAAGCCTTCCGCCAACTTGCCACATTTCGCTCCAAGCTCGACCAAGCCGCCGCGGCCGGGGCCGCCTTGGCCCGCGAAATCGCCGACGGTCTCACGGTCGGCGTTCTCGGCATCTCGCCCTGACCAGGAAATGGCTGACGCAGCGTTGTTCTTGACCCCCCAACAGCACAACGCCGCCGGCCGCAACGAGACGAGCCGTCCCATCAGCAGTCATCGGCAGGCAGAGCCGCCCGCCCGCATCGACTTGAGAGGCGCCACAGCCAAATAAATTCCTCAAGTGACAGGTACCCGGCTCTCGGACGCGCTCCTATGACAGGAGATCAGGCGGGAGTCATCCTGCCGGCCCCCGCCCGTGCGGGTTGATCTTGGACGCAGAGTCGAGGTACTTTGCTATGCCGCTGAGAGGCCACACCTGGGCGCATTCGAGCGCCGAGCTGTCCTCGTGTGGCATGCTCACCCCTTCGTGTGGGCTGCGATCTTGAGCAAGCGTAGGTCCACTCGGAGGGGTCGTTGCAGGTCAGCGGGGAGATGGGCGTGACAACTCGACCGGTGAAGGATGAGCTTCGGGTCTGGCAGAAGTGGGGCTTCGGGATGGCTCCCGTCAAGCCGGCCGCTCACCAGGAACGAAAGAGTGCCGCAGCCACCGTGCTGGCTCTCCTCGACGCAGTCGAATTGGAGCGCGCGACAGCCGCGCTCGACCAGGTGGCGGTCGTCAAAGGGCTGTACTCGAGGTGCTACCGGCAGGATCAATGGGACTGGTTCACTGTGTGGCAGCAGCTGGGTCGTCCGGACTTCGCGCACAGCCGCCGGGCAGCGGGCGCGCTGGCCAGCGTGCGGACCGCGACGAAGAAGCAGGATGCCGCTGCCCTCAAGGCGGCCCTCGATGACTTTGCGGGGGCAGGCGGGCGTCAGCACCTAGCCGCATTCCCTGCGGAGCGTACGCCCGAACGGCCAGGGACGGGTTACATCTACATCTTGTCCACCCGTGAGCAGCCGACGGTGCTCAAGATTGGATTTACGGACCGCTCCGTGGAGGAGCGCGTTAAGGAGATCAACCGCGCTACCGGCGTCATGATTCCCTTCGGTGTACGCGCCCTGTGGGCGGTACGCGGCGCCCGCGCGGTGGAGGGTGCCCTGCATGCGCTGCTCGCCGACTATCGCGTCCGGCCCGATCGTGAGTTTTTCCAGCTGGACCTCCGCACGGCTCGGGCGCTCATTGAGCAGCACCTGGCCTCAGCCTCGACCGGCACACCTCACTGGTAACTCGCCGGCGCATGAGATGCGAGTGTGGCAATGTCAAACCTGCACCTCCTGCGGCCAGAACTTGGCGCCCTTGGCACTTCGCTCGGACGTCTGGAGGCATGGCTGCCGCTACCGCCCTCGACGCGACCCAGACGCTGGAAGCAGAGAGCGGACGGCCCTGCCAGGGTCAAGGATGGACTCGCGGCTCAACGCCCCTCTTGAGAGCCTGTTCGGGCTGTGTAGGCCGGCGGGTCGATGCTGTGGCTGCCTGCGGTCAGCCAATGGCACCTCCCGGCCGGAAAGCACACCGGCACCTCTGGCGATGGTCGGCGCACCCCTCGCTCGTGGGCCGTGCTCGGAACCTGATCCATGTGCCAGGGAAGAGATCGACCTGGCCAGGGCGGTCAGCTTGGCAAGAAAGGGCTGGGGGTAGCTGAGCAGATCGACAAAGGCCGCACGAGGATCCCGGGCCGGCTTCAACTCGAAACGCGCGCCAGGCGCGCGAGGAGGTCCTGCTCATTCGGCGACCTGGGCCACGGCAAGCCGCGAGACGTGCTGACGGCCTGAGGACAAGCCGGACCGCCACTCGTGACGGTGGCCGCGTCAACCGGCCAGATCGGCAGGTGCCGGCAGCGGCGAGAAAGCCAGTTCAGCGTCGCACGCGAGGGCCTGCTGCCGGCATCGTTGCGCGAGATCGAGGTCGCCGCCCGGTCCCCCGAGGTCTTGTGCGAGTGCGTCGAAGTCGCGCCGGGCGTTCCGATAGTCCCCGGCGAGCATGCGGACGTTGGCGAGGTCCATCCGGACAGCGATGACCTGCGACTCAGGGTGGCCTGCTGGCGCCGAACGCAGCGCCTGCTGCAGGACCTCTGCAGCCTGCGCGAAGCGTTCCGCCTCGGTCAACTCTCGCCCCCGCTCGAGCAGTTCTTCCAGCTGTTGCGGCTCAGCAGCCTCTTCCGGGCCTACCCGCTCGTTTGACCCGTCAGTCCTTTCCGGCGATGTCCGGCGTCCTCTTTTCGTTGAGGCCTGATCTGTTTCCGGATGGAAGGGGGCGAGCAGTTGTTCGACGTCCGCTGCTGATCCGGGGCGGTCGGTCGGCTTCTTGGCGAGCAGGCAGTAGAGCAGGTGTGCCAGGTCGTCGGGAACGTCGTGCCGGTATTCGGTGATGACGGGGATCGGTGCCTGGATGTGCCGGCGGAGCATGTCCGGGGCGTTCTTGGCCTCGTAGGGTGGGCGTCCGGTGAGCGTCTCGAAGAGGATGCAGCCGAGCGCGTACAGGTCGGCCGCAGGTCCCGTCGGGTTTCCGGCGGCTTGTTCCGGCGCGATGTATGCCGGGGTGCCCAGCGTGTGGCCGGTAGCGGTCAGACGGGATGCCTCGGCGGGACCGAGCAGGGCTGCGACACCGAAGTCCAGGACCTTGACTCCTCCCGTGGGAGTGATCATGAGGTTCTGGGGCTTGAGGTCGCGGTGCACCAGGGAAGCATCGTGGGCAGCGGCGAGCACGGAGCAGACCTGGCTGGCTATCGAGGTGGACTCGCCGACGCTGAGCTGCTCCCGTTCGGCGATGAGGTCGGCGAGCTCGATGCCCCGTACGAGTTGCATGACGATGTAAAGGTCTTCGCCGTGTTCTCCGAGGTCGTGGATGACCGGCACACCGGTGTGGTCGAGACGTGCCGTGACACGCGCCTCCCGCCGGAAGCGCTTGACCGCGACGTCCCGCTCGTCCTCCGGCACTTCCATCTGCCGGAGGAACTTGACGGCCACCGGCCGGTCGAGCCGCTCGTCGTAGCCGGCCCAGACCTGGCCCATCCCGCCACGCCCGATCGGGTATGTCAGCTCATACCGGTCGGCGATGCGGTCCCGCGCCTGCACCTCTGCCTCCCCTTTTCGCGTGCCGGCCCCTGCCGCGGCCGGCAGTTACGTCAGCTGCCGCTGCACGAGGCGAGCGGTCAGGAAAGGGCTGGGCGTGCCGTGCCAGAACACCGCCAGCTCGTCGCGGGGCCGGGTGGCGGCCACGAAGAGCAGGGACCGGTCCCGCTGGCGCTCGCGCTGGTAGCGCTTGGGGTCGGTGTCCCGGTACCGGCTGATCATCTGCCGTGGCACCAGCCCGTCACTGACGCCGGCGATGATCATGCGCTGGTACTCAAGGCCCTTGAACCGGTGCATGGTGCCGACGTGGATGCCGTCCGGCTGCTTCGGGCCGTCCGGCCCTATCTCCACGGCCGGCAGTTCGTCGGCTTCCAACCGGCTGAGCACGTCTGCCGCCAGTTCCCTCGTCGGCAGGCAGATGGCCACCGAGCCGTTGGTCGGGTTACCCCAGGCCCGCAGCTGCTCGGCGATCAGATCCCGTTCCTGCGCCCAGGTCCCCGCGCCTCGGAACGCCGGCCGGGCACCCCGCAGCAGCGAGCGGTAACCCGCCAGGTCCTCCTCGCCACCGTCCAGGTCGTCGTACACCTCTCCGGTCATGATCTGCAGTGCGTCGGCCAGGATCTGACGGGTGGTGCGGTAGCTGAGGGTGAGGCGGGACGAGCGACCGCGGATGTTGATGCCGAGGCTGCTCAGCGTCACGTGGTTGTCGTAGATGCGCTGGTGGGTGTCGCCGGTGAGGAACATGTCGTCCGGGCCTGGAGCAACCATGGCGCGCAGCATCTTCCAGTGGGCGGCGCTGAGGTCCTGGGCCTCGTCGACCACGATGTGGCGGTAGCGGGGGCGGTGGAAACCGCCGGACGATTCGCTGGACGCGGCTGCGCGGTCCATCTCCAGGCGTGCCGCTCGCTGGGCAACCTGGCGCCAGGTCCAGACACCGCGGCCTTCGAGCCACGTGGTGAAACGCTCGGTCAGCTGCCAGATCTGGTCCCGCTCGGCGCGGGTCAGGCTGCGGCCTCGGTTGGGGCGACGCGCCTTGAAGTACTCAGTCCGAGAGTTGAGGACCTGGCCGAGGATCACCTGGGTCCACTCGGCGGCGAGGAACTCCGCATCCCAGCCGGACTCGCCGGTCTCGAGGAGGAACTCGCTCCACAGCTCGGGGACCCGGTTGTCGTCGACGACCCGCCGGCTCCCGCCCGCCTTCGCCTCGGTCACGACGCGGCTGGCCAGCCGGTCGATGTTGACGATGTCGACGCGCGCCACCAGTTCCTGGCCGCCGAGTGCCAGCAGCCGGGTCCGCAGGTCGGCGGCGAGGTTGCGGTTGAAGGTGGTGAGCAGGATGGGCTTGTCCGTACCGGGCGGCAGCTGCCGGGCGAGGTGCGCAACCCGGTGCAGCGCGACGATCGTCTTGCCGGTGCCGGGACCGCCGCCGACCCGGGCAGGCCCGTTGTACTTCTTCTCGACCAGCTTGCGCTGAGTGGGGTGCAGGAAGATCTGCCACCGCTCGAAGGCTTCACCGATGATCGCCTGCAGCGCCTCGTCGTCCGAGGTGACCTGTGTGGCGGGGCGTTCCACCGCCGCTTCGAAGTCCTCCGGGTCGACCGGTTCGTCGGCGCGTACCGGGTCCGTGACCTGCTTGAGCACCTCGTCATAGGGGGTGCCGTCGAAGAGCGCGAACAAGACGTCGGTGGTGAGTTGCGGCGCCCGGTCGAGCAGTTCCAGCAGCTCGGCCTCGGTGGTGAGTTCACGGATCTGCGGCAGCAGCGGCTCGGAGACGCCCAGGTCCAGCAGCTGGGCGTCGGTGTACACGTCGAAGAGGGGCTTCTGAGCGGGCTTCGGCTCGGTGTCCGGCGGCACGACCCGGCCGACGATGCTGTCGCCGATCGGCGCCAGGTCGACGACCTCGATGCCACCCGTGATCCGGTTGATCCGGTACGCGTACCGGGACAGGTCGTCGTACACCTCGCCCCGGTGCTTGACGTCGACGAGCAGGTAGTCCCGGTCGGCGATGTGCAGCAGCAGCGCACGGTAGTCCCGGTTGACCCGGGCGGACATCAGCCGGGAGTCGCCGTTGAGCGACTTCAGCTTGAGTCCCGGGTTCTCCGGGTTGTGCCGGAACTTGTGCATGAACTCGTAGACCGCGCCGATGTCGGCGCGGGTGAGCTTCATGACCTCTTTGTCGGCGCGGTCCAGCATCCGCAGGGTGGCTCCGGTGCTCATCAGCTCTGTCCCCCACTCGTCCCCGTGAGCTGTGCTGCCAATTCCTCAACCGACCACTCCCGCGCCGTCCGCGCATGCCAGCCCGCCTCGGCGTACGCGCGATCCCGGTCTTCCGTCTCCGGGTCGTCGACCGGGCCCGTGAGCACGATGGCGATCCGCCGATCGGGCCAGGCGAGCTCGGCCGGCCACGCCTGATCGCCAAGCTCGTAGCCCACCACCGGCGCGGGCAGGTTCTGCCGCGCGAGCTGCTGTACGAGAAGCTCCAGCGTGTTCTCGTCGCGGTCCATGTACCGCAGGACCTCCTGCCAGGGCGACTCGTCGTCGACCGGATCCGGCTCGGCCGGCACCGACTGGGGCGCGACGCCGAGCCAGGTGGCGGTTTCCTCGTCCAGTGGCAGTGCGCGCTGGGCCAGCACCAGCCCGGTGCCTTCGGTGACCGCCATCGACGCGGGATCGAAGGCGTCCAGCGTGGAGACCGCGAGCTGGCCGGCATCACCACCGCCGTTGCTGAGGAACTGGATGACGTTGCCCCAGGCGAGCCAGGCCGCCCAGCGTTCCTTGTGGCCCTCGTCGGCCACCGCGGCCGGCAGGTCGTCGACGACGGTGAGCGCCGACCATGTCGGCAGCGGCTTGCTGCGGCCGTCGACAACCACCGTCACCGCGCAATCCGCGTTGTCCCGAGCACGGCCGACGATGATGTGGCGTTGCGGGGAAGGCGCGGGCAGCGATTCGCCGCGCAGCGAGGCGAGCAGTCGCTCACCGACGCCGGCGGAGTCGGTGGGGCTGTTGTCGCGGGCCTGCTTGAGCATCCCGGCCAGGGTCGCTTCCGCTCGACGCTGCCATCGCACGAGATCAGGGTCGGCAAGGAAGCGCATCAGCTGCTCGACCGGGTTGGTCCAGATGGTCTCTTCGAGTTCGTCCGGGTCGGCGCCCGGGAGGAACTTCCGATAGTTGTCCCGGGCCGCCTGCTTGCAGACCCCGCCGTACGGCATCCACTCCCCTAGCCCTTCGGCGCTGTCCCAAGTCTTCACGTTGTCCCAGGTGGCGGCGAAGACCAGGTAGCCGTGGGCGCGCAGCCGGGCCCGCTTCTCGGCGTCGTCGGCCAGCCGGTTGTACTGGGGCGTGGCGTGATACTTGAACCCGTCGAGATAGACCGCCACCTCAGGAGAGGGCGCGTCGAGTCGCTTGAAGTGCACGTCGGGTCGGGTGCCCTTGACCGTGTTCTGCAGCTTCATCTGCCAGTGGGTGACGCTCTGCCCGCCGTCGCGGATGAATCGCAGGTCGGCGATGCGCGCGCCGTCGTGGTCGCGGCGCCGGTCGATGCGCAGCCCGGAGCCTGGCGTCTCGCCGAGGGTGAGCAGCTTGGTCAGGAACTGCAGCTCTAGTTCGCTCTCCACCTGATGGATCAGCGAAATTTCATCGGTACGGGTGCCCTCCTGGACGTCCCAGGTGTCGAGAAGCTTGTCGAGCATGCCCAGCGCCTCGTCGCGGCTCATCAGCGCGAAGTGCTCGTTGCGGGCGTAGCGCAGGAGACACCGGTGGCACACCGGCTTCGCCTCGTGCCGGCAGTCGCAGTCGGCGATGCGCTGCCGGGCCAGCTCCAGCACCGCGCGGAACTCCTCCGGCTTAGCCAGGCGGTGAAGGTAGCCGGTGCCCTGCGGCTGGGTGTCGTAGACGACCACGAAGTTGCGGGTGCCGTCGCTTTGCCCATCCGGCATGGTGGCGGACACGGCCTGCAGATGGGCCGGCTCGCCGCCGTACTGGGCCGCTATGCCGAGCTTGATCGCGGCGGCGAAGGACAGCAGTCGCTCCTGCACCAGTGCGGTCGCCGCTGGAATGAGGATGCGCAGCGCCTCGGTCTCCAGCTCGTGGGCCAGGATCAGGTCCACGTGCGCCTCCGGCACCGCCGGGGAGCGCCGGTACGGACACCAGGGCCGGTGATGCTCCGCGCCCTGCACGACGGCCGCACCGGAGGCCTGCGCAGCGAGCTGCTGGCTCGCCGCCGGCAGACCGTCCACGGTGGTGCCACCGCAGGAGGTGCAGGTGTGGAACCGGTTGATCCGCACCTCGTCACCGGCGAAGAGCTCGGCGGCCCGGTCGTACCGCTGGGCGCCGAGGTTGAAGTGCCGGATCATGGCGTGCCGGCTGTAGTCGACGCCGAAGGTGTCGTGCGCGTGCCGCCACGACGACCCGACCTTGGCGGGGTCGATGTCGACCGCGACGGTGGTGGCGTAGAAGCGGCGGTCCCGGTCGTCGCTGTCATCCCGGATCCGGGCGTCGTCGCGCTTGTCGCGGCTGTAGACACGGGTCGGCTGGAGCACCTGGAACAGCCGTCCGTGGTCGGCGATGCCCCGGTCCTGGCAGCGCGGGCAGGCGCTGGTGTCCTCCTTGGCCAGGTGGGTGCGCACGTACCCGCACTGGGCGCAGACCCGCCACTGCTCGTACGCGGGCCGGTCGGCCGGGCCGACGTCGAGGCCGGAGATCTCGTGCTTGTAGCCGCGGATGTAGTAGCTGTTGCCGGGGGCGATCTCGACGAGGGCCTGGCGGGCGGGGCGGGCGTACTCGCGCAGTTCGCTGTGGAACCGGCGGTCGCCGTCGGTCTGCTCCTCCCAGGTCAGGGTGGCTTCGAGGTCGGTGCGGCTGTCGATGAGCGCGTAGTTCGGCAGCAGCCCGAACTCGACCATGGTGCCGTGGGCGGCGGCGGCGCTGACCTCGCGCAGGCGGCGGCGGACCGCGGCTTCTTCGGCCTTGAGCATCTTGATCTCGCGGGCGTGGTCCGGGTCGCTGGGCACCAGGGTGCCGCGGGCGGTGGCGATCTCCTGGAGGCGGCGCCGCAGATCGGCCAGCCGTTCCTCCCAGTTCTCGTCGGCCTCCTTCACCCGGTGCACGATGCCGTCCACCGCGAACTCCCGAAGCTGGTCGGCGGCGGCGCGGAGGACCTTGTCGCCGAACAGCGCCAGGAAGTCCTCCACCAGCCGGCCGCCGTCGCGGCGGCCGGCTTCGGCGAGGTTGGTGAGCCAACCGTTCGGCCCGAAGAGGACGTGCGCCCGCCGGGGCATCGGCAGCACCCCGGGCAGCCGGCCGCGCGCGGCCAGGTCGATCAGGTGCGCCAGGTACTGCCGGCGCAGGATCTCCACGGCGGACAGGAAGCAGCCGGGTGGCACGATCTGCCCGGCGATCATGTCCCGCGGCTCGGTCAGGTAGTAGCGGTCCCGCTCGCTACGGCCGACAAGGGTGAGCACGAGGGCGTTGCCGCTCTTACGGCCGGCCCGGCCGGCCCGCTGCACGTAGTTGGCGGGTCCGTGCGGGAGGGACGCCAGCACGACCGCGGAGAGCGCCCCGATGTCGATGCCCATTTCCAGGGTGGGTGTGCAGGACAGGACGTTCGGGTCGGTGTACCGGTGGCCCTCGCGGAACTGCTTCTCCACGGTCTCCCGCTGGGCGCGGGTGAGCATGCCGGTGTGCTCGCCGGTGACGACCCGGAAGACGGAGCTTTCCAGGTAGAGCCGCCGGTAGTAGTCGTCCGGCGCGGTGTCGTCGTGGGCGGCCTGGAGCCGGCCGCGGCAGCGGTACTGGCGGCACGGCTGGCCGAGCCAGTCGCCGACCCGGTCGGGGTGTTCGGTCTGCTGCCAGTGGCAGGTGTCGCAGCCGACTCCCGCGCGCACGGCGTCGGCGTCGGCGAGCCGGGTGACCCGCAGGTGGCCGGGCATCAGCCCGTACACCGCGTTGCCGTCCTCGGCCTCGCCGGCGGCGACGATGCCGGCGGCGGCCAGGGCCGGCAGCAGCCGGGCGAGATAGGTGCCGGTGTCGCCAAGGTCCATGCCGAGGCACCGCGAGGTCCAGTCCTGGTACCAGTTGCCACGGGCCGCGATCGCGTCGAACTCGGAGCGGGACTTCGACGTCGCGAGCAGGAACGCCGGCGCCGACACACCCTTCGGGAACGCCGGCATACCGGCTGGGCGGCCACCCCAGACCTGCCACCGGGTGCCACCCCGCTTCAGGTACGGCGCCAGCCACTCGTGGTAGACCGCGCCGCGGGTCCGCAGCCGCTCCAGCAGGCCGCGAAGGAACGCGAGGTAGCGGGCGTCGTCCGGGGGCGCGGCACTGAGCTGCGCGGGGCCGGTGAGGTGGACGTCCCGGCAGATCGCGGCGGCCTTCGCGGGATCGTCGAGGGCGACCTCGACGGCGACGCTGCGGGTCAACTCCAGGGTGCGGCCCTGGCGGGAGCGCAGCCCGGTCTCCATCACGGCGGCGAAGACGAGTCGCTCGCTGATCAGCGACCAGGTCTCCCGGCTGCCGGTGTGCTCACCGGCGAGGAGGCTGTCGACCCCCGGCTGGTCGTGCAGGTCGGGCGGGACGACGGTGGAGAGGATTTCCGGCTGCGCGGCCGCCTCCACCATCTTTGCCACAAGATCGTCGAGCCCTACGGATTCTCCGGGCGAGAGCTGGTCGGCCAGCAGGGAGCGCAGGGAGAAGGCGTAGGAGCGGTTGGCGACGAAACCGGCGCGGTGCGCGGCGTCCTGGACCGAGTCGTTGAAGAGGAGCGTCTTCTTCTCGCGCTCGTCCAGCTCCCCGCCGGTGAAGAGCTGGGTGATCGCTACCGAGGCGAGGGTGGCCAGACCGGCACCGAGGAAGCGGATGCCGTGGTCCATCTCGCAGGACGGGCAGCGGTCCTTCTCTGCCGCGTCGATGGCGGACAGGTCGCCGAGCACGACGATCGCGTCGTCGCTGGGCTCGCTGTCCCGTTGCGGGTCGAAGGGGCGCACCCGGCGGCCGTACTCCAGGACCAACAGGCCGCCGGGGCGCTGCCGGATCTCGTCTTCGGTTGCGGCGATCAGCGCGCGGACCCGGCGCTTGTCCCGGCCGACGCTGGCCCGGTAGATCTTGTCCGGGTCGGTTTCCAGCTCCTGCGGGTCCTTTTCCGGGGATAGCGCCATCCAGCCGGAGCGGCCGCAGTGCCGGCAGTAGATGGCCGGTAGCCGGGGGTAACGGTTGTCGGCGACCACCACGTCGGCGTCGGGCGCGTACGGGTCGAGCTCGCGGGGCGGTTCGCCGTACCAGCCGAAGGCGGGCTGGTGGGAGGCGCCGCGCAACAGCCGCGAGACCGCGCGTACCCACAGGTGGGTCTCGATGTTGAGCAGCGGGCGACCCGGCGCCTGCGGATTCTGCGCCATCGAGAGCAGACCGACGAAGCGGGCGAGGGCCTTCGCGGTGACCTCGGGGCGGGTCTTCATGGCGCTGCCCCAGCCGGTGGCGTTCTTCCGGGGCAGCACGTCGATGATCTCGTCAAGGGTGCACGGCCGTGCCTGCAGCGAGTCAAGTACCGCCTTGGTCAGCGGGTGCTGGCGCAGCAGCTCACCGAGGCGCGCCGGGTCGTCGAGGCAGGGTTCGCCGAGCACCAGTTCGGCGACCTCGGCCATCATCCGCTCGGGGTGGCGGTCGTCGACGGCGGCGAGCTGCTCGGGGCTGGGCAGCGGGAGGCTGAAGTCCTGGCGGGCCATGAACTCGCCCGGCTCGTAGCGGTCCTCCCCGACCAGCGATTCGGCGTCGAAGGCGACGCCGAAGACCTGCTCGGCGACCTCTCGGATGGCCGTCCGGCCGTCCCGGCCACCGCCCTCGCCGAGGGTGGCGGACGTGGCGACCGGGCAGATCGGCCCGAGCGGGCGGTCCGGCTCGTCAAGGCCGAGCGCGGCGGCGAGCCGCCGCAGCAGCATCGCCACGTCGGTGCCCTGCGCGCCGTCGTAGGTGTGAAACTCGTCCAGCACCACGTACGCCGGCTCGGCATCCTCCCAGAGCGGCAGGTCGTCGGCGCGCTGGAGCAGCAGGTCCAGCATCTTGTAGTTCGTGATCAGGATGTCCGGCGGGGTGCGGCGCATCTCCGATCGCTTGGTCATCACATGCGGGTACTCGATGGCCGCGACGTCGCCGATGTAGAGACCGGCGGTGACCCCGCTGAGCGCCGGGTCGGCGAGCAGCTCGTTGATGCGCTGCGTCTGGTCGGTCGCGAGGGCGTTCATCGGGTAGAGCAGGATCGCCTTGACGCTGGCCTTCCCATGCTGCCGCTGCCGGCGGCAGTGGTCGAGCACGGGGATCAGGAACGACTCGGTCTTGCCGGAGCCGGTGCCGGTGGTGATCAGTGTGGGCTCGGCCGCCTTGCACTTGGTCGACAGCCGGGCGAACGCCTTCGCCTGGTGCAGGTAGGGGGTGAAGTCGGCCGGGGCCCAGTCGAGGCTCGCCCGCCAGTCGCCCTCCGCCGGGCGGAAGGGGGTGCGGATACGTAGGTACGGACCGCGGAAGATGCCCTGCTCCGGGTGGGAGAGAAAGCCCTCCAACCCCTGGCGTACGCCCTCCTCGGTCAGGCCGAAGGTGGTGGTCAGGTACTGCGTGAGGGTGCGGCGCAGGGTGTCGGCGGCGATGGTCGGTCTCATGACGGCTGCCAGCCCGCGTCGATCGCATCCTGAAGCCGCCGACTGAACACCGCATGCGCCTGGCGATACTCGTTCGCCCGATCCGCCTTATAGAACGGTGCCGTGTAGCCGTCAGGCACTTCGTTCCGCTCTGGGTCTTCCACGTACCCAATCAGCTGCTGGTAGTGCTCCTTGGTTTGCCCACGGCCGAACGCGTTGCGATCTCCGACAATCTTCCGTCCGTGAGCGTCGAACCAGGTGGACTCCTCATAGTCCACTAACTGTGGGAACCGGCTCAGGTAGATGGTGACAAGCTGGTCTGCGTCGATGCCAAGCCAGACGGAAACCAACGCATCCAACTCGACCAAGGCCGCACGGCGGGCGCGCTCACCGCGAAGCGGCGTGCTTGCGGCCCAGTCGGGTGTCAGCCCAGAACCGCCAACCGGATCAAGTCCGGGCCAGTCACAGGCCCATTGCTCATGAACCCATCCTGGCTCGAACACCCGCGCCCATAGGTCCGCATAGGCGCTGGTCACACAGTTGAGCCGGAGCGTGCGCAATAGCGCCGGGCCGGCTAGAGGGTGTCCTTCCGAACCAGCTGGAAGAGCCCTTGCCTCCACCTGCCCAAGATGGGCGCGAGCCGTGATGCGTAGGAAATAGTCGAGAGGCAGCGCTGCCCAAAACGCAGCAGCAAGCACTGTGTCGGCATCGCGCGACATTGCCAGCGAGTGGATGGCGTGGATGTGTGCTGGCCCTGGAGGAATGAGCGCGGCGAACAGGGATCGTTCTGTGTTGTAGGGGATCCGTGCCCGCCACGCCAGCCGGTAGAACTCCGTGCACCTGCGACCGTTCCAGAGATCCTGCGCGGACCGGAAGCGCTCTAAGGCACACGCCCGGATGTAGTCGGTAGTCGGCACTGCGTCGACAGTCAGCGCGTCGAGATCGCTCGGAAGATCGTATCTACCCGTGTTGGGTGGCTGCTTTGCGAATGGCGTCGCAATAGAGAACTGCGGCCCTCGCAGGATGACGCCCTCCCACCCGTCGGGCCGATGGAAGGCACGGCGGATCAGGCCTTCACTTACCGCAGTGGACTCGTTATAGCCTTGACTGGTCCAGGGCCCAAGCGATCCTAGGCGCAACGGGAATGCAGCGATCGCCGCGATCGCACGCTCCTCATGGACGGTTACCGGATAGAGCAACGGCGTATGCTCCACAGCCTCCTCGGCATCGGGCCGCATACGCCGCCAGGTAGCCAACCGCTCAAGGTCTACTGACAGAACTCGCGACGCATGCGGACGCAGGTCCCAGGTACCGCCGTACTTGATCGCTGGTGGCGGGCCAGACCCGTCATGCCGGAGCGAGTCGAGCAGGACCGCAGGGTCGAATAGCCAACTAACGTGCGTGAATGAGGCTTCACGCTGACACCCATAGATGTTGATTGAGTACTGACGGCTCCAGTCGATGTCCGGGAAAAGCAGACGCTGGTTTTGGAAATGTGCATGTAGGCGGAGATGGCGGTACGTCGCGGCGCGAAGCGATCCCTCATGCGAGCCGCTGAAGTGCGTGTCCGGATGGATCAGACCGGCTGTACCACTTAACGCGAGGTGCCTCCAAATTCGGCACATAAACGATCGGTAGAGGTCGGGCCGAGTACCGGCCAGAAGCGGATAGGTTGTCACGCCGCCGATGCCGGCAACCAGTCCCGCATTCGCGGCCAGTTCGCGTAAGAGGTAAGCGCGTGCCGACTGATCCTGAAGTACTACCTCGCGCCGTTGGCGCCGCGTTTCAATGGGCCCCTCCATCACCACCTGGGGCCAAGGATCCCTCTCAGCGAGGACTTCGTCTTCCTTCCAATCGGGGCGTACCCATGGCGGGTTGCCGACTTGGATGTCGAAGCCGCCCTTTGCGAAGGCTTGGGCAAAGGTAAGTTCCCAGTGGAAGAAGGCCTGCTGGTCGGTGATCTGGTGGGCGGCGAGGAGCCAGGGGAAGCGGTCCGACAACATCCAGGGCGAGTCGACGCCGATGACCCCGTCGAGCTTCTGCTCGAAGTCGCTCATCTCGCTCAGGCTCGTGAGCTTCCGGCCGTAGAACCGCTCGGTGTTCTCGTCCACGTCGCTCCGGCCGATGAGGGCTTCGGCGAAGGTGAGCCAGTCGTCGAGGTTGGTGAGCGGCACCTGCTGGCGAAGCTGCTCCGCCACGGTCATCCGCCGGGTCCCGCCGGGCGCCTTGGTCGGCAGCTTCATCTGCTGCGGCTGCACGTTCCCGAAGATGTCCGGGGCCTCGTATACTACCGATTCCTCGTACGCCGGCACGTCCTTCACGTGCGAGACCTGGACGGGCTCGGCAGGGTACGAGAGGTCGGAGCCGTCGAGGAGGCCGACCTTGTCGAGCGGCCAGAACCACAGCGCGCACCATACGTCCATCAACGTCTTGAGCCGCCAGTACGGCGTGCCGGGCGCGGCCAGGTCGGCGAGGATCTTCTCCCGGGCCACCGCATCGCGCACCGGCGCTAGGTCCGCAGCGCCCCAGACCTTGATGTCGCGGCGGATCTCCCGCTCGGAGATGGCGAGCCGCTGCTGCACCAGGCCCCACAGGAACTCGACCCGCCGGGCGAGCGCCTGCAACCGTTTGACCTGTGAGTTCTTTCCTTTGGCGGATGGTGTGCGCTTCATTGCCGTACGCCATGCCTTGAGCTTGGCGGTCTCCTCCGGTGCCAGCTCGCGGGCCTCCTTCTCCCCCGCGACCGCGCCCCACCCGTCGGCGGGGAGTAGGAAGTGGTGGATGGTGCCCTCGTCGATCGGCCCGTCCCGGAACGGCTTCTCGGTCGGGGCGGTGGTGAGCCAGGACTTGTCGGCGAGCTGCTTGGGGTCGTAGAGCTTGCGCCCGGAGCCGATGAGTGAGTTGCCGGGCTGGAGGTGCAGGCCGAACCAGGGCGCTTGGAGGCCGGCGTGCATGACGTTGAGCCAGAGCGAGACCTCGGCCAGCTCGACGGCGGTTCGGTTGAGGTCGACGCCGTAGCAGTTGTGCAGGGCGATGTACGCCTTGACCCGCTGGAGTTCCAGGTGGTACTGCTCGGGGTCGAGGGTGACGTCGAGTTCCTTCTGGCGGCGGCGCAGGTATTCGGCGGCGACCTGGTTGATCGCCTCGTTGAGGAACGCGCCGGAGCCGAGCGCCGGCTCGCAGATCGTCCAGTCCAGCAACTCGCGTGCCTTCGTCTCCGTGCCGTCCTGGTCGAGGCGGTATTTCAGGGCGAGCTGGACGGTGACCTCGGTGAGCGACTGCGGGGTGTAGTAGGAGGCGCTCGTCTGCCGGTCCCGGCCGGCGAGCCGGTAGACGAACGCGCCGGGGGCGTAGCTGACCCGGCTGCGGACGCCCGTGTACGGGTCCTCCTTGTAGACGAAGACGCCGTCCTCGTACTCGTCGGCCTTGGAAGCAGGGATCATCCACGAGCCGTCCTTGGGGTCGCCGTTCTTGGCGACCTCGTAGAGCTGCTCGGTGGCGACGAAGCCGGTGTACGACATCAAGCCCTCGTAGACTGCGCCGAGCTGGTTGATGCCGAGCTGGGCGTAGGAGATGAAGCCGCCGCGGCGTTTCTTGGCACCCTTGGTGAGCATCAGCCGGCGCAGCACCTGGTAGAGGACCTTGTTGCGCAGCCGGGTGTCGATGGTCGGCGCGCCAGGGGCGTCCGGATCGTCGCTGTCGGGCTTGGGAATGAGCCGACCGATGAGCTTGATCTTCTCCGGCAGGAAGAGGTCCGACTTCATCGGCTCGAAGCGCAGGCCCTCGCCCTCGCTGGCTTTGTCGTCGACTTCCGCGCCGCCGCGTGGCCGGTGGCCGTCGTTGACCATGCGGAAGAGCAGGTCGAGCGACTCGTACAGGTGGAAGCCGCCCTCGGCGGAGGGGGCGAGCCGGCGGGAGACGAGGTCGCCGATGCGGGCCAAGCTGTAGCCCTCGACGTACTCGCGGTCGTTGACCGGCAGCACGCCCAGCTCGGGGCGGGCCTCGGCGTACAGCAGGAAGAGAATCCGGTAGAGGTAGCGCAGCGACTCCCGGCCGAGTTCCTTGGCCAGTTCGTCGAGGTCCATCACCTGTTGCGGCTGGTAGCCGTCCTGCCGGATGCGGTCGAGGACCTCGTTGGCGATGAGTTCGACGGAGACCTTCAGGCCCTCGCGGAGTTCGCTGGAGACGCCGACGGCGTGCTGGCGGGAGCCGGCCACCAGGTCGGCGAGGGGTTCGGTGCCACCCTCGGCGGGCGGCCGCAGCGAGTCGGCGCCGAAGAGCGCGGCGACGACGTCGTACTCCTTGTCGTCGTTGCGGGCGTAGGCGGTGTCGAGGCTGACGGCGAGGTAGCGGCCTTCGCCCCAGGCGCTGCGGTCGGCGAGGGTGATGACGCCGCCGCTGAGGATGAGCACGTACCGTGGCGGGTTCTCGGCGGCGAAGAGCCAGGAGGCGAGCTTCGCGCCGGTGGTGATGGTCTCGTTGCCGGGCAGGGTGATCGGGTCGAGGAGGCGGCCGGCGTCGTCCGGGTCCTGGGCGGCCTCGGTGTCGACGGCCCAGCCGCAGTCGAGTGCGACGATGCCGTGCCCGGTGGTCAGGTCGGCGTGGGCGACGGTGATCTGGTGTTCCTGGCCGGTGCGCTCGACGGTGATTGTCTGCGGCTGCGGCTCGAAGCCGAGCGCCTCGAGCAGTTCCTGGTGCAGCTTGCGCAGCCGCTCCGGGTCGAAGAACTCGTCGTCAGCCAGTTCGGTCTTGGCGTCGAAGTAGGGCCGGCGCATGCCGCGAAGTCCGGCGCGGGGCGTGACACGCCCGCCCTTCTCGTCCTCGGACCACTGCTTGAGCAGGCCGCCCTTGAGGGTGGTGGGCAGGATCTCGGCGAGGTAGTGGGCGGAGAGGTATTCGCCGCGGTTGGTCAGCGACTCGAAACTCATGCTGCACTCTCCGGGGACGGGACGAGGACGGCGAGCACCCGCAGCAGCGGGTCGCCGGCGGTTTCCAGGCGGTCGAGCAGGTCGTGCTGCTCCTGGACGGTGGTCTGCACGCGCTGGCGGCGCTTTTCGCGGTGCGGCGCGGGCAACTCGTCGAAGATGCTGGCCTGCTGGAAATGGGTCAGCTGCTGGCGGTACTTCTCCAACGGCTCGGCGTTGGCCGCGGCCCACTCGTCGCGCTTGCCCTCCAGGTATCCCCGGGCCACCTCAACGGCCTGCGGCAGCACCTGCTTGAGCGGTTCGACCGCGATCGCTTCCGCACGGTTGACCATCGACGGGCCGACGTTGGCCTCGCGGAGTGCCTCGGCCATGGGCCGGATCTCCGGCGACGCGGGCAGGCCGGAGACGGCCATCCACTGCACCACGGTCGGCTGGCCGAGGCGGTTGGCGTAGACGCCCTGGATCAAATAGGTCGGGACGGTCACGTCGGCGGTGAGCACCGGGGCCTGCTGGCGGCCGAGACGGATGAGCACCTTGTCGACCAGCCAGTCGACCATCGGGTGGACGTCGCTGAGGAAGGCGATCTCCGGCCACATCGGTGTCTTGCTCTGCCGGGCCTGGTCGAGCTTGCGTTGGGCGAGCGTGCGGTCGAAGGTGACCTTCAGCCGCAGGTCCTCACCCTCGCGGTGGGCGCGCAGGTAGGAGCGGGGCAGGTCGGTGAGCCGGTGGACCAGGTCGTCGGGGGCGAGGAAGGTCAGCAGTTCGTCCTCGCGGCGCAGGTCGATGTGGTCCTCGGGCCGGTCCTCGTAGATCTCGTACAGGGCTGCGTCGACGAAGTCGCGGGTGGAGTCGAACAGCTTCGGCACCCGGGCCCGCGCGACATCAGCGGCGACCGGGGCGGTGCCCACCTCGCCGAAGAGGTCGGCCATCACATCGATCTCGGCGTGGACGGCCTCGTAGGACTCGTCGACGGTCTTGCCGTTGAGCAGGTCGCGGACCAGCCGATCCTCCTCGGCCTTGGCGTCGTAGAGGCCGGTGGCGGCCTCGACGCTGCCGAGGCTGCGGTGGGCGACCTCCTCGCGCTTCAGCAGTTTCTCAGAGACCGTCCGGTCATCCCTGGCGTCCTCGCGGTCGGAGGTGAGGACGAGCGCCCGGAACTGGGGCTGGTGCTTCTGCCCGTAGCGGTCGATGCGGCCGTTGCGCTGCTCGATGCGGATCAGGCTCCACGGGATGTCGTAGTGGATCAGGTGGTGGCACTGCTGGTGCAGGTTGACGCCCTCGGAGGCGACGTCGCCGGTGAACAGCAGCCGCACCTCGCTGCCGGCCAGCTCGAACTCCTGCAGGATCTTCTGCTCGTCGGTGTCGGCGACGCCGCCGTGCAGGACCCGTACGGCGTTCGGCTTGAGGCCGAGCATGCCGGGGACGACCTCGGCGAGCCACTTGATGGTCGGCACTCGCTCGGAGAAGACCACCGCCCGGGCTTCGCTGCCCTTACCGACCCCGATCTTCTTGAGCTCCTCGACCAGTTTCTGCAGCTTGCTGGAGTCGCGGTCGGTCATCGCGGAGGTGAGTTCCGCGAGCCGGTCCAGCGCCGCCCGCTCGGCGCCGGTGGCCTTCTTGCGCCGGTTGGTCACCGTCTCGTGCAGGGCACGGTGGGAGGAGAGGAAGGACTTCAGCAGGGTGTAGGGGAAGAGCCGGTGCTGGCCGGTGATCGCCTCGTCGCTCCACTTGCCGGCCAGCCACACGTCGGTCAGCTCGTCGAAGATCTGCTCCTCGGGCGGGCTGGCCTGGCAGTGCACCGCCTGGGACGGGCCGCGGTCGGCCCAGCGGTCGCCGATCTGGTCGCGTACCTCGGGGCTGATCTTCGTGCGGCGCAGGTAGAGGTGGGCGATGTCCTTGGCGTCGTAGTCCTTCTCGTTCGCGATGGCCGCCGGGTCGAGCAGCGAGATCAGCTGTGCGAAGGACTCCTTGTCGCCGTTGTGCGGGGTGGCGCTGGCCAGCAGCAGCGCGTCGGTCTTCGCGGCGAGCCGGCGGGCCAGCTCGTTGCGCTGCGTGCCTTTGTTGATGAGGTTGTGCGACTCGTCGATGACGACGACGTCCCAGGTGGTGGCGTCAAGGTGGTGGCCGAACTGCCCGGCGTCCTTGAGGGTGTCGACGGAGATGATGGCCCGCTTGAAGTAGGTGAACGGGTTCCGCCCGGCGGGGATCTCCTGCTGGATGCGCTGGATGCCGGTCGAGTCGAGCCGAACGAGGGGGATAGCGAAGCGGGTCCACAGCTCCCGCTGGAACTGCTCGAGCACCTGCTGCGGGGAGACGACCAGGATCCGTTCGCCCCGGCCCCGGCGGATCAGCTCGGCGAGGATCAGCCCGATTTCCAGGGTCTTGCCCAGGCCGACCACGTCGGCGAGCAGGATCCGCGGTCGCAGGCCGGACAGTGCCAGTTCGACCGGTCGCTGCTGGTAGGTCAGCGGGTCGAGCAGGAACCGGTCGGCCAGGGCCAGACCGCGCTCGGTACGGGGTAGCGGAGTGCGCCGCAGCACCGCTTCCAGGAAGAGCCTGCTCTGCCGGAACCGCGACGAGTGGTCGGGGACCAGTTCCGTCTCCTGGGGGACCAGCGACGTGATGTCTTCGTCGAGGGCGGTGAAGAAGGTCGCCTCGACGTCCTGCACGAACTCGGAGACGCCGACGGCCTTGATCATGGTGCCGTCCGCCGTGCCGGTCTTGACGCTGCGGACCAGCCACTCCTCGTCCCGTACGACGATGCGGGAGCCCGGGGCGAAGGTGGCGTCCTGGGAGGTGGTCATCTGGTGGAGCCTTCCTACAGGGTCGAGCGGCGGGCGTACTGGCGGCGGATCTTGTCGACCAGCCAGCTGACGTCGACGCGCTGGTCGGCGACTCGTTCCGGGTCGGCCTTGGTCGGGGCGGTATCCGGCTCGGGGCCGGTCTCGTCCTCGACGACGGTGGCGGATTCCGGATCCTGCTTCGGATCCTGCAGGGCCGGCGGAACGCCCAGCTCGGTGCCGCCGTCGTAGGTGAGCTCGGCGACTTCGTGCCGCAGGTCGAGGATGCTCTTGCCGCTGGTCGTGGTGGCTACCGCAAGCAGGCGGGCGCGGACGTCGTCGAGGGCGGGCCGCGCACTCGGGTCGTAGGCGAGCATCGCGCCGAGCAGTCCGATCAGTTCGCCCGGCACGTCCGACAGGTCCGGCAAGTCGGTCGGCTCGCTGATGCGCAGGAGCAGGTTCCAGGAGTTCGTCGACGGGTAGAGGCCGTGCCCGGTGAGGGCGAAGACTAGGGTCGCCGCGAGGCCGTAGATGTCCACCGCCGCGGTCAGCTCCCGCTCACCGCGCACCTGCTCGGGAGCCATGTAGGCAGGCGTGCCGACCATCTCTCCCGTCTGGGTGAGGTATTCGTCTCGTCCGATCAGGATCGCCAGGCCGAAGTCGATGAGCTTCGGTCCGTCCGGGCTGAGGATGATGTTCTGCGGCTTGAGGTCGCGGTGCAGTATGCCGGCCTGGTGCACCCGGGCCAGCCCGTCGGCGAGCATCGCGCCGGCCATGGCCGCCACCGGCAGCGACATCACTCCCCGGGCGTCGACGTGCTGGCGCAGGGTGGCACCAGGCACGTACTCCACCGCGAGCCAGGCAGGGTCGGCGTAGGGGTCGGCGTCCTCGAAGCGGGCCACCCGGGAGCCGAAGACCAGCTTGAGGCTTTCCACCTCGGCGGCGAACCGTTCGCGGACGGTCGGCGCCGAGATGAGGTGCTGCTTGATCACCTTGAGTGCGACCCGGTCGGCGGTCGGGGAGACGGCGAAGAACACGTCGCCCATACCGCCCGACCCGAGTGGCTTGATCAACTCGAAGCCACCAATGGTGCCCAGCGTCATCCCGCCCCCTCACGATGACACCCGTCTGCAGTTGCTGCCCGCCGTAACGGCCCCACACCTGGCGGACGCATGACCGTACAACGTTGGACGATCATGCGGCTAGTGCCCGTCCGGCGGTTTGCGCTGGTCTCGACGCCGGGCGCCCGGCGTGAGGTCGCCTCGCGCCAGTCCATCCGTTGACAGCTGGGCGAGTTCCGCCCCGAGCTCCGCCACCTGTCGGATTGCCGACTCAAAGGCGTCCAGCCGCCGGAACGTCTCCCCGTGTATCCGCTGCTCGTCCAGCGGTAGCCGGCGGACCTGTGCTCTGCGGATGTCGAAGCGCAATGTCCCGGACAGGCTCGACGTCTGCTTCTCGTTCGCCGAGGTGCGCAGCTGGCCGGCGAGAAACCACGAATCCAGCGCGGCAGGGTTGGGCCGCAGGAGGTACAGGTTCGGGCCCAGGAGGGCTTTCTCGTCGGTTATGACTCGGGCGGTGAGTCGACTGGCATGTATCGGCACCACCACGTCACCCTCGGCGAGCCGGACGGGTTGACCCGCAACTCTGCCTATGGAAGGAGCGGCTCCTTCCACGACGTCGCGGGCGGTGAGCACTGCGGTTTCGTCGGCTGTCTCCGGCTCGTCTTCAGTGTGCCGGCCTGTTGTCGGGCGCAGCGGGCCGATCAGCTGCAACGCGCCGACTTTGGCGAGTTCGGCGACGGTCAGGATCGGCGAGGACGACTGCTCGGCGGGCGCCGGCGTGACCTGCGGCATCATCGCCGGCAGGTCGCCGACGATGGCGGCCAGGCGCTCTTGGGTGCGTACCAGATGCTCTCCGGTGGCCTCGCCCCCGACGGCGGGCTGGCGGCGTGCGGGGGTGAGGTCGACCTCTTCGTCGAGCAGCTCGATCACCGGGACGGCCCGGGCGAAGCCGGCTTCCTCGACGTCGGCGTCCGGTGCGGCGGCAAAGGACCGCCACGTGCCGAGGATCCGCGGGTAGTTCGTGGCGACATCGCCTGCGGCGGCGTCGATCAGCAACGTTCGCGCGGGTGGCGGAGCCTCAGGCGCGGGCCGTCGCAAGACCCACAGGTGCAGGGGTACGCCGTGCGGCGCGGCCACGCCAGGTGGGAGTGCGATAACGGCGCGTAGGGCGCCGCGACGGAGCAGTTCCGCGCGGATGCGCCGGCCGGCGCGGCGGCTGGCGACAGTGGGTGGCATCAACAGGACAGCGTGGGCACCGGCGCGCAGGTGGGCGAGGGCGTGCTGGGCCCAGGCCAGTTCGGGTTCGGTGCGCGGAGTGGTGCCGACGATCCAGCGTGGGTCGTGACCAAGCTCCTCGTCGCCCCAGTTGGTGGCGCCGAAGGGCGGGTTGCAGACCACGGCGTCGAAGGTGCGTCCGGCGAAGGCGTCCGCACGTAGTGAGTCGCCGGTGGACAGCTCCCCTTGAACGTCGCGCAGGGCCAGCCACAATCCGGCGAGCCTGGCAAGGTCCTCGTCGATCTCCTGCCCGTGCGCCGAGGTGCAGCCGGCGCGGGCGGCAGCGCGGAGGACGGCGCCGGAACCGGCGGCCGGGTCGAGGACGGAGCCGCCGCCGACACCGGCGAGCCCGACCATGAGGTCGGCCAGGTCGTCGGGGGTGGCGAAGAGTCGGCCGGGTCCGGGGGCGGAGAACCGTTGCCACAGCGCGTCGAAGGCGCCCTGCGGTCCGAGTTCGTCGGCGAGCGCGTCGATGTCGGGTAGCAGCGGCGTGAGCTGCGGACCTGCTGATCGGTCGGGGCGTTTGCCGCGTTGCCGAGCCAGGAGCAGGGCGCCGACGGCGGCCAGGCCGGCGGCCGGTGACTGGCTCGCGGCAGCGAGGCGCTGCCAGAGCCGGTCGGCGGTGGCAAGTTCGGGCAGTTTTCCCTGGTCGCGGAGCCACTGCTCGACCTGGATGAGGTCGAACTCGGGGCTCGCCGGGGTGCCGCCCACCGGGGCGGGGAAGTCGCCGTGCCGTTTGCGCCAGTTGCTGACCGCGGCGCGACCGACCCCGGCGAGCCGGGCGATCTCCGCCGCCGTGATGGTCGGGGTCTCCTGCACGTTCGGAGTGTGTCACACCTGTCAAGCATCATGTGCGTTGACAGTGTTCACAGATAATGCTCTCATTGACGCCGCAACGTTCACAGCAGGAGGAAAACGATGCGCAAGACCACGACCCTCGCTCTGATCGCTACCGGCCTCGTCGCGCTGGGCTGCGGCGCCGGCAGCACCGACGAGGGCACCGGCAGCAAGGCCGACGCCGGCGCCGGCAAGGGCGACGACAAGCCGAAGACCGCGAAAATCGGCCAGCCGGCCCGGGACGGGAAGTTCGAGTTCACCGTCAAGTCGTCGAAGTGCGGCGTCGCCAAGATCGGCACCGACCTGGTCGGCGCGAAGGCGCAGGGCCAGTTCTGCCTGGTCACGATCAACGTGAAGAATATCGGCAAGGAGTCGCAGATGTTCGACGGCAGCAGCCAGAAGGCGTACGCCGCGGACGGCACCGAGTACTCGGCCGATGGCGGCGCCGCGATCTACGCCAACAAGAACGCCGAGACGTTCCTCAACGACATCAACCCCGGCAACCAGGTCACCGGTGTGGTCGTTTTCGACATCCCGAAGAACGTCAAGCTCGCCAAGCTCGAGCTGCACGACTCGCCGTTCTCCGGCGGCGTCACGGTCGCGCTGAGCTGACCCTCGCCTCGCCGGGGGCGGGACTCGCGAGGCCCGCCCCCGGCCCAGTCCACACCGCATCACCGCCAGCACGAATCTCTACGCGAGGGGATCGCCATGCGCAGTGCGAACCAGCCCACCAGGACCGGATCGACTCACCGTACCGCTCGCAAAGGCGCTACTCGGCCACCGAACAATCCGCCGACGCTGTTCGACCTGGACCTGCCCGATCCGCCGTCCGGCACCTACCCGACCTCGCTCTATCAGCTGGAGCGGGTACCGCCGACGGTGGCGGGTCTCTACGACGCATTGGATCGCCGCTACCTGCAAAAGCACGACTTCACCATTGAGGAACGCCTGGTGGGAGGCGTGTCTGCCCTGCTGGTGCACGGCACGGTGCCGCGCGAGCGGGCCGACTGGTGCGACGTGCTGGCTTCGCTGACCGGAGAGACGATCGACCTAGGGTTCAGCAGCGGCGGTGCGGCGCTTCTCGTCGCGGTGGACGATCAGGTCTACGCGCTTGCCTACGGCACAGTCGGCCGGCACATGATCGACCTCGACCTTGCCAACCCTGGTTTCGGGATCGGCTTCGCGGTGCGTTCGCTGGCGCCGGACGAAATCAAGCAGGTGCGCCGGCGGGTGTTCGGCACGTCCGGTCGAGTCGACCGCAACATGGTGCCGGGCGGTCAGCACATTCGGATGTACGGGATCGACAAGTGGGGCGAGATCGTCGGTCAGGTCTGCGGACGGACCTTCAACATGAACCTCACCGCTTGCCATTCCACCCGCAAGGCCACGCCGGTGGAGGGCAGCGATTCCCTACGCATCCACCTCGGTGTCGATCCGGCCAATCTTCTGGCTGACCTGCGGGAAATCGATCGCGTCTGCCGGCAGGAGCCTCCGTTCGAAGATTTGGAGTTCATCACCCAGATCCGTCCTGTGCCAGCCCGAGATCCCCGTCTGGCGGAGCTGGAGCAGCAGCTGGATCGACTGCTCGGGTTGCCCGACCCGGATGAGATCGGTCTGGGCGTTCCCGGCCGGGTCCTCGGCGAGATCGAGCGGATCCAGTCGTACAAGCTCCGGGTACCCAAGTCCGGCCTCCGAGCGGCACGCCTGTCGGAGCTCACCCTCGCCGACATCGTCAAGCAGACCAGCGACGTGCCCGATGGCGAGCGGTGGGCTTCGTTGTGCAACGGTCGGATCACTCTCTACACCGACACGGCTGGAGAGGAGGAGCTCGGCTCGACGGCGGCGTCCCGTTGGATCACCGCCCAGCTGGCACACGGTACGAGTCAGCTCCTGCTGCATGAGGGCGGCTGGTACGAGATCGGCGACCAGCACCGTGAGTTCCTCCGCCACGAGATAGAGCAGATGTTGATTAGGCCCGCCAGCATCGCCCTGCCGGCGTGGACCGCCGCCTTGCCAGAAGAGGCGGACTACAACGCCCACGCCGCCTCGGTCTGTGGTCTGACTCTGCTAGATCGGCGCCTGCTGCGGACGGCGCAGCACCATCGCGGCATCGAGGCCTGCGACCTGCTCGGACCGGACGGAGAGCTGATCCACGTCAAACGAGCCAAGGGCAGCTCCCCACTGAGCCACCTGTTCGCCCAAGGCGAGGTGTCCGTCGACGCGCTGCGATACGAGCCGGATGCTCGAGCCGCACTGGTCGAGATGGCCCGCCAACAGGGTCGCACCATCGACCTGGACTTCCGTCCTCGCAAGGTCATCTACGCCATTGCCCTCGCCAGCGGAAGGGCAGTCACCGTCGACTCGCTCTTCACCTTCGCCCAGGTCGCGCTCTATCGGGCAATGAAGGCGCTCCGAAACGAAGGTGTCGAGGTCGAGGTGACTTGTATTCCGTCGGCCTGATCCCGCCCGCGACAGCAACTTCACAGCATCAACTCCGCCCTACCTCCCCGACGTGAAACCAAGTTTCGTCGCGGGTCGGCGTCGCATGCCGACCTGCGAGACCTCATGCCTGGAGATGACATGCGCACCACCCATCAGCACATGGCAGCGGCCTTGGCACGTTCGCCGCATGGCTGGGCACGCCCCGGCCTGCCGAGCATCAGCACTCTGCTACTCGGCACCCTCATGATGGCAGTCGCGCTGGCGGGGTGCGGCGGCGCTCCCGAGGAAAAGACTGCTGCCCCTCCGGCCAGCCCCACACCGCCGGTCACCGCCTCCCCGACTCCGAGCCCGACTCCGCCCTCTGACCGGGACGGCGACGGCATCCCCGACAGCAGCGACACCTACCCAGACGATCCGAAGAACATCCCCCAGCAGGCGCCGGTCAACCTGCAGTGCGGCACCGCCAGCCTGTCGCGCGGCTCGTTCTTCACCGTCTATGGCGGTAAGGACGGCTGGCCCGACTTCGCTGAGGTCTGGGCGGCCAAGCCGAGTTCCTGCGACATCATCGGCAGCTTGAACATCGTCACGGCAGTTGAGAAGCAGGCCTACAAAGTCTCGAAGTACGACGACCAGGACATCTCGACGCTGTACGAGATCTGCGCCGCCGTCGATCCGGAGGACGTCTACGCCGAGGCCGGCTTCGCCGCCAGCAGCGAGCAGATCCCTGAGATCAACGCGGCGCTGATCCTCTGCCCCAAGCACCCGCACGCAAAGAAGTGGCGGCAGGCCGTGCAGCGCGGTCAGGCCGACGCCGACCTGGAGGCTCAGGGCCGGCTGTTCGGATCCGGCACCTACCGGGTCGGCAAGGAAATCAAGCCCGGCACCTACGTCACCCACGACGTCCAGGGCTGCTACTGGGAGCGGCAGAACAGCTCCGGAAACATCATCGACAACTACTTCACCAATGGCGCCCGCCGCGTGCAGGTCACCATCCGCTCCTCCGACTACGCCTTCAATTCCGAGAACTGCGGCGAGTGGCGCCCCGCCCGCTGACGCCGCACGGCATCAGCTCCACAGCCTCGTCGCACCACCACTACCACCAGCGGACCGGCCCGGGCCGGAACCGTCGGCACCGTACGCCCTCCCCAGCCGCATCAGCGGAGGTCCTGATGAACCGCACCGAACCCCTGGTCGAGCTGATCTTCGACCGGCTCGCCGCCGACCACGTACCCGATGACACCGCCGAGGTGGTCCTCGCCGCGCTCAGCGGCGAGGCCGATCTGGCCGCCGCGCTCGGCGGCGAGCCGACCACCCTCGCACCGCAGCGCACGGCGGCGGATGAGCCGCGGGAGCGGATCTGGCTCTCGTCGGTCACCGTCGCCGGTTTCCGCGGCGTCGGCCCGGAGCGCACCCTGGCGATCGAGCCCGGCCCTGGGCTGACCGTGGTGGTGGGCCGCAACGGCTCCGGCAAGTCCAGCTTCGCCGAGGCGGTGGAGCTGGCCCTGACCGGCGACAGCGCCCGCTGGGCCGACCGCAACAGCGTGTGGAGGACCGGGTGGCGGAACCTGCACGCCGGCGACCCGTGCCGAATCGCCGTCGACCTGCGAGTCGACGGGGTCGCCACGCCCACCCGCGTGGTCCGCGAATGGCCGTCCGAAGCTGAGCTGGGCGAAGCCGAGGTGAGCGTCACCAGCGGGCACGGCAGCCACAAGGATCTCGCCGAGCTGGGGTTGACCCGACCGCTGGAGCTGTACCGGCCGTTCCTCACCGCCGCCGAGCTGGGCCGGCTCACCGCCGGCACGCAGAGCCAGCTCTTCGACGCGATCTCCGCGATCCTCGGCCTGGAGGCGATCACCGACGCCGACCGCCGGCTGATGGCCGCCGCGCGCCCCCTTGACGCCGCCATCAAGGAGGTACGCGCACAGCGCGCCACCCTCGCCGCCGCCCTGGCCGAGGTACCCGACGAGCGGGCGCGCCGGGCGGCGGCACTGCTCGTGACGCGCCCCGACCTGGCGGCGCTGGCGGCGATCCTCGACGAGCCGGATGAGGCCACCGCGGACGAGGCGGTGCTGCTGTGCCGGCGGCTGGTGGCGATGCAGCTGCCCGATGCCGACGAGGTGACCCGGCTCGCCGGGGAGCTGTGGGAGGCGGCCGCCGAGGCGCGCTGGCACGACGGCGGCCGGTCGCGGGCGTCGCTGCGCAGCGCCGAGCTGCTCCGGCTGGCCATCGAGCACCACGACGACCGGGGTGACGGGCTGTGCCCGGTCTGCGCGACCGGCCGCCTCGACGGCGACTGGCGGGCCAGCGCCAACGCGTCGCTGTCGGAGCTGCGCGACCGCACCCTGGCCGCCCAGGCGGCCGCCGCGCGGCTGACCGCCATGCTGCAGCGGGCGCACTACCTCATCGACGACCTCGACGTACCCGACGGCGACGCCGCCGGAGTCCCGGTCGGTGAGCTGCGGGCGGCCGTGGCGGCGCTGCGGTTGGCGCCGGGCGGGCCGGAGGACCTCGCCGACCACCTGACCGCCCGGTACCCGGCGCTGCTCGCGGCGGCGAAGGCCGCGCAGGCGTACGCGGAGGGTCTGCTCCGCCAGCGCGACACCGGCTGGCAGGCCGCGGCGGGCGAGTTGCGCTCCTGGATCGCGGCAGCCGGGGCGCTGCCGGAGCGGGAATCCGCCCTCGCCAGGGTGAAGGCCGCACGGGCGTGGCTGAAGGCGACCGGGGCGGAGCTGCGTAACCAGCGGGTGGCGCCGTTCGCGGAGCACTCGCAGCGGATCTGGGCGCAGCTGCGGCAGGAGAGCAACGTCGAGCTGGGCGCGATGACCCTGGAGGGTACGAACACCCGGCGGCGGGTGGTGATCCCGGTCAGCGTGGACGGCGCCGACAACGGCACCGCGCTCGGGGTGATGAGCCAGGGTGAAATGCACGCCCTCGGCCTGGCGACGTTCCTGCCGCGCGGCTGCGCGCCGGAGAGCCCGTTCCGGTTCATCGTGGTCGACGACCCGGTGCAGAGCATGGATCCGGCCAAGGTGGACGGGCTGGCGCGAGTGCTCGCCGAGCTGGCCGACCAGCGGCAGGTTGTCGTGTTCACCCACGACACCCGGCTGCCCGACGCCCTCGGCCGGCTCGACCTGGGTCAGTCCCGCATCATCGAGGTGACCCGCGCCGAACGGTCCGTGGTGACCCTGCGTCCCGGTTCCAACCCGGTACGCCGCTACCTGGACGACGCACACGCCCTGGCCCGCAACGAGGAGATCGCCTCCGAGGTACGCGGGCCGGTGGTGGCCGAGCTGTGCCGCTCAGCGATCGAGGCGGCCTGCCACCAGATCGTGTGGCGACGGCGGGTGGCCCGGGGTGTGCCACACGACGACATCGAGGCGGCCGTCGTGGCTGCGTCGCGGCGGTTGACCACGACGCTCGCGTTGGCGCTGTTCGATGACCCCGACCGGGGCGCCGACGTGCTCGGGTATCTGAGCCGGCGGCACGGGTCCCGGGCGGTGGGCGCGTACAAGGCTTGCAAGGAGGGCGTGCACGGAGCGTACCTGTTTGACCTGCCCGGCCTGGTCGCGGACGTCCGCCACCTCACGGAGGTCCTGCCGCCGCCTCGCGCGGGTCGCGGGGAGGTCCAGTCGTGACCGCGCCGACGCCGCAGCGCTGCCTGGCGGCGGCCGACCAGATGCTGCGCGGCTCCGGCGGGCTCGGCGCGGCCGCGGTGACCGCCGGCTGGTGGCCGCGGGCGTGTGCCTGCCTGATCCGGCTCGCCCTTGAGGGTGGCGTCGACGCCTACTGGCGGCGGGTCAAGCCGACCGTGGCCGCGTGCCGGCAAGGCCGGGCGAAGCAGCTGATGCTGCGCGGCCGGCTCGGGCCGGGCGGCCAGGTCGCCCGTCAGGTCGCGTTCACCTGGGCGGCCCTGTCGGCCGCCGCCCACCACCACTGCTACGAGCTGGCGCCCACGGCCGCCGAGCTGCGTCGCCTGCACAACGAGGTGAGCGCCCTGCTCACCCAACTCGAAAAAGGAACGGAACCCGAACGATGACCTACCCGCAGCCAGGCGTCGACCCCACCCGCCCGCAGCCGCCGATCCCCTCTCTGCCGGGGCCGTATCCGCCGGTGTCCGCTGTTCGCGGGCCGTACCCGCCGGTGTCTACACCGGGCGGCGCGTACCCGCCGGTCTCGGCGGTGCCGTACCCGGCCTTTCCGCCGGTTGTGCGGCCGGTCGCCGTGCAGCCGCCGCTGGCGTCGGGCATGGCCGCGGCGTCGCTAGTGCTCGGGATCCTGGGCGTGCTCGGCGGGTGGTGTCTGTTCGGGCTGCCCTGCGTCCTGGCCGTCATCCTCGGCCACGTCGCCATGCGGGAAACGCGCGACGGCACGCGGTCGGGGCACGGCATGGCCGTCGCCGGTCTCGTCCTGGGCTACGTCTTCGTCGGCCCGATGATCATCTTCACCGTCATGGTGTTCTTCGGCAGCGTCCTCAGCGCGGCCACTCCCACGCCCTGACTCGGGCAACGCAGGTAGTTGGCCGCCACCGCGGTCGGGGAACAGGCGCCCACGAGGCGCCGGAAAGACAGGAAAGCATGTCCCAGGAGAACCGCGACCGGGCCGTTGAGCTGTCCCGCGAGGACGAGGGCTACGTCATCACGGCCCGCTGGTACAACGACGGCGGGTCGCACGAAATCAGCGGACCGGACGAGGTGATCATCCGCCTGGCCTACGACGCGGCACCCGAGATCCGCCAATGGGGCGTCACGTCGGCGGTCCTGCACCGGATGGGCCGGCAGGTCGACGACATGGTCGCCGAGGCCCACGAAATGCCGAGTGTCGGGGCGTCCCAGGTGATGGTGCGCCGCTATATCGAAGGCCGGCTCGCCAAACTGGCCAAAGCGCGGGGTACGACCGCGGGCGGCTTCGAGTCCGACCTGCTCACGGTCTTCGAGGACCTGACCGGTCGCGGACATGCCGACCCGCTCGGGGTGCTCGCGATGGCGACCGGGCGGCCGCGAACCGACCTCGACCAGCTACTCGACGTAGCCCGCCAGCGGAATGATCACGACGGGCGAAGATCGTCCGGGGCACAGTAGTGACCTAATCGGTGTGGTGGAGTTCGCCAGTTCGGCGGCGAACTCGGCGTCGGTGAGGGCCTCACGCTGGTATTGCCGGGTCAGCGCCCGAATCAGCCACCACGACATCGCCGAAAGAACGTTGGTTCGGCAGCCGCCGTTCGAGACTCCGCTGCTGGAGCGGATAGACGTGGCGGGGCCGCCGCGTGATCGTCTGTACGTTATGGACATAATTCAGGTCCGGCGGTGGCCCCGCGCCACAGAGCGGCCTGGTCGACTGCGTCCCAGGTGGGCGCTGTTCGAACCGCCCGCGCCGCAGGCGTCTCAATCAACCAACTCGCCAGTGCGGCGTCCACCGTTCGACGATCTGGCGCAAGGTCCGCTCGGCTGGTCGAATTGGAGACTCAGTTGGGACGCGATGACGTAAGGAGTTCAAGGCATGGCAACAGGTGCCCTCGACGGACCGGTTCCGGAAGCAGCCGTACGTGGGCAGCGTGTCCTCGACCTCCTGGATAAGGCAATCGCCATCCAGAGCCCACTGGTGCGCAAGAATATCGCCCGGGCCCGCCAGCGGAACCCAGAGGCGACACCAGCAGAGGTGATCCGCAATCTGGAGCGGATGTACGTCAGCGCCTTGGCCGGGACGGGTGCTGCAGTTGGAGGAGCTGCAGCCGCGCCCGGTGTCGGCACGGGCGTGGCACTGGCACTGTCTGCTGGCGAGGTTCTCTCATCTCTTGAGCTGAGCGCCCTCTTCGCGCTCTCGATCGCCGAAGTCCACGGGGTCCCCATCGACGAGATCGAGCGCCGCCGAACGATCGTGATGGGAATCATGCTCGGCGGGTCCGGCTCCGCCACCATTGCCAAGGTCGCGGAGCGTACGGGGCAACACTGGGGACGCCAGGTTGTCGCCAAGGTGCCTGCCGAGACGTTGCGTCAGATCAATAAGATCTTGGGGAAACACTTCGTCACGAAGTACGGGACCAAGCAGGGCATCATCGTTCTCGGTCGAGTGGCACCGTTCGGTATCGGCGCTGTGATTGGTGGTGGCGCCAACGCTGCCCTCGCCACTCTGGCTGTGCGGGCCGGTCGTCGCGCATTTGGCCCACCCCCGACGTCGTGGCCATGACTGACGCGCAGCACCCCGCCAACGTCCGAGAACTCGCGTGACTGCATTTGAGTGTGGCCATCCGGTGCTGCGGGTGGCCGCGCTGGCGTTCACGGCTGATGGGCCGGCTCGGGGAGCAGCACGTCCGGCCAGTCACCGGTTTCCGCGCCCTGGATCCGGGCGAGGGCGTATGTGCACACCGCAGCCCACCCCTCGTCCTCGGCGACAAGGCTATCCTCGGCGCCCCAACGCCACCGCAGTTGCCGGTACGGTGACTCGGCGTGTGCCCGCAGCACCGGAATCGCGGCGGTCGCCGCCGGTCCGATGTCGGCCAGCGCTCGGACCGCCAGTACTCCCCATGGGCAGCACTCGGTGTAGCGCACCAGCGTCGGCACGACCGGGTCGGCGTCGCCGGTGATATGCCAGTACGCGATGGCCGCGTGGATCGCCCGCCACTCGTCGTCGCTGTCGAACATCGGCGGGAGCAGATCGGCGAGCTCGACGGCGTGTGGTCCTACCTCGGCCAGGATTTCCAGCGAGTGGCGGTCGCGTATCTGGTTACGCAGCACACCCAGCAGGTCGTCCGGATCGCCGCTGATCCACCACAATGCCCGGGCGGCGATCCGCTGCCGGTCGGCGTCGTCGCTCGCGCGCAGGGCGGTCAGTTCGGGCAGTGCTGCGGCGGCGGCCGGCCCGAGGTCGCCGAGAAGCATCGCCGCCGAGTAGGGGTGCTCCGCGGCCTGCCGCTGCAGCACCGGCACCAGCGCGGCCGGGTCGGCGCCGACTCTGCCGGCAACCCGGATCAGCCGGGCGCGGTCGTAGCCGGCATCGGCCGCCTCGACAGCGTCGACGATCACTGCGCGGCACGCTTCGGCCCACGGGCCGAGCGCCGAGAGGGCGTCCGCCAGTTGGGCTAGGCGCAGCGGCCGCGCGCGGAGCCGGGCGGCGAGGTACGCGTCGGCGCGCGGATCTCGTAGCCGGCTAAGTGCGGTGAGCGCGGCAGCGCCCAGAGTCCGCTCGGACGCCCACGCCGAGTCTTCGCTGCCCACGGGGCCCCGCTCGACGGCGGCCCACAACAGTTCGGAGGCGCCGGTGGCGGCCCGGCCCGCGCCGGCCAGGTGCCGCAGCGTGCGTAGGCGCACCGCTTCGGCCGGATCCTGCTGGGCGGCGATCAGCGCCGGCACCAGCGCGCCAGCGGCAGGCCGCCAGGCGTGCAGTGGCACGGCGACGGCGTGGGCAGCGGCTTCACGGACCGTACCGTCCGGGTGGCGCAGCCAAGCGGCCAGCAGCCGGATCTGCGTTGCCCAGTGCGGCGCGATCGCCTCGGCCACCCAGGCGAGGGCGTTGTCCACGCCGATCGGCAGCCGCTCGGCCAGCCGTAGGCAGTCGGGCGCATCCCGCTCGATGAGCAGAGTGATCGCCTCGGGCAGAGTCTCGGCACCGTCCTCGACGGCGCGGCGGGCGGTGACGATCGCGGCGGCCAGGCGCGGAAGGGGCAGCGGGTCGGTGAGCGACTCCGTCACCGGTCCGGCGAAGGCGGCAAAGGACAGCACGGCGGCCGCCCGGACCAGGTCGTTCCGGTCGCCGGCGGCGGCGCGGCGCAGCCCGGCGGCCCCTTCGTCGTCCGCTCCGGCCGGGCCAAGGACACCGATCAGGTGTGCGGCGGCAACGCGTACGTCCTCCTTGGGATGCGTGGCGAGCAGCCGCAGGTAGGCGGGTGTCCCGTCGGCGACCGCCCGACCGGCGGCTGCGACCCAGCCGAGTTCGGCGTCCATCTGCTCGTGCACCTCGGCGGTGTCGCGCTCGGATCGGGGCAGGAGTTCCCGATGGACGCTCATGTACGAGGAGCCCTCGGCGATCGAGGCGAGCAAGCCTAGAACACCGACCGGGCCGGCGGCTGGCGCGTCCAGGATGCGAATCAGGAACGGCACCGCGTACGCCGTCGCCTCATAAACCGTGCCCTGATGCCAGATGTTGCCGTAGAGGCTGGACAGCGCCTTGTCGCTGCCACCGGCCAGGCCACGGAGCAGGTCCGGCACGTCATCAGCGGGCCCGTACGCATGTGTGAGCGTGGCCCAGTCCACCGCCGAGAGGTCGTCCAACACGGCGGGAAACCTATCCCGCGGGTAGGACAAGATCAGCCGCCAGTCGGTCATCTCGGATTTCGCAGCGAGGGGTCCTGGCAACCGACTGTGGCGGATTGACCGTCGTACGGCGACCTCAGAGGTCAGCAGGCGAAACCGTTGGACGCGCAGCAGTACCGCGGGCGGGAAGGACCGGATTGGCTCCCCGCGCGCGGCGATCTTCAGCTTTCCCGGAAGGCGGATGACCTTGGCGTCGGCCCAGTCGGCGTGATCGCTGTTGTTGGTGTTGCCGGCGTCGGTGACTCGCAGCACGAGTCGCTCGATGCTGAGGACGTCGAGTTCGACGCGCTGCGGCGGTGAGTACGGCTGCGCACGCCCGTCCGGCCTGAGGCAGAGGACACGGGAATGCCGCCGCCACGGCGGCGAGTTCATCTTCGGCGACCTCGCCATCTGGGGCACGCCCGACGTGACCACGGTGACCGACACCCGCCTCTACGGTGTTGCCATCGCCCGCCTGGAATCGGCTGCACCCCCGGCTGACGCACCGGAACGCCTGGATCGACCAAACGGGGGATCTGCCGCTCAGCGAAGGCACCGTGATCCGGCTCGAGGTGAATCACCTGCCCAGCGGCGCGATCCCGAAACCGGTATGGCTGTGGTGGTCCGAAACGGCCGCGACGCCGTCGACGTGGACCGGCTCTGGCAGGCGTTTCTGCGCCGCTTCGCCGTCGAGCACACCTTCCGCCTGCTCAAACAGACCTCGGCTGGACCTGCCCGAAGATCCGCACCCCACAAGCCGCCGACCGATGGACCTGGCCCATTCTGGCCGTCTACGCGCAGCTACGCCTGGCCCGCGGCCTGACAGCTGACCTACGCCGTCCCTGGGAGAAACCGACACCACCCGAGCGCCTCTCACCGGCCCGCGTCCGGCGAGGGTTCCGGCACCTCCGCGCCAAGACCGCATGCCTGGCCAGCGCACCGAAACCTTCCCACCCAAGCCCCGGACGACCACCAGGTCGACGCAACAAACAGCCCGCCCCACGCCACGACGTGCACATCAGCCCACGCGCGAGAACGAAACCGAAGGCCTCCACCACTCCCCGGCCAGGCCGCACGGGTTAAAGATCAAGTTAGCAGTCCGTGGGGATAGCAGGGCTGCCGGCCCGGTCAAACGGCTGGCGCGAGGGCCCTGACGAGGGCGGGCACTGCAACGGGGACGCGAGGACCCAGCCAATCGCCGTCCCTCGGTGGCCGTCCTGTTGCACTTCTTGGCAGAGTGCCGGTATTAACGGCTTCCCTGGGGCGTCTGCTACGTCAAGTCAGCGTCGACGTCCGTCCATTCATGCAGCCCGATCATCCCTGGCGTCTGTCCGCTCTGGACGAAGCCTGCCCGAGGAAGCGACGGTAACGTACGCACAAGGCACCCCTCGATTCATTGTCATGACTCCCAAGATCAAGACTCCCCGGATGTCTCGGTTTGCTTCTGCTGCTCACTCGGTTTTGCGAACGGTGGTACTACGCCGCTTGAGTTGGACATCTTGCCGTGTGGTGGAGGGGATCTTCAAATGGACCCATCGAAGATGCAGACAGAAGCTCTTGCCGGAGCGTACGCGCAGGTCGCCGGCCTCCTCGCAGGGTTCGCGTTCGTCTGCCTAGCGAACTATCTTGGCAGCGATCGACGTAGGACGAATACGAGCAGTGCGGACGTCCTCGGCCGACGAATCTCGGTCACGCTCTTCTCTGCTTTCGCCGCCCTCGTGCTGATCTCCGTCCTTTATGCCTTATTAACTGGAGAGGGGGATGCAACGGCGCGGGCGAATACGGGCATAGTTATCATCGGCCTACCCTTCGGGCTATCTGTTCTGACACTCTTCTTCGCCTTGACTCTTATGGCTACTGAGCGGGACTTCAACGAGATGATCCGCCTCGGCCGGGTTCTCGTTGTGATAGTCGGCCCCGCCATCGTTCATTTGCGGCTGATGAATGCGCTCTCCGTCCTTGAGACGAAGGCAACGGCGCAACCGTCGCCTTACCAACTTGGGATAGCTCTGGTGGTCGCTCTGCTTATGGTGTCGTCGGTAGCTTATTTGACTACCAAAACGAACCGCGATGATCAACATCGCCAAAAGCCTTTGATAGCCACGGCGGCGACCACCCACGCCGGGCTACTCATCGCCGTAGCCGCAGCCTTTCTGGCTTCGTTCGTCGCCGCACAGCCGGAAGCCTATAAGCCGGCCCGCGTGACGCTCTATGTAATTGCCATCGCTGCATTTGTCCTGCTTGCTGCATTCGCAACTTGTGCCGCATGGGCAATACGTGATGCCACCGCGGCGACTCCGCTGCCTAGATCCAGGATGCGGCCGGCCAACACCGCATCCCCGCGGTCTAGGCGGTACCCGCGCCGCAAACCGCGTCTGGGTAGGCGCCGCACAACCGCATCGCTCTCTACACTGCGCAATCTCAAGCAACCTAGATCGAAGGTCGTAGCCCCTCGTTAGGGTTTGCGCTTGTCCGGAACGTGTCTCGGTGCCATTAACGCCTTGAGGTGTCGTTATGTCCAGTGCTGAGTGCCCAGCCCTGATAGATATTGCTGTCATCTCGGGCTTTTACTCGCAAATGAGCGGAGTCTTGGCTGGTTTTGCCTTCACGGCAATGGTCTTTCTCTTGACACCTGCCCGTAGCTACTTGCCGAGCCGGCCGATGCGAGGGGGAGGCGGCGAGCTCCTAGCCCTCTTCGCTGCGTTCGTCGCATTAGTCATTACAACGTTGCTCTACTCGGTTCTGGCAGGTGAGACCGCTGGCCAAGCAAGGCCGAGGGCCGCAACCGCAGCGATCATCGACGGTGTGGTTTTTGGCTTGGCTGTAATTATGCTCTTCCAGGGCGTAACAGTGCTGATGCAGCGAACGGTCGTGGATCGAGCAGTACTTGCGGCGGCACGTTTTGTAACGGTGGTCGCGGTCCCTACCCTTGCCTTCTACTACATCGTTACTGGAGCGTCTGACATTACCTCCGCTCGCGCTCGAGTGGTCGGATCTTGCGACGTCTCATTGCCGGGGCTTGGCATTGCCTTAACCATCGCCCTACCGGCTATCCTCTCAGTCTCGCTGGCACCAAGAGCCCGAAGGGTGCCTTGGCGAACGTACTCAAGCCAGCTCCAGTTGGCGGCCCCCCTTACTGTTTTGGCAGCCAGCGTATTTGCAGCGCTTCTGTCAGGGGACATAAGCACTAGGTCGCCGGAGTTCCTGCCATCGACCACTGTGGTTCATGCATACCTCGTCGGCTACTTCATACTTCTGCTATTGCTCGGTCTCATGCTTTCGTATGGAGAGACTAGACAGGAAGAGCCGCAACCGGAAGAAACATCTGGCGAGCAGCCGGAGGAACCTGACGCACCGGGCGAGCGAGCTGAACTGTAGGTAGCCATATGAATCCCACATCTTGCCCGACCGCTGACTGGAGTCCGGTTGAGTCGGCTGCCGCAAACTCCCAACTTTCCGCAGTTCTCGCGGGGTTTGTGTTCGCGGGGATAGTCGTCCTTTTGAGCGATCGGCGTCGCGGATCCATGGCGATACGGACCCTCGGCCTCTTTTGCGCGTCCTTCATGGTGCTAGGCCTATCGAGCTATCTGTTTGGTCTTGTCACAGGAGATACAGAGCCAACGGCTTGCAAGAGGGCTTGGACAGAAAGTGTCATCGCCAGCGGCTTGCTGGGCCTCGGCTCGGTTGCACTAATCAGTGGAATCGCCTGGCTGCTCGCTTCCTACCTCATTGTCGACAAGGGTGAGGCTGCGTATCGAACTTTAAACAAGTCGGTGACACGACTTGCCCTACAGAGGCTCGGCGCAATTGTGTCACTCATGGTGTACGGGATAATTGGAGTTACCACCGTCCTATTGTCTGTAACGGTTTATGGCTATTTGAGGAGTTGGTACACCACGCCGCCTGGTTGGGCTGTTTACATCCTCTCCTTGTACCCTCCAGCGATTTCCCTGATAGTGCTAATTTGGAAGACTCGCAGGGCCTGGAAGAAGCGACATGATGGTGCCAATGAGGACATGTCGAAAGCGACTACGGACGCCGTCTTCATCGGAGCTGCGGGCTCACTTGCCTACTCCGCGATCGGAGCTATCTATGCAGGCTGGGTTGCCAGTACTCATGTAGATGCCTGGCAGCATCCGTCACCAGCGTGGCTCTATATCACCGGCGCTATGGCCCTACTTATGCCGGCACCTCCGCTCATAGCTCTCGCATATGCCGCGCCCAAACTTTCTGCAGTATCGTACCGCCTGCCAATCAGCGCCAGGTTGCCGTCGAAAATCGGAATAAGACAGAGGAACGTATGAGTAAGGCCCGCGAAAAAAGTGTTAGCTGGGCAGGCGTTCCGATATGTGATCAGCCTCAGGAACCCATTTTCCAAGTGCAGCTACCGTGCATAGAAAATGCAACTAATCCGCCACGGCTGGTCTGCGGATGCCAGACATCGGCCGACTCCACCTGCTGGCGGGGGCGACCTTGGCGATGTCGCTGCTCCTCGGCGCATGGATAGGGTCCTGGCGGCCACGACGGTCACTGCCGATGTACATGCCGACGCGGCCATCGACGCAGGGTGCTGTGCTCCCGGGTCCAGCTCGAACGCGCCGACGGCCCCCGCGCCCTACCTCACCGAACGCGGCCTCGGTGTCCTCGTCCAGCCGGAGTGTCCATGGCGGCTCGGAAACGCCCCACCCGGCTGGAGCCCGCTGACGCGCCACCTGCGCGCCGCCGGCTTTTGCGGCGGAGGAGATGGTCGGCGCAAGCTTGTCGACCCGCACCCGGGTGGACCCGGACCCACTCATCGACGGGCAGGACCTTGCAGCAGCGAGCATTGAGGAACGCCCAGAGTTCCGGGTTCTCCGTGGTAGCCATTGACAGCCGGGCATAGCCCTCATCCAGGTCAACCGCGATCACCTCAGCGGTAAATTCGCTGACCCATCTTCATGGCAGGATGTTGCCGCCAGGACAGGTCCAACGACCCCACCACGCCCAGCGGGCGCGCGCGGAAACCGTCTAGGGTCACCACCAGCCCATGAGAGCGGGTCGCCTCCATCACGGTCCCGCTGCAGACGTCACCCAACTGGATCGCTGCCAGGAACGACCGGGAAGCGTGATCGTCCAACGCTTCACCCATGCCGACCAGCCACTCACGGCGTGGCATGGCTGACATCGAAGGTCGCCTTATGGGGTCGACAGCCTCCGCGATTGCACCCCTGCATGGTTCCATGCCAGACCGCCTCGTTGCGCTCGCGCATACCTACTCGCCCGGCAACCATCAACAGGGCACTCAGGCAAGGCCTTATCAGGGCGAGATCACGGTGGATAGTCAGGAGCTTACAAAGATGACTACCCCGGCTCGTTGAGTCTGCGGCGAGCGGACGGACCGACCAACTCACCGCCATTGACCGCGCCTACTATGCTGCTGGACGTGGGCGAACTGGCGAGTATACGGAAGTATCTCTATTGGTCGGAACGACGGGTGAGTGCAGTAGCCGAGGACAATAACATCGACCTCGACCCTCTCAGGAAGACAGTAATCAAGAGTCCCCAGGGGCCATTTCTGCCGCAAATCGAACGGGAAGTTCGCCCGCGACCCTCCAGCCGCCATGATAGAGCGATCAGGTTGGAGCACGCCATCGGATCCCTGGCTGTCTCCGACTTCGTGACGCCGCCTCCCGCCCAGTTTGCGTGCGGACGAGGCACGCTGGTTCTTTCCGACTTTGTCGACCAGATGGAGGGGTCGTCAGCATCGATGATCACCGCATTTACCACCACGACAAGTTCGGACGGAACGCGAGTAGCCGTATGCATGTTCGGAAGTTTCTCCAATCTGGCTGATGTAGTCGCGGATTCGACGCCTAGAGCAATGGGGTGGTCCTCTTCAAGTGCGCCAGAAGTGTCTAGATTCGTCCTTAACCGCTGCAAGGCCACCGATGGCAGCGAAAGCCCGCTCGATCTTGCTATCGAGGCAATCAATGTATGCGGCTTTCAAGGCCAACACGGACCCGAGAGTGATGGCGCAACCCTCGCCGAACCTTGGCGCCGCGGATTCACGTACGGCCATGTCAGCGAGGTAGGCGAGTGGTTTATGGAGGTCTTCTATGATGCGGACCTCCGGTCTACGAGACACAGGTTCCAAGAACACTTTGAGCGAGTGATAGTTGGAGCCCCACTTTGGATACGGACTCCGAGCCTCCGATCTCTGGAACTTACGACGAGGACAGGGAATCAGCCCTATTCCGCCAGCAGGGCGACAAGAAGACCCGCCGTTTCCGTCTATTCTCGGAATTGACCCGCCGATGGCGACGCTGAGGACAGTCGTACGGTCGGCGCGGTACCTACTCTTCCTTGTCGCCCCGGTGTTGCTCAACGCCATCTTCCTGACGCCTCGGCGGTGGCATGTCGGACTGCACGGTGGGCAGAAGGGTCGCCGTCACGGCAGTGGGCGGGTCCCGGGTGCGATCTGGACCAGAGAACCCTGTCCGACCTTGCCATCCGCTATGGACGTCAAGATCCGTTGGCAGTCTCACCGACGGCGCTTGACTTTCCTCGTCCCGAGCGGCCAGCGCCGACTCTCCCCTGCTGCGCCTCCCAGCCATCCCGTCGGCCTTCGTCCGCACACCCGTGGAGCGGGTTGAGGTTCCCCCGGTAGCTCGGAGACTTTCAAATCATGGTCTGATAGGCCCTGACCAGGAGGTTTTCGTGCCTTCCCCTCGTAAGTACCCGGACGAGCTGCGCCAGCGTGCCGTGCGGCTCTATCGGGAGTCCGACCCCAAACCGGTGATCAAGCGTCTGGCCGAGCAGCTCGGAGTGCATCCTGAGGCGCTGCGCAACTGGATCCGCCAGGACCAGGCTGATCACGGTGAGCGTTTCGACCAGCCCACCACCGCCGAGGCCGAGGAACTGCGCCGGCTCCGCAAAGAGGTCGCTGAGCTGCGCAGAGCCAACGAGATCCTCAAGGCCGCGTCCGCTTTTTTCGCATCGGAACTCGACCCGACCCGGCGACGGTCATGACGCTCGTGAGCGAGCTGCGCGACCGCTTCGGGGTCGAGCCCGTCCTCCGGGTCCTGAACATCGCGCCGTCGACCTACTACGGCTGGGCCGCCCGCGAGACCACGCCCGGCCCGCGGAAGGTAGAGGACCGCGGGCTGCTGTCGGAGATCGTCGACATCCACGACCGGTCCGGGCAGACGTATGGCAGCCCGCGTGTGCACGCCACCCTCGCCCGCCGGGGCATCCGCGTCGGCCGTAAACGGGTCGAGCGGCTGATGCGCAAACACGACCTGCAGGGCGCGTTCCTGCGCCGAGGTTGGCGCGGCGGGTCCACGAAGCAGAACCCGAAGGCCGAACCGGCGCCGGACCTGGTCAACCGGAACTTCACCGCCGACGCACCGAACCGGCTGTGGGTGGCCGACGCGACCCGCATCGCCTGCGGTGACGGCGTGTTGTGGCTGGCCGCGGTCCGCGACGCGTTCGCCAACCGCATCGTGGGCTGGAAGACCTCCGACCGGTGCAACACCGACCTCGTCCTGGGCGCCCTCGAGTACGGGATCTGGTCACGCGACGTGCGTGACGGACAGCTGATCCACCACTCGGACCGCGGGTCGACGGGCAGTACACGTCGTTCCGGTTCACCACCCACCTCGTCGACGCCGGCATCGACGCCTCCATCGGCACCGTCGGCGACGCCCTCGACATGTGGGTCGCCGAAGGCCTCACCCACCGCTCAACGCGCTGATGGAATCCACCGTCGGCCTGTACAAGACCGAACTGATCAAACCGAGGCGGCCGTGGCACAGCCTCGCCCAGGTAGAACTGGCCACGGCTGAATGGGTCGACTGGTACAACCCCACCGGCGCTTGCACTCCGCCATGAACTACCTGCCGCCGGCCGAATACGAATCGATGTTCTACGCTTACAACCAGCCCGACCAGCAAGCCCTGGTCACAGTCTGAGGACTCCACGAGACTCGGGGCGGTCCAATCGCGAAGCCGGGAGAGCATGTCGCGGTAGCGGCTGGTGTGCAGGATGCCTTCGAGCAAGACGTGGTAGCCGTGGTCGAGGCAGAACCGTCCTGCTCAATCAACCTCGACGCTAGGCCGCCGGGTTTGTCGCGCTCGCGAAGCAGAATGCGGCGTAGGTGGTCTTGCTCGACGAGGGCGCAGCCTCGGCCGTGGCCGCGCCGTAGGTGTCGGGCGATGGTGCTCTTGCCCGCACCGGAGTTGCCCCTGATACAGATCAGGATCGTCTCGTTCGTGCCGGCCGTAGTGATCGTCATCATTCTTGTCCTTTAGGCCGACGTCGCTTGACGGGGCAGCGTCTCAGACGTCGCTGTGGTGGTGTCATAGCCAGCGGCCTGGAGGGTGAAAAGCTCCGCGTACCGGCCCCCGGCGGCCATTAGCTCGTCGTGGCTGCCGGCCTCGACGAGCCGGCCGTGATGCAGGACGTAGATCTGGTCCGCGTGGCGAACGTTGGCGAGCCGGTGGGTGATGAGGATGGTGGTGGCGCGACCTTGCCGGTCGCGGATGGCTTGGAAGAGGGCATCCTCGGCGCGCGGGTCGAGCGCGGACGACGGCTCGTCCATGATGAGCAGTTCAGCGTCGCGGAGGAACCCGCGAGCGGCGGTGATGCGTTGCCACTGTCCGCCGGACAGATCCTGGCCGTTGGCGAAGGTGCGGTCGAGCAGTGTTTCGTACCCGTGCGGCAGCTCGGTGATCATGTTGTGGGCGACTGCCCGTTCGGCAGCGGCCTCAATGCGCGCCTGGCTGGGCTCGGTGCCGATGTTACCGATGGCGATGTTCGTCGCGGCGGTGAAGGGCCACTTGTGGTATTCCTGGGTGACGACCGCGATGCGGGCTCGCAGCGCGTCGGCGTCCCAGTCCGACAGGCGCCGGCCGTTCCAGTCAATAGTTCCCGCAGTGGGAGTCCGGAGCGTGGCGATCATCGCGGCGAGCGTGGACTTGCCGGAGCCGTTCTCGCCGACGAACGCCACGGTCTGCCCCGCCTGGATCGTCAGCGTCACCTCGTCGACGGCGGGGGTGTCTCGGTCGGGGTAGCACAAGCTCACCTCCTCGACGCTCAGCTCGCGTAGCCGGTCCGGGGCCGCGCTCGCGGCCCGGGTGGTCTCGTCGGGCAGGTAGGCGACGGCCCGGGTCATGAACCCGGTGTAGTCGCGGAAGTGCTGGCCTTCGGTGTAGACGCGATCGACCTGGAACGTGACAACGGCCAGCGAACGCTGCGCTGACTGCACCGCCACCACACAGGTCGCGGCGGCGGCGAGCGGGATCTGCCCGTCGACCAGCAGCAGCCCAAGCAGCACGTAGACCACGGCGGTGGCCACGCCCGCGATCATCGACCCCACGGTGGTGGTCGTGGTGACCCGCCTGGCAAGGGCGAGCTGGATGCCGGTCTCCACGCCCATGACCCGGTCGTACTGGTCCAGCAGAAAGCGGCGTAGCCCGTAGGAGCGCAGCTCGGGTGCGGAGTCCCGTTCGGCCATCAGGCGGTGCAGCAGCCACAACCGGCGCCGGCGGACCGAGCCGGCCGCATAGGTCTGGTAGCGCAGGTGTCCGGCCCGCAGTGACGCCCAGGCGTTCGGCACTGTGGCTACCAGCAGCGCCGCCAGAAGCAGCGGGTGGATCACCACGACGGCGACGGCTACCGCGAGCAGCCCGGCCAGCCCGGCGAGGAGGTTGATCGACGACTGCACCAGGGACGTCGTGGAGTCTGCGCCGCGGGAGGCGCGTTCCATGTCGTCGGCGAACGCGTCGGCGTCGAACGCCTCCAGTCGCACGGCGGTGGTGACCTCGAATAGCCCCCGCTCCACGTCTCGGTCTACCTTCGGGTTTAGGCCGTTTTGGGCGTATCCCGTGGCGGTGGCCATGCCAGCGCGTAGCGCCGTCGCGGCGGCCAGCGCCGTCAGTGCCGGCAGCGCGGCGACCACCTTGTCTGCTGTCGGTCCCCCCGCGAAAAGCTCTACCAGCACCCGCTGCGTGGCGAGGAGTCCGAATCCTGCCATCATCCCCGCCCCGACCGTGGTCGCCGCCACCACGAGCGTGCGGACCCGGTCGGCACGCCAGCTGACCCGTAGTGCGGCCCAGACCAGCCGGGGAAGTTCGGCGAACACGGCGAACAAGCCGGCCTGTGCCCGTGCCCGCACTCCCGTCTCCCACCACATCGCCCGCAACTCCGGCAGCACTGATTCCACCGGCGATGAGCCTGGTCGTTCAGCGGCGGTGTCTCGCACGGTCGTGGTCGTGGTTTTTGCCATGGAGATACCTCCCGGGGGTTAGCGGACGTGCAGTGGTGCACGGGGTCGCCGGCGATTGGCGACCGATAATCCACACCAGTGGCTTGCAGTGTCCACCTCGGCGCTGACAGTTATTGCAATGGATGTGGCGGGCGGCGCCTGACGAGCGACAGACGTCGGCGGCGGGCTGAGCCGGATCGGGCCACCCGGGCTCAATGTCCCGGCTCGCGCAGCTGTTCAGAGCTTCGGCGTAGCCGACAAGGCAGCAGCAGAGGCAGGAGCCGTGCAGTCCTCCACCTGGTCACACCATGACCGGCTCGACCAGCAGAACCCGCATTGCGGATTGGTGAGAAACAGTCTGGCGGCCATCCCCTTGCGGGGCAGGCCGGCGGTGAAGTCGGCGCATCCGGAAGGCATGAGTGGACCCTACGAGCCTCGGGTCCCACACGCCCTCGACACCGCGCGCCGACATTGTCGGCAGACGTCGGCACCAACTCCGACAAAACTTTGACACCGTCACGGTCTGACCCGGCCGCCGCTGATCTCGACAGCTCGCACGCGGCGACAACGGCGGTGGCCTGCGTGTATGCCGCCGCCAGCGCCCGCTGCGCCCGCAGTCGACACCCCGATATGCAGGGCCCTGACGGTCCGGGACGTTCACAGGCGGCAGCTATGGTCTAGGCGCATCGTGACCACAGCTTCTGCACGATGGGGGGAGCAGCGATGGCCGACAATGACGAGGTGAAGGCCGCCCGGCGTGACCTCGGCCGCCAGCTCGCGCAGCTGCGCAAGGCCGCCGGTCACACTCAGCACGGCTTCGCGCGGCTCGTGCAGTATGGCCGTAGCTCCGTTGCGAACACCGAGACCGGCCACCAGTACCCCGACCGTGCGTTCTGGACGCGCTGCGACACCATCTTGCAGACCGGGGGCGTTCTCGCCGAGGAGTACGACCGCATCGCCGAGTGTGCCCGGCAGCAGCGCCGCCGATCCGCGATCCACGGGACCGCTCCCTGGCCGGTGGCCGCCACCCACACCCGCCCCGACGCCCCCGGCGCCGACGACGGATCGGCCCTTTGGGAGCACGAGGGCAGCATCGGTGCCCGTCGGCTGGCGCTGAAGTCCTGCAACGACGATGATGCCCGGCTGGCGTACCTCGAAGACGAGGTTGGTCGGGCGGTCACCGACAATGAGCGGCTCACCCCGGCTGTTCTATTGGCGCGCATGCGACCGCTGCGGCCTTACGTCGACCAGCTCATGGGTGGCCGTCAGCACCCACCGCATCGCGTCCGGCTCTACGGCGTCGCGGCCCACATGTCCGGGCTCCTCGGCACTCTTGCGCTGGATCTCGGCGCGTTCCGCGTCGCGCACGCCTACGCCGCCGAAGCGTTCGACCTCGCCGACGCGGCGCAACAGCGCGATGTGCAGGCCTGGGCACGCGCCACGCAAAGCCTTATCGCCTTCTATGCCGGCGACTTCCACGACGCGCTGGCCTACGCCCAAGACGGCCTGTGCCGCGCTGGCACTGGCCCGCACAGCATCCGCCTCACGATCAACGGCAAGGCGCGGGCCCTCGCGCGTCTCGGCGACCGGTACGGCGTGGACAAGGCCGTCGACCAGGCGTTCACCGCGTTATCCGACTATCCGTCCGGCTCCCAGGTCAGCGCGAGCCTCGCCCTCGGCCCGTACTGTCAGGCGAGGACAGCAGCCAACGCAGCAACCGCTTACCTGGCCCTCGGCTGCGGCACGGACGTCACCACACACCTGACCACCGCCATTGACGCGTTCGACGCGGCAGCTCTCCGCGGCCCGCAAGCCCTCAGTCGCCTCGACCTGGCCACCGCGCATCTACGCGGCGACAACCCCGAACCCGAGCAGGCCAGCTCGCTGGCGCTGGAAGCCCTCACCCTCACCGCAGACCAGCGCTACGAGTCGGTCAACCAGCGGGCGCGTCAGTTCCTCGCCACCGCGCGGCCGTTCGCCCAGCAGCCGCAACTGCGGCAAGTCGCGGAGCTGCTCTACAACCGCACTCAGATCGGCGCTCGGACGCCGCCGGCCCTACCATCTCCCTCATGAGTAGCCGGGAGCTGGCAAGCCTAGACCAACGCTGGACCGCCTACCAGGAGCTGCCTGAACTCACCGAGCACTGGTACTGGCGCCCGGGCTGGCGAGCCGACCGCCAGTTCTACACCTGGCACCTCACCTTTGAAGATCAACCTGAGCTCCATCAGCTCGTCACCTATCTGCAGAGCCAGTTGTCGCTGCCCGGGCTCGACCTGGTGGCACTCGATGGCCTGCACCTCACCATGCAGGGCCTCGGGTTCACCGATGAGGTCAGCGACAAAGACCTCGACGCCATCGTCGGGGAGGCCCGTGAACGCTGTGCCAGCCTGCCACCCCTGGAACTGTCCCTTGGTCCTGTCGATCCCGACGCCGAAGGAATCGGCCTCCTGATCCAACCTTGGGACCAGGTCGAACGACTCCGCGCGAGCATCAGAGAAGCTATCGGTGCCGTGTGGAAGACCGTGCCGGAAGCCGCGCAGGGATTCCGGCCGCACGTCACCATCGCCTACAGCGGCTCAGCGGCACCGACCGGCCCAATCCGGGACCGGCTCGCCGAACTGCGCCACCAGCCCCCCGCCACGGCGAGGATCAATGAAGTCCCGCTGATCGCGCTACGACGCGAAGGCCGTACCTACCGCTGGGCAACGGTTGCCACGGTACGACTGACCGGGAGTTAACCCTGGACGAGATATCGAAGCGAGCGCCGGCAGCCCCGCGCGGCAGTGCACGGCGGTGGGTCAGCAGCCAGTCCGGGAAGTAAGAGCCGCACCGCAGCTTCGAGATCGATGTGCCGTCGCGGGTGTCCCACCCGCTGCGGTAACCGTTAAGGGACTTCACTCGCTCCTCGCTGCGCTGCCCGTAGGAGGACGGGCAGCGACGTGACGCTATCTCGCTGCTGGATGACGTTGTTCCCCAGCCCTGCTGGGCGCAGCAGATCCTCCGCGGTCGAGCGCCCTCAGCCGCAGGATGAGCTCCCGCAGCCCGCGGGCTTGGTGGGTCCTTGAGCTTTGCGGACGACGCCGACTGCCATCCGCGCCAGCCGTCTGCCGATCGAACGTCGCTCCGCATTGCTTTCGGCGCGCTGCGCTCACCCAATAGTGCTGCGTTGGGCTCCGGCGTGTTGTACCGCTGCGGATCCGACGTGAACGGCGGTGGTGATGGCGTCGGACAGTGGGACACGTCGTGCCAGGTCGAGGGCTAGGGATCCGAGGAATGCGTCGCCGGCTCCCGTGGTGTCGACGACCGGCACGGGGGGTGCCGGTACTCTGCCTGAGCCGCGCGAGTCAGCGTAGGCGGCGCCGTGCGCGCCTGCGGTGATGACGACGATGCGGGGCCCGAGTTGTCGCAACTCGGCGGCTGCGGTGAGCGGGTCGTCGTTGGTTGTGTGCAGGATGGCGGCGGCTTCGTGTTGGTTGACCACCAGGACGTCGAGGTGCCGCAGCAGGGCCTTGTCGAGGTCCGGGTGGGGGACGAGATTGCCGATGATGATCGGTGCAGGCCGGCGGCGCAGCAGCGCGGTGACCGGCTCGGGTGGCAGGTCGAGTTGAACAACAAAGGCTTGTGCGTCGATGGCGTCGGAGGCGTGCTGAATGTCGTCGGCGGTGAGTTCGGTCGCGGGTGAGAGAGCGAGGGTGATGTAACTTTCCCCATCGGGCGTGACTTCGATGATGGCCGCCCCTGTGGTCGCCTCAGGCAGAAGCGTGAGGTGGCGGGTGTCGACGCCGGCGTCAGCTAGGGCTGCCGCGATCTGATGGCCCCAGCTGTCAGCGCCGACGTTGGCGATCAGGCAGCATCGTCCTCCGCGGCGGGCTGCGGCAATGGTTTGGTTGAGGCTTTTGCCGCCGGGACTGGCCGTCAGGGACGTGGCGAAGGTGGTACGTCCCGGGGTTGCTCGACGTGGCACTTGGGCGGTCAGGTCGATGTTGGCCCGGCCGACGAAGGCGACGTCAACGCTGCCTCTGGGGCTTTTTTGGTCGGTCATGTCGTGTGTGGGGAAGCGGCCAGCGCGGCGTGTAGGTCCGCCACGCCCGGCTCTGCGGGGAATGTTTTCGTGAGGTGGCAGCCGACGGCGGCGACCTCACGACTGGTGCGCGCCGATTGTGTGAGGTGGGCCAGCTCGAGTGCGGTCAGGCCGGTGGTGGCGGCGCGCTCAGGTTCGCCAGCAGCGGCGTATGCGGCTGCGGTTCGTGCGAGGTACAGGCCGCGCTCCCGTCGGTAGGATTCCGGCCACGCGTCGAGGGCTCGGTCGAAGCACGTGATAGCGGCGTGGGGTTGCCCCAGGCGACGCCACCCGTCGCCTTCCTGCGCCCACACGTACGGAACGGTGCAGAAGGAGCCGAGGTCGCCGTCGTCTGCGGGGGCACTCGCGACGAGGTGGTGCGCGTCGTCGATCGCGGCCTGGAAGGCGCTGGTGTTGCCTGCGATGACGTGGCCGTGCGCGCGTTGCAGCGCGGCGAAGGCCCGGACTGGCGCCTGGGCACTGCCGCTGCGGTCGGCCGCGCGGGCGAGTCCGAGCACACGGTCCCGGTCGGTGGCCTCGGCAGCGCGTTGCGCCATGCGGGCGAACACGTAGGCGGTGAACTCCGCGTCGCCAGCTTCCTGCGCCATGGTCAAGGCCTGCGCGAGCCACCAGTCACCAGCGGCACGGTCGCCGAGGTCGTCGCTGAGCCAGCCGGCGAACTCCGCCCACCGCGCCTCGGTGCGCAGGAACGCGTCGTGCAGGCCACCCCGGGCAGCTCTGCGGAAGCCAGCGATGTGGCCGAGTTGCTGCCGGGCCGTCGGCAGGATCGCCGCGGCGCCGACGCGGTTGTCGGACTCGACGAGAACGGACCGCAGCACCGCGAAGTGCTCGACGAGGGCAGGATCGACGCGGACCGTGTCCGCCCAGAGCGCGACGTCCACACCGGCAAACGGTGCCATCAGGCTGCCAGACACCGCGTGCAAGAGTGCGCGACGGCTGAGCTGAACGCGCTGCGGTCGTCCCTCGATCATCACCGTCACGATAGTCGTATCGTCAGCCGCAGTGCTGTGCGCTGAGGCAATCTCATCCGCCGCGCCGGCCTGAACATCGCAGGCGGGAAGTGTGGGGTCGGTCTGCGCGGAGGCGACTGATGCCGTGGACGCAATGGCGCTCTTGCGCTGGTAGTTCCTCTGAAGGGCGACGACTCGGTCGTAGCTGGTGGCGAGGATACCGCCGGTCTGCAGGACCTCGTCACAGCGTTCCCAGAAGGTGCGGTCCGGGCGCTGGCGCCCGGTTTCGGCATTGGCGATCGTGCTGCGGGCCGAAATGGTCTTCGGCGCGAGGGAGTGCTGCGTGTACCCAGCAGCCTTACGGAACTCGGAAAGTTGCTTTCCGAGAGCTCGCCATGCCTCGCCCACATCGTTAGGGCCTGTCATCGCCGCCTCCCTCACCGTCTGAGCACCTCTACGGTGCGCAGCAGCGCATCGAACACCGTCGAGGAGTTCATCGATGCCGTGTGGTGGCAGTCACCCTACCCTGCGGTCGCGGGCGCGGGATCGCCTGCGCGGCGTTTCCAATAGATGGGGACCGTTCCGGCTTGGAAGCGTTTCAGAATTCGTGGCTGGGACGGACTTGTTTCCGAGCGACAACCATGAGGCGCTTCACGAGGGCCTGCCCGCTTCCATTGAACGCCAGCTGGTGGTGGCCGGTAGCGCCGCGAGCAACTGCGTGGCTCCCAACAGCTGGCGCAGGACGATCTGGTGGTGGCGTTCGTCGGTGTCGGGCCGGTGGTGGCCGGTTGCGGCGGTGGTCAGATACCACCAGGCGGCCCATACCCGGTGCCAGCCGAGCGCCCACTGTGCTGCGGGGAGGCCGCCTCGGTCGGTTGCCGCGTCGGGTTGGCCGCCGACGCTGATGTAGTTATGGATGAGTCGGGCGAGACTGGCGGGTTTGGCAGGGGTGCGGGTGCCGAACCAGGTGGCCAGGTCGAGGAGCCCGGGGCCGGTGAAGGCTTTTGCCCAGTCGACGAGGTGGCATCCGGTTCGGCTGACGTGCAGTGAGGTGAGGTGGAACTCGCCGTGACACAGCCCGAAGGGCGGCCGTTCGGCACCGTCCGCCCTTCTTCGCGCGACCTTGGCCAGCTTCTGCAGCAGTTCCTCGACAAGGTTGGTGTTGAGGAAACGTGCCTGCTGTCGAAGAGCGGCGAGCGCGTCGAGTGCCTGTTCTGGCAGGCGCGCCAACGCTGCCTGGTCGAACGTCGGCAGCATGCTCAGAGGTGGGAGGGCGTGGACCTGGGCTGCGGTGGCGGCGGCTTCGGCCGCGGTCGGGGGTCGCAGCGGGTCGCCGAGGTCGTCCATCAGCATGCCCAGCGTCCCACGGCGTATCGCATAGCCGTGGAGCACAGGTACGTCCGCGTGTTGCTCGCCGAGTGCTCGCAGCACGGCGGCTTCCCCGGTGAAGGGTGCTACGGCGGCCTTGTACACGATGGTGCTGCCGTCTGCGAGGAACAGCCGCTCGACGGCGGACAGCTCCCACGCCTGGATGACCTGCCGCCCGGTCTGGACGTGCCCGGCGCCGGCGAGCAGGTCACGTCGCAGCCGGTCAACGGTGCACTGGTCGAGCCCGGGTGTGCTCACCGCGTGCTCCCGGTTCGAATGCAGGTGTCGATCCGTTCGAGCCGAGTGAGCGTGACGTCGAGGCGCGCCGACATGCTGGCCGGCACCCGAGAGTGCGCGGCCTGCTGGAATGCCCGGAAGTGCGGCAGCAACGCGCGCAACGCCGGCCGTCGGGCAAAGAAGTCGGACACGTTGCCGCTGGCGCGGGCGCGACGTAACAACGACCCGAGCGCGACGATCTTGTCCGCGGTGGACACGAGCAACACCGGCAGGTCGTCGACCCGCACGGGCGGGTCCGGCTCGTCGAGCGCGTGATGCTCGGCCTGCAGGGCGGCGATGATCCGCGGCACCTCCGACCCGTAACCGGCGGCGAGCACCTCGTAGATGTCCGGGGTCGCCGGGGCGAAGTCCGGGACGTCGTGCAGCAACGCCGCCGCGACCAGGGTGGGTGGTGTGTCGGGGAGATGCTCGCCGATCGTCACCGCGACCTTCACCGCGTGGGCCAGGGCGGGGTGGTCGTCGATGGTGTGCCCGGTGCACCATCGTCTGGCGTCCCGCAGCGCGTGGTCGATGATGATGGGCCGGGGTGGAGATAAGACCGTCATACCCTGATACCTCCTGATTGCCGTAGCATCGGCGCCATGCCTGGGCCGCTACCGCAGTGGTGTGAGCAGACGTGCGTCGTGTGTCCTGCCCAGCAGCTCGGGCCGGGCCAGTTCGACGTGGTCGACCGGCCCGGACCCGAGTTCGCCTACCACCCGGACATCGGCTGGCGGGTCACCGCAGACGGCGTCGCCGTCTGCGTTCACCCCTACCGGGTCGGGCTTCCACCCGGCCGGTACGCCTCACTCGGTGAACCGGTCCCCGTCGAGGCGCCGCGACCGGCACCGACTCCGGCGGCCCTTCAACTTCCTGCCGACGTGGTGGATCTGGAAGGCTGGCTCGTCGCTGTCCTGCGGGACGCGCCGCCGGAAGGGATCTTCGCTGCCGTCGCCCGCGCCGAACGGCTCGCCGGTGAACGGTTCGACCCGAAGCAGGTGGTGGCGGCCATGCGGCGGGTGCTGTCGGTGGAGCTGGCTAACCGCTGACCCCAACCGGCACGGCGGGCACCGGGCCTGGCTGGTCGAAGTCGAAGTCGTGGCTGCGGCCGTCGCGCCCGAGACCCGCCGCCTGGTAGTGGGCGTTGAGCTGATTCAGCCGCCGTGTCACCTCGGCGGAGTCCAGCCAGTACCGCAGCGGCTGCTCACCCCAGCCGGCGGCGGCGTAGTAGGCGTCGGTGACGCAGCCGCGGGTGTAGGTGAACTCCTCCAACTCCGTCGCGTGCGGGAACGCCACCCCCAGGTCGGTCTGCATCCGGGACATCAGGGTGAACTGTGCCAGCACCGCGTGGACCATCTCGTCCACCGGCGTCGGCACCAGCAGCTCCGCAGCCTCCTCGTCGCCGCCGGACAGCTCGAACACCGCCGCCTTCAGCGCCAGCACCCGCAGCGCCTCCACCAGCAGCGGCCCCGCGTCCCGCTCCAACGACCAGCGGCTGATCGCCGGATACCCGGTGAACGTCGCCCAGCAGCTGGAGTACTTCATCGACGAGCCGTGCAACCGGTCGAAGGCCGGGTGCCGCCGCATCTGGTCGAGGATCTCGGCGGCTCGACGGCCGACCTCTCCGACTTCCGGCATGGATGGATTTGCCATGACACTTCCCTCCTGCGGGACAGTGAGCATCGGGAGGCAACAACCATCCTGCGACGGCTGCTGCCCCTCACCGGTGGGCCCGAGCCCGGCGGTGACGCATACATCAAATGCTGTCGCTATCTATGTCGATAAGGCGTCGCAACGACCTCCGACAATCCCCCGACATTCGCGTTTGGCCCGGTCGGCACTGGTCACCGTAGCCGTGGTCGCCCAACCGCACGGACATGGTGATCGGACCGCGTCGAATCCGCAATCTCCGGCCGGCGGGATTGTCGGCGGCATGTCGGAACCGGCCGAATGGCTGGCCGACATCGTTTGCTCTCGTCTTTAGTCGCTCCATGCCGGGCGGACCAGAACGCACTGAGACGCCACGCCCGACGGTCTTCCGCAGTTACTGCTGGCTCCCCTTGGAGGAGAACCTCATGCTGTCCCTGACCAGGCTTAGTGCCTCACCCCCGCCCCCCTCCCCCAGCTTGGGGCGATGGTGGACGGCATTGGCAGGCGCCGCGGGTATTGGTGCCGCCGTGACTGACGCGGAAGGCGCGATGGCCGATGAGTTCATTTGGGGTTACGCACTCCGGCGTGAGTGGCCTGATGGTCGGCACGACCTGTTCGGGTTCACCCCCAATGCTGCCACCGCCCAACGGAGGCTCGACCGCGACGAGCGTTTCTGGCAGCCCGGCCCCGTGCGGCCGGTCGCGGTGTACATCGTGCCCGCCAACGCCGCCGATGTGCGACAGCACCCGGTGGACGGCTGCCGGAGTGTGTCGTGCCCGGATTCTCCGGAGCGGGGTGGGCGGCGGTGAGGTCGGCGTATGTGCAGGTGGCTCTGGCCCGACGGACGTTGACGCCGACCGGGTTGTGGGTATTGGGGGCGGCGGCGTCGGCGCCGATGGTGGTGCTCGCTGGCGGTATCCCCGCCACCTACGCGGCCACGCAGGTGACGGGCGTGCCGCTGGTGTTCCTGCTGGTCGGTGGCGTCGTGGGCCTGTTGGCGGTCGGCTACACGGCGATGGTGCGTCAGGTGGGGCATGCGGCGGCCTATTACGCGATCCTCGCGCACGGCTTGGGTCGTACGTGGGGTGTCGCCGCTGGTGTGGTCGCTCTGGTGGCCTACAACGCCATCCAGATCAGCCTGTACGGGCTGGTCGGTGCCACGATGGCCGCGCAGGTCGGCGGCACCTGGTGGGTGTGGGCGGGCATCGCCCTGACCATCGTCGGGGTCCTCGGTGTGCGGGCGATCGTGTTGTCGACCCGGGTGCTGGCCGTCGTGCTGGCCGCCTCGCTGCTCATCGTGGCGGTGTTCGTGGCGGGAGCGGTGGCGCAGCCCGCTGCCGGTGACCTGTCCTGGGAGGGTTTTGTCCCGGGGGGTATGGCGGTCAGCGGTATCGGTGGTGCGTTCGCGCTGTGTATGGCCGCGTTGATGGGGATCGACGCGTCGGCCTCCTTCGCCGAGGAAGTTGTGGACCGGCGGGCGATCAGCCGGGCCACGATCGGCGTCGTGGTTGCCCTCGCGGTGGTCTACTCGGCTGCCGCGTGGGCGATGGGGGTGGCGGTCGGGCCGGACAAGGTCGCCGCGGTCGCCGCTGACCGGGCGGCGGGGTTGCCGTTCTCGGTTCTGGAACGCGTCGGCGGTGTGTGGGCGTTGCTGGGCGAGATGATGCTGATCTTCGCGATCGTCACCTCGATGCTGGCGTTCCACAACGTCGTGGCCCGGTACGTGTTCGCCATGGCGCGCGAGGGAGTCCTGCCGTCCAGTCTCGCGCCTAGCAGTTCTGCGCGGGTCAGCGCTCCGCGTGGCGGGTCGCTGGTGCAGACCAGCATCGCGGTGGCGGTGGTGGGCGGGTTCGCTGTCACCGGCGCCGATCCCGTCGCCGCACTGTTCACGTGGCTGTCGACGCTGGGCGCGTTGGGGTTGCTGTGCCTGCTGCTCGGCGCGTCATGGGCTGCGGTGATGGCTCCGGCTGGTGTGCGCGGCGTCCGGCCTGGGGTGTGGTCGTGGACGGTCGCACCGTTGCTGGGCCTGCTTGGCGGGGTGGTGGTGCTGGGCGCGATGGTCTTCAACGTCGGCTCCCTGCTCGGTGCCGCGCGCGGGTCGCTGTACCCGTATCTGCTGCCGGGGATCGTTGTCGCCGCTGCCATTGTCGGCGCCGTGTGGGCAGGGCACCTGCGGCAGTCCCGCCCGGAGGTCTACTACGGCATCGGCCGTGGCACGCCGAAGACGCACGCCATCCCTGACGACATCAACGTCTCGATCTGAAGGGTGCGACGATGAGAACCCACGCGGCGATGCTGCCGGGCAGCCGGCACTACGGCGATGCATTGGACTCCGGCTGGCGACCGGAACAGACAGCGGCCGGTCCTCCTGCCGGCTCCCCCGGACCCGCAATCCACGTCCCGCCGCCCCACTACGGGACCGGCTACCCGGGGGCCGCCACGCACGTGCCACTGCCCGGCTACGGTGCGCCCCGAGCGCCAGGCGACTACCTCCGACCGCCTGACCCGATGCCTGCCCGGATCGCACCACCGGTCGCCTCACCGCCCACGCGGTCGCATCCGCCGCGGCACATCGACGACGGGGTGGCATCGGATGCCCGTTTCTGGGCCGACCTGCGTATGCAGATCGTCTTCCGGAGCAAGCGACTCAACATGGGTCACATGCATGCGGCCGACGAGCGGTTCGGGCAGCGTGACGCGATTGGCCCGCACGGGGTGATGCTGTTCTACACTGCGGCGGCGCCGGCCGAGCCTCACGGCTACCAGCTGTTCACGGCGTACCGGCTGTGGCTGGCGTCGCCGGAGTCGAACAATCTGCCTCGACTTCTCGCTGACCTGGCCGAGGTCGCGGCGGACAACATCGCCCGCGCGACTGCGGCCGGGCGCCGTTGGAATCCTCTCGGGCCCGACGGGTCGATGGTCAACGGCGGCGACATGACCCTGCCCGACAGCGCGGTCTACGTGGGGGTCGGCGTCACCACGCTCGACACCGACCAGGGCAGGTGGTACCAGGTCGCGCGGGCCCTGCGCGACCAGCCGATCGACCATCGCCGCCGCTCCGTGTTCGACCTCAAGGGCCAGTGCTACGCCCTGCTGACCGACGGCACAGTCCTGCACGCGGAACGCGACCCCCACGCGCCCCTGGGCGTCGACGGGATCCGGTGCAACAAGACCCTCGACCCCGACCGGATCTCCTACTACAACCCGCACGCGAACCTCACCGAGCAGGGCGACGACGCGACCCGGGGAATGTGGCGCCAACTCGGGGTGCTGCACCACACCCTCGCAGCCCTCTTGACCGGGGAGCAGCAGGCGTGACCGACCGCCCTACCGTCACCCTCGCCGAGGCCGCGAACCTCAGCGACGTGCCGATCGACGTCACCGCCGCGCTCGAGCAACTCGTGGACCAGGCCGAGGACGCGGCGCCGATGAGCATCGGGTTTCCCGGCGCCGTGGACCTCGACTACAGCGACGTCATGGCCCGCATGGGCAAGCGGCTGTGGAACAACGTCGGCGACCCGACCACCGACCCGGGCGGGGCGGCCCACACCAAAATCCTGGAGCGGGCCGTCATCGCCTGGGTCGCCGAGGCCCTCGCCATGCCCGCGGATGACCGTTGGGGATACGTGACCACCGGCGGCACCGAGGGCAACCTCGCCGCCCTCCACACCGCCTACCGCCGCCACCCCAGGGCGATCGTCTACTACTCGACCGCCGCGCACTACTCCATCCCCAAAATCCTCGGCATCATCGGCGCACCAGCCGTCGTAATCAAGGCACACGACGACGGCGAGATGAACTACGAAGACCTTGCCGCCCAAGTGAGAAGGCGCCGTAACCGGCCGGCGATCATGGTGGCCACGGCCGGCACGACCATGACCGAAGCCGTCGACGACACCAGCCGCATCCGCGACACCGTTGCCGAACACGCCACCGACTGGCACCTGCACGTCGACGCGGCACTGTCCGGCATCCCGCTCGCCCTCGACGGCCGGCTCCGCCTCGACAACGCCAGCGGCATCAGCAGCATCGCCATCTCCGGCCACAAGTTCTTCGGCACACCGACACCATGCGGAGTCGTCCTCATCCGCGGCAGCGCCGGCAGGCGCGGCAGCCACATCGCGTACACCGCCACGCGGGACACCACCATCACCGGATCCCGATGCGGCCTCGCCGCCACACTGCTGTGGCACGCCATCGCCACCCACGGCCGAGAGGGACACCGATGGCGCGTAAGCGAGGCACGACACCTCGCCGTCTACACCGTCGACCAGCTCACCGCCGTCGGCTGGCCCGCGTGGCGGCACCCCCACGCCCTCACCGTCGTGCTCCACACACCACCCGCCACCGTGCGGGAAAAGTGGCTGATCGCCACCGACGGCGACATTAGCCACGTCATCTGCATGCCCGGTATCAGCGAAGGCCAGATCAACGCCTTCGTCGCCGACATCGCCGCCGCCAACACCGCGCCACCCGCACCGATCCCCCGCCCACGTGCAACGCCCCTGTCGGGTTGCGGCCACGACCGCGCCCGCGACGCCGTCCACCAGGGAGTCGATGCCGGGCCCGCCTAGACGGGCCACGAGCGCCGGTTCCGCTGTCCGACCCCACCCACCATTGAAAATCACGTCCCTGGAGGCTGATGTGGCTATCCGCGCCGCCCGCTGGGCAGACAAGGACGGCGTCGCCGCGCTGATCGCCGACGCCCTGCACCCCAGCCCACTCGCCGCATGGCTCGTACCCAACCCGCAACAGCGACACCAGGTGCTGGTCGATGTCCTCGCGATCTGGGTGGAACACGCCATGTTCTACGGCGACATCTACCTCACCGACAACTTCACCGCCGCCACCGTCGGCTTCCACCGCTACAGGCCGATCCCACCACCGGCCAACTACCGCATCCGCCTCGGCGACGCCGCCGGACCACACACCAACCGGTTCGACCTGCTGGACAGCCTGCTATCCACGAAACAACCCACCGAACCGCACTACCACCTCGCGTTCCTCGCCGTCCGCCCCGACGCCCAGAAAGCCGGCCACGGCACCGCGCTGCTGACCCACCACCGCAGCCGCCTCAACCGCATCGACCTACCCGCCTGGACCACCACACCCGCCAGCGCAGAACACCTGCTCGCCCGCTACGGCTACACACCCCGACCACCAATCACCCTGCCCGACGGCCCGACCCTGCACCCCATGCGCCGCAACGCCCACCACGGCAACGCCATGCCGATCAACACCCACCCTGTCGACAACCGCTGGCAAGACCTGCACACGTAGTCGCACAACCCTCGCCACCGAACATTCAACCGGTGACATCCGCTGCCAGCTGAGCCCCGACCATCCCAACGGACCCCGCATCTCATGGCCTTCCCCAGCAGATACCCGCCAGAGCTCATCGACGCCGTCGTCCAGCGCGTCACGGATGCCCGCCGAGTCAGGGCATACGGCGCCGTCACCACCGTCGCCCGTCAGATGAACCTCAACCCGCGCCTGGTTCAGAAGTGGGTCACCAAAGCCACCGCACCACCCGCACCCCATCCAGGCAGGCCGGCCTCCGACTCGTGGGAGGCGTACCTAGCGGCAGAGCTGCTCTGCACGTTCTGCCACCAACCAATGGCGCACACCGAGCCGCAGGATTCCGTACAGGGCTACCAGTGCCAGACGGGCTGCCGGCCCCGACCCCTTGACGCCGCGGCCATCGCCGACACGGTCGGCCGGGCGCTCCTACGGCACGCGCCCAGGATCATCCCCCCGAGCGGCACGCCGACACCCCCGCACCTCGCCGCCATCCACGCCCACCGCGTCCTCGCCCGCATCACCATCGGCGCCACCCCCGGCGACATCACGCTCACCTGGCGCGCCGCACCCCTACCCAGCTCCAGCGTCGACACCGAACGCGCGCAGGCTGTCGCCACCGCCCGCCACCTAGCCCTCGACGACCCACTCCGCGCCCGACAACTCCTGCACGACAGCCTCACCGGCATCGATCCCGCTACCGCGCCCGCACACCCGCTCTACACCGACGCCGCCGCGCTGCTGGCGGAACTGCTACTTCGGCTCGACCATCCGTCCGACGCCGTTGCCTGGGCCACCTACGCCCACTACAGCAGCGTCCAACTCCACGGCCCCACCCACCCGCGTAGCCTCCACGCGCTCCACCTCCACGCCGTTGCCCACCGGCGGGCCGGACACCACCAGCGCGCCTATCGCCTCTACCGGGAACTGGCCGACCAGCTCACCCGCCTCGAAGGCCCGCACGCCCACCGGACCCTCGCCACCCACGCCAGCACCGCCCTTGTCCTTCACGCCCTCGGCCACTGCCAAGCCGCCCGCACTCTCCTCGCCGACGCCATCACTACCCACCGGCGCGACCACCCTGACCACCCGGCCACCGCCCGCATGGTCCAACACCTGTCCCGCATCTGGCGCGACTGCGCCACCAAAGGCCACCAACACCAGGACACCTGACCAGTCGCCTCATCCTCGACAAAGGATCCACACGGTGAGCCCACGTGCGAGCAATCCCAGCCCGGCAACTGCGACGACGACCGGATGTGTGCGGCGCGGACCATCAGCGGCGTAGCCGCTCGCTACCCAGCCTCCCCCGCAGGCGGTACCCCGCGAACCGGCAGCATCGTCCGTCAGCCAATCGCAATCCCGAACGGGTCTTCGCCCTCGCCGAGGAGCAGCGGCACGTCGTAGACCGACAGGTCCGGCCGGACCCGCGCGTACCGCACCCGATGCCGCCACCTGCCGTGCTCGAACGCCACGTCCGCGTCGATCTCCACCACCACCGTCGGCTCCACCTGCACGTACCGCAGCGGCTCCGGCCGTTCCAGCTGCCCAGCCCAAGACGCGGGCAGCGGCGCCGGCCACGGGTGCACCAGTGACGAGGGCCTCCGGCCGCAGCATCGCCATCACACGCCGAACCGTCAAGAACGACCGACTCAACACCGTCGGCTTCCTCTGGGCCTTCGCGGCCATCCCCAGGCCCGGTCCAAGCAAGGACCACTACGACCGTCGCCGCGCCCGCGGAGACCGACACTCCGCCGCTCTACGCCACCTGTTCAACCGCATGCGCGGCCAACTCCACCACTGCCTGCAAACCGGCCAAACCTACGACCCGTCAAGGCCTTCGGCCGACCATCCGCACCCGTCGGCGCCGCAGCCGCTTGACTCTTAGCAAGATCGGAGGTCTCGATGCCCGGCATCGGAGTCAGGACCGCAGCCCGGATCCTGCTCGAAGTCGGCGACGGCACCGCCTTCCCCACCCCAGGGCACCTGGCCGCCTACGCCGGCCTGGCCCCGGTCACCCGCCGCTCCGGCAGCTCGATCCGCGGCGAACACCCACCCAAGGGCGGCAACAAGCAGCTCAAACGCGCCTTCTTCCTCGCCGCGTTCGCCGCCCTGGCCGACCCGGTCAGCCGCGCCTACTACGACCGCAAACGCGCCCAAGGCAAGAAACACAACGCCGCCCTGATCTGCCTGGCCCGCCGTCGCTGCGTCGTCCTGTTCGCCATGCTCCGCGACAAGATCCCCTACCAGCACAGGCCCGTGATCGCCCTACCATCGCCAGCGTGATGGAACTGGACCTCGACGACTTCGCCGATGCCGTCACCGCCCGCGCCAGCCAATGGACCAGCGCGGGCGTGCGATGGGAACTGCATCGCGGACCCACCCGCGACAAGTCAGCGGCCTGGATCGTCTGCACCACCACCGACCAGGAAGCCCAGCTGACCGTCTGGACCAGCGGCGAAGCAGAACTCGACATCGCCCACATCTCCGCCGGCACCGTCACCAGCACCCACTACGAAATGTCCACCGGCACCGACCTCAACGCCTGCCTCGACGAACTCACCCACCGGTTAACGTCGGCTCCCTCTGGGACTTGACCAAACCCATAGGGACACCCCCCACCCGAAGCGGCTACGCCGCCGCCTTCTTGGTCACGCCCGCCGGGGGCGCGCAGCCCGGTCGCGCGCAGCGAGTACGCCATCCGACCGTTGTTGCTCACGTACGGCGTGACCGTCATCCCGTCGAACTCCACCGCCTCGAACGGCGCACCCGTGGGCGGCACCGGCTGGTAGTCGGCAGAGATCTTCACCGTCGTCTCTCGCGACCGCTTCCCCAGCTCAGGGTCGAGGTCCATCACCCGGACCTGCCATACCCGCTGGCCGGTCACCTTGTCCTTGGCCGGGGTACGCCGGCCGGTCTTCTCGTCGTAGTCCTCGACCTCGCCCAGGGACTCGGGCACCAACGCGCACCCCGCCGGGAACACGTCCTCGAACCGCACGGCGGACCGCGTGCCGCCTCGCAGAGCCATCGCTCAACCTCCAACTTGTTCACGGGGTCGCCCTGGCGCACCCCCACCAACATCCGGCTCCGCCTGCCCCGCCAAAAGCTTGTCGAAGAGTTAGAGCCGACCGAGGCGCACGTATGCAATCGGCGTTGCCGATTTAGATGCACTTAGCCTGCTATTTCCTTACTTGCAGATATACGGAGCCCGACCTCATCTGCAGAGCATCCTCGATAACCGACATCACATCCATATGCCTCGGATACAGACACAAACCGTCCGCGATCGACGGCGCAATTGCCAAGCCCCTCTAACATGAACCTGGCTACACGTCTAGTCCAGCCGCGACGATAAGTGGGAAACAAGTTGGCCTCCAGTCTTGAGCTAGCCGCGACCCGAGCGCTAACGCGCGCACTTACCGCACTCGCAAGAAGGGCACTAAGCGCCCGGCGGTCAGATGAAATGAGAGATTCGGCAAGGACGACGATCTCGGTGAAGCTTTCTTCGCAGCTGCTCGAAGAGCTGACCGGTGATCAGCTTGCTGGGCTTTCCCGCTACCTCTCATCCCCAGACTTTGAGGAGGTAGCCCTGCATGCAGCATTGGCGGAACTTCTCCCGAATCAGGATCCAGACGAAGTCCGTTCTGCTGTACGAGCGGAGATTATCGAAGGTTTGCGGCACTTTGTCGCCCTCAAGGCGGATCAGCGGCCTGGTATCGCGAACGTCCTCGAAGGCGCGCTATTGGCCGCCGTCGCGGACCAGCGCATCCGCTCGTCGAAGCCCCTTGTGGACGCTGCATCGGCTGCCGGCATAGCCCAACTTGCATCCTTGGCCGCTCGGAAGGGAGAAGTCCTTTCCAGGGCAGAAAGTCTCAACGGCTTCCACATCTTCGCGAAAAGGCTGCGAGAGCAGGTAGTAGCACTACATGGCGAGCTACAGCTTCCCCACCTCGGGAGTCGCAAAACGGTTCCCTATGACCAGCTATACGTGGATCCTCCGCTGGAGATACAAGACATGCCCATCGCCGCCTCATCTCTTCCCGAGATGCTTAGTGCGACGGGGCGGCTAGTCGTGCTTGGAAACCCCGGCGCAGGAAAGTCGACAATGGCTACCAAGCTTGCCTACGACACTGCCGCCGGCAATGCCTGGGGCGAAACTCAACTAGTTCCATTTCTGGTCATACTAAGAAATCACACGACAGCATTCAGCTCTGGTGGCCGACCCCTCATCGACTATTTGAAATATGTCGCCGCCGATCCGTATAACATCAACCCGCCGCCAGACGCCGTCGAGTATCTCGTCAGCGTCGGTCGAGCGGTTGTGATCCTCGATGGACTTGACGAGCTGATAGAGCCGGACCTTCGCCGGCGAGTCGTCAGACTTATTGAAGGTTTCATCAGCGCTTATCCAATGGCGACCGTCCTCGTGACCGCCAGATCTGTCGGATACGACGATGCTCCCTTCAACTCCCGGCGATTCGCACACGCACAGGTACTTGATTTTGACGAGAGCAGAGTCGGGCAGTACGTTGAGAAATGGTTCACCCTGGACGATCAGACGCCACGTGCGCAGCAACATGCGCTTGCCAGAAACTTTCTCCGAGAGAGCGCGACCGTACCAGATCTCAGGCGCAACCCCCTTCTCCTATCGCTTCTGTGTGGAATGTACTCGTCCGAAGGGTATATTCCTCAGAATATGGTTGAGGCTTATGAACATTGCGCACTCCTCCTCTTCCGCCATTGGGACTACATGCGGGACATTAAGGGATCCGCAGAATTCCATGCTCGTATCCGAGGGGCGGTACAGTACCTGGCTTTCGAGCAGCTAGGCGGGGCGTCCAACTTTGGCTCAAGTGGCGCGATGCCCCGGCGGAGAGTGATAGCTTCGATTGCAACCTACCTCACGGCGAAACATTTCGACCACGATGAAGCAATAAAGACAGCAGAGGAGTTCCTAGACTTCTGCACGGGGCGCGCCTGGATACTTTCCGATGTTGACTCCGTTAACGGCCAGCCCACTTACGGATTCACCCATCGCACATTCCTTGAATACTTCGCGGCAGAATACATTGTTAGGACTAGAGGCAACCTGCCTGAGCTCCATGCAGTGCTTCGCGACCGGATCTCCGGGGGGCGTTTTCATGTAGTCGGCCAGATAGTCTTGCAGATTTTCGACAGAACAACCGACGACGGCGCCGATGAACTGGTGCGCCTGCTGATTGGGCAAGTCCCGAGCGGCGATCCTGACGAGCCAGCTCTTGTCGCATTCGCCTGCCGCGCGCTTTCTCACGTAATGCTTTCACCCCACACCATCCAGATGATTGTGCGCGCAGCAATTCAGGTTGATGCCGATCCACGTTACACCTCGGGGAGAGTAAGCACTGCCTCGGCTACAGATGCAAAGGCGACTCACGACATATTGAAGTCCTCGATGAGATCGGTCATTCGGGATGGAATGCCCGCCAATTCGCGGCACATTCGTCTTGCAATCGAGTCGGCGCTTCGCGACTTCGACACCTCGGAAGGGCTCCCTGCATATATTGTTCGCGAGATTTCGAGCATGCAAGAACGCAAATAGGCCTATCCTGACGAGACGTGCGACCTGAGGAGGCTGATACGTGGCAAGAGGGGACGGACCAAGGGCATACGAGACCTGAGCACCTCGACGATGTGACCGTTGAGGCTCTAGGGGAACTGAGCAAGGCGCTGGAGACGGTTCACCGGGTACGCGGGCACCTCTACTCGGCCCATCAACTGGTTGGTGGGGCGGATCTCACTCTCGATCGAGTAGTGACCCTGCTGCGCGAAGCGGGGCATGGCGCGGTAGCTAACCGCGTAGAGCAAGAGCTGCTTGGCCGGAACGTCCTGCCTGGTCGGTGGACCTTCCAGATCGTGGAGGAGTTCGATGACGGCTACTACGCGGCGGTCCAGGAGATCCAGCGTTACGCGCGGGAACAGCTCGCCGGAGGCCGGCGGCACATCTACGAGGCGGAGATGAAGCAACGGCGCCGGACCCAAGGGATGCCGGGCCACGAAGCTACGCCAGAGGAGTAAGCGGCAGTCCTTCCGGCAGTATCGCGGCCAAGGCGACGGATCTGGCCTCGATGATCCTCATTCGCCCTCGATACTCGGCCGGTTCCCTGTGTGCGGCCTGGCCGGTGACCTGGCCGGGCCACTTGCGGTCGAGCAGGCCGTCTTCGCGCGTGAAGTAGCCCTCGCTGACAGCGTTGGCGGCGAGCAAGAGACCGGTGTCCTCGGAGGCGGGCAGGGCCATCCAGCCGCCCAGGGCGAAGACGAGATCCCGCCGCAGACACAGCGTCGCCGGGTGCACGGACGCGCGGTAGTCGTTCGCCTGCCAGAAAGACAGGACGGCACCGCGGGCGATGACGCCGCCGGCCGGGTCCTTGTCCCATCCGGTGGTTGACCCGTCAGAGAGTGTTGTGATACCTGGACGTGATCTTCGCTGATTGTGTCAGCGAGGATCACGTCTGTGTCGCTGTGTCTGTAAGCCGGCGTATGAGTCGTCGTTGACTGATGGGCAGTGGGCGGTGATCGAGCCGTTGCTGCCGCGGCGGGATCCGAGTCGGGGTGGTCGGCCGTTGCGGTATCCACGTCGGTTGGTCATCGACACGATCCTCGGGTGGGCCGAGGGACGTGACCCGCAGCCATCGGCGGCGGTGTTGGACTCGCAGACCGCGCACAGCCACCAGGGTGGTGAGGCGATCGGCTACGCCGGCAAACGCACTCGGGGCCGTAAGCGGCATGTCCTGGTCGACACCTGCGGACTGTTGCTCAAGGCGGTGGTGCATTCCGCGTCGATACAAGAGCGTGCCAGCCGGCCGCGCCTCACGGCGGAGCCCTCAGCCGATCGCTACAAGCACGGCCCGAGCTAGCCCAACAAAGAGACACCAACCCCGGCGTCCGCAGCCTCAGAAGAGCTCTCAGGGGCAAGATCGACCCGCCCACGATCTGCCCACAACCAGTCCTCAACCGCTGGACTCAGCCGGACCCGGCCGGACAAACGACAACGGCCCCCGATCAGCATTCCTGCTGGTCAGGGGCCGTTCTCACACCTGGTGGCGGGTAGAGGATTCGAACCTCTGTAGCTTTCGCGACGGATTTACAGAGCGCCAATCTCAACGCGCTGACCTGGGCTTCTGCCTCCGAGCAGGCAGGCCGCGACACATGGACGACACGTGTTCACGTTTCCGGCGGGCGCAGACCGTCCGGAGGCCTCCCATCCAGCCAATGATCAAAGCCGGGCGAGATATCAAACGACGCCTCGTCGAATGAGACCGCTCCGCCGCTGAATGCCGCGCGGGCGAAGGACACCTTCCCACTACCGAATGTGGCGGCGGTGAAGGACACCCCGCCGCCGCTGAACGTCGCGCTGTTGAAGAGCACCACTCCGCCGCTGAACTTCGCCCCGTCGAAGAACACCTCCGCGCCGCTGAACATCGCATGGGCGAAGGACACGAGCCCGCGACTGAATGTCGCTCCGTCGAAGGACACCGCCCCGTCGCTGAACTTCGCACGGAGGAAGTCCATCTCCTCGCCGCTGAACTTCGCCCCGTCGAAGTGGACCAACGCGCCGCTGAATGTCGCTCGGGCGAAGGACAGGGCCGCGCCACTGAATGTCGCGCCGGCGAAGGACACGTCCCCGCCGCTGAACGTCGCGCTGTTGAAGAGCACCGCCCCGCTGCTGAACGTCGCTCCGTCGAAGGACACCGCCCCGCCGCTGAACGCCACGCGGGCGAAGGATACCCTCTCGCCGCCGAACGTCACGCCAGCGAAGGACACCGTCCCGCCGCTGAACGTCACATTCGAGAAGTCGCCACCATCGAAGACGGCGCCGGTGAAGTCAAAGTCAAGATCCCGCCATGAGGTGGCCTCTTCCTCAGCAACGCGCAAGTGCCTGACGATGAGCCGAATTACCGTGTGCCGGACCTCTCGCTCCTCACGAGCCGTCCGTGCCTCAGTCGCCGCCTTCTCGTCGATCAGCGTCGGCGCTCCGTCCGAAGCTGTTGGCGGCGGGGTGTAGGGCATGCGGAGGTAGGCGCAGAGAACGTCGATGCAGGTCTGCCGACCATCTCGCCAGTCGTCTGCTAGACCGGCCATGGCGTAGACCCCGGCCAACCGCACTGCCGCCTTGTCCGAGCCGAGCTGTTCGGACGCCTTGGCGAATCGCTCATTGAACAGCCGGATGCCATTGCGGTCGGTTTCGATCTTGGCTCGGCTCTCGGCCGCCTCTGCGCGTAGGTCAGCAGCGTGAGCCAACTCGTGGGCAAACTCGGCCAGCTTGTTTGCGTGCTCGGCGACGCGCTGCCGCCGATAGGCCACCACCAGAGCTGCGACGCCGCCAACACCCGCCACGACGGAAAAGACCAGTTTCAGAAGGTCAAACAGCGTGCCCGCCGTGACGGTGCTGTCCCGACGGACGCCCGGCCAGCCGGCGTACCAGAATGCACCAGCAACCATGGCTCCAACCACGAGCACGGCAGCGGCGATGACCAGCGCGATCGACCGCCGAATGCTCCAAAGCCGGAGCGCCGGCACGGGACTATCCGCTGGCAAGACTGGTTGCACCCCGACGTTGGTAGTCGCCAGGGGCAGAGGTTGAATTTCGCGCTCCACGACCTACTTCTTAGTGGGCCAGGACAACTTGGTTCAGGTCCAGCCCGCCCGTAGGCAGGCAAGACCCCTCCAAGCCTCCTAGCCGGAGGGATGCCCGATCACCGATCGTCGCCGCCTCTTACTTGCCGCCGAGTCCAGCCCGCCCCTCTACTGCGATCGGCGGGACTGACCAGGCTTCCCGGATGCGGTCTCGTGCGCCTTGAGGTGCTTCCAATCGGTGGAAGGTGCCGCCGGTGGCCCAGTACAGGCAGTCGATGCCATACATGTGGAGAAGGCGGACGTCGCGGGCAGCGGGCCGTTCTGGAAACAGGGCGGTCGAACCGGTTGACGGGGTGACTCGCGTAGGCTGCATAGTCGAGTAGTTGCCCGAGGGTGTCGCGCACGTAGCGGTGGCCAGCTGACCGTTTGGCTTCGATCAGGTCGGCGTCTTCGACGCTGTAGAGGTCGGACCAACCCACGGCGAGTTTGAGCCGGTGAGCTTGTGCGTCAGGGAGGGTCTGGCGGTATCTGGCCACGAGGCGGGCTTCGGCGCGCCTCAAGGTCACCTTGCCCGCCTTCCGCTCGTACTCGGTCGTGTCGGTGTGGTTGCCCTCCCCCTGTCCGCGCCGAAGATCGCGGATTCGTTGTTGAGCGCAGCGATCAGGGCTTCCTCGGCCAGGGCGTCTTCGGCGTGGTGGTGTTCGCTGTCGCCGCCTCCGAGGCCAAGGCCGACGATGAGGGCGGCGGCTTGTTCGGATGATGGGACGCGGGTTTCCTGGAAGACGTCGCGCGGCTTGTAGCCGGCGAGCACTTGGATATCGCTGTAGCTGAGGTCGTCGACGGGATGGAAGTCGAGCACGCTGTAGACGTTGCTCCAGCCGCCGGTCTTCGGATCCGGCTTCCATAGCAGGTCGGCGAGCGTCTGGTTCCGTAGCTTGCAGCCAACCTTTCCGATGGCCTGTACCTGGTTGTCGCCGGTGAACAGGATGTGGTCACCGGCGGCGAGCCGGTCCATCTTGCTGTCGTGCTTCGCCAGGGCTCCCCAGAACCGGGCGCTGCCGTCAGGATGCAGCTTGAGCAGTGCGTCTAGTTCGTCATCGTGGAGGGCCGCCTTCAACGGTGGAGCAAGGAAAGACACCGGTTGACTCAGGGTGTCGGAGAATCGCGCTCGGGAGGCCGGGTTGCCGTATGACGGGGCGATCAGGACGAGGGTTTGACGACCGCCCATTGTGGGTGTGGTTGAGGTGTTCCCCTCGACGATGAAGCCGAGCCGCCGCATGCCTCGCGCGACGGCCTGTTCGCCACCGGTGAAACTCGTCAAAGCGGAGCGGGCGTCCGAGCGCGTAGCCGTGTGCCACACCCATGATCGCTTTAGAGTCGTACCGCCTGCCAGCATGGACGAGGAAGTAGACCCGCGCCCGACCAAAGCCGTGACGAGCCAGGAAGATGTCGCGGCCGACCTGGTCGTATTCGGCCACAGCGGCGAGAACAGAGGCGCGGGTGATGTCCGACAGTCCCATGGCCTGGCAGGACATGCGGCGGGGGCGACCTCTTGGTACAGACACAGCCGCTCGGAACGGCCGTGGCTGTCCGAGGTTTCCTGCCCGTCCGCCGCCGGCCGGCGGCACGAACCATGTGTGGCCGCGCAACCGGCCAGAGGGCTACCGCGACGGTTAGCGGGCCTGCCTGTCCGTCGGCTGCGGCGAGCACGGCATGCGCTCCTTCGATATGATCGGCGCTGCTCACCCCTACGAGATGGACGCCGATGCCGTGTGAAGGACTTCATAGGTCGGTTCTGGGCACTGGTTGTATCGCTAGCGGGACTTGTTGGCCTTTACCTCGGTGCCGTCGCGGTCAAACTCACCTGGGCGTTCTGGGCCGTCGTTGCCGTGGCTGTAGCAGCTGCCGCTGTCCCCGGTGTGAGGCAATGGCTGAGCGATACCAGAACGGCTCTCCGCGATCATCCCGCACTCAAGGCCGAAATCGCATCGCTCGGGGAGCAAGTGGCTTCCCTCACCGAACAACTTGCGGCGGCACGAGAGTCCGCCGAGGACCAATATGCGGCTGGCCTGGTTGAGGGGTCAGCTCGGATACTCGCCACGGCGTTATCGAGCTATACGATCCCGCCCAGAATAGTGGGGATCGCACACCGACATGGCTCCATAACGCTGGTAGCACGCTTTGACGACCCCGAACCAGACCGTCGGGTTCGCTTTACGGTGGTCGCCTCGGGAACAGGGGAAGTCAAAGGGGCCGTCAGAGTCCAAGAGATTGACAGGTCTCGGAAACGCATTTACTTGGAGTGCGTCGAAGCAACGTCCCAGCAGTTCTGGGCACACTTGGAGCAGAGAGCAGCCTACGACTCTACCGCTCCCAAGGGAACAGAGCTCGTTCGATATATACATACCGGCAAGAAACTAATCTTGGACGACGTCGTCGCGACCGAGGCAGTAGAAACAGTACAGGCGGAGGCGGAGAAGTGAGCGAGATTCGCGCAAAGGTCGCTGCAATTGTCTCGGAGCATCAGCTGGCCCTGAATCTGGGCAGCAACAACGGCGTTGAGGTGGACGACGTCGTCGAGGTCATTCGCGAGGTTGAGGTCGACGACCCCGATACCAAGGAGCGACTGGGCGTCGTTCGGCTTATTCGCCTGCGCCTGAAGGTCAATCACGTTCAAGAAAAGCTTTGCGTTGCGCTTGTGACGGACCAGTACGTCGCACAACAAACTGGAGTCGGATTGGCAAGCCTCGTGCCAAATCGGCGCCTCAAGAAGGTGACCTCCACCTACAAGGAGGGACAAGTAGGCGAGTTTTGTGTCATCACCTTGGGAGAGACGGCTGTCATCAAGAAGAAGGAACCGGCGGAGAAAGAGCGCTCCGATGATTGATTCCCGTCGGGCGCTGAAAGAGCGCGCCCGACCCTCTGTGCGCTAGCTCAACCACGCGGATGGGAGAAAACCCCTGCCTCTCGTAGTAGCGGTGCAGGGCTTCATTCGTTCGCCAGGCGTCAAGCCTGAGCCATCGACAGCCCCTTGATGCAGCGACCCTGGCCGCCCAATCCAAAAGCGCGCCGCCAATGTTCCTGCCAGCACCTACGACGTACGCGTACACGGGATCCTCAAGAACCAACTCGCAAAGGGCTACTCCTACGTGGTCCGGTGGAAGGTGGCCGCCCGCGCGTTCCGCAAGACGTTCGCAACCCGCGCACTGGCCGAGAGCTTCCGCTCCAAGCTGGTCGTAGCCCAACGGGAAGGCGTCGCGTTCGACGGGGCCACCGGCCTGCCCGAACCGATGGCACGAGCGCTCAACACCCGCTCGTGGTACGAGCACGCCGTGGCGTACGTCGACATGAAGTGGCCCCGGGCGTCGGCCAAGCACCGCAAGGGGATCGCCGAGACGCTGGCGACCGTCACCCCGGCCCTGCTCGCGACCGACCGAGGCGTGCCCAGCGATAAGGCGCTACGGGCCGCGCTCTACGGGTGGGTGTTCAACAAGGCGCGCCGCGACGCCGGGGAGCCACCGGCCGACCTCGCCGCCGCCGTGCGCTGGCTCAAGGCCAACACCGTCGACCTGGCCGCGCTCGCCGACGCCGCACTGGTCCGGAAAGCTCTCGACACGCTTGCCCTACGGATGGACGGCACTTCCGCGTCGCCGAGCACGATCGCCCGTAAGCGGGCCGTCTTCTCCGGTGCCCTCAAGTACGCGGTTGAGCTGCGGCTACTCGACGCACACCCGATGTCCCTGGTGAGCTGGACCGCCCCGAAGACAGCCGATGAAGTAGACCGGCGAGCGGTGGTCAACCCCGATCAGGCACGGGCACTGCTCGCTGAGGTGGGACGCAGCGTTCCCGAGTTGGACGCGTTCTTCGGATGCATGTACTACGCCGCGCTGCGGCCCGAGGAGGTGCTCCACCTGCGCGAAGACGAGTACGAGCGGCCCGCCCAGCGTGGAGGCTGGGGCGTGCTGCACCTGACCGGCTCGACGGTGGCCGTGGGCCGGGACTGGGGCGACGGAGAGGACACCGCCGAGGACCGAGGGCTCAAGCACCGGGCAAAGGCAGCCACCCGGAATGTACCGGTGCCGCCGCCGCTCGTGCGGCTACTCGATCGCCATATCAAGGAGTACCCGCCGGGATCGAACGGCAAGCTGTTCGTCACCCGGCGCGGCCCCGGCGGACGGTACGTGCCAACCGCCGGCCAACCGATCCCGAACAACACGTACGGCAAGGCGTGGCGCGACGCGCGGGCAGAGGTGCTCACGCCGGCTCAGCAACGCTCACCGCTGGCGCGGCGTCCCTACGACCTACGGCACGCCGCCGTATCGCTCTGGCTTAACGCCGGGTACCGGCCACCCAGGTGGCCGAATGGGCAGGACACAGCGTGCACGTCCTCATGCGCGTATACGCAAAGTGCGTATACGGCCAGGGAGACGCCGCAAAGAAAAGGATCGAAGCTGCACTGAGATCATAGAAAGGCACAAGACTAGGCAAGGGTAGCGCCAGACCGAGCACCGCTGCCTAGTCTCGCATTTCACGCAGAGCGTCGGCCAGCAGTTCCTTGGCATCGACCAAGGCGTCGCCTGCTCGGAACTCAAAGGCTCCCTTGAGGTGCCCCTCAGCACTGGTGGAGGTTGCCGACCACTCGACCTGGAAGATCGTTCCCGCGTCTGCGGACGTCATGGCGGTCAGGGCCGGCAGTTTCACGGGCCTACCGGGGCGAATCGTCACAGGCGGATAGGTGATTGTGGTAAGCCCTTCCTCGCGCTCTATTTCAACCTTATCCTTAGGTTCAACCGGGGATCTCTGTGGGTGGATAGCCGACGCAAGCATCATCGGGGGGTAGGACGCCTGCAACCAGGACTTCTGCCCGTAGGGTGTCGGCCGCTCTGGCAATCGAGATCGCTTCGGCGGCTCATCCTTGACGTGTATGTAAATCCGCCCCTTGATCCGGAGCACAACCTCCACCTTCTCGTAGGATTTCTCTTTTTCGGTCGAGAGCACAATCTTCAAGTCACTGATATCTTTGAGGATGTACTGCCGAACCGCCGCAAAGGTGAGCACACTTTTGTAAGAACGGAGATGGCGCTCCACCTCATCTTTGTATTGATCTCGGGTGCGAGGATCACCAATCCCAAGGCCAGACAGCAGGGACGGGAGGATGACCTTCATTTGCTTCTTGGCTGCGGCGTTCACTCGCGCTTCTTCGGGGGTCAACTCCTGCCCCTGCTTGACCTTCTTCTCAATTCTCTCCAACTCACTGAGCCGAAGCCTCCCGACGTCTACGTCATCATGAGAATCCGACTCCGATTCTCCATCCGCAGCGGATATGTTCACCCCTTCACGTCGCTGCTCAAGAGAAGCAAGACAAGCCTTCTCTTCCTTAGCACACCATTCGTCGAGTGCGGTACGGATGTTGGTTCGCGGGAGGCGTTCAGGCCGAACCGCTGCGCTCAACTCAAGATTCAGCCGAGCATCGTGGCGCTCCTGATGTTGCTTGAGGGCCGATCCCCCGAAGCCAACGGCTCCCAGGAAGAAGCCCCCCCACTGCGCACGCGACCAGGGAGGGACCTGACAGCAGTCGCGCCATCATCGGGACGACGACGAGCAGGCCAGTAGCTAGGGCGCTGGCGAGGTACGTCACCCACCTTGGCAGCCATGCGATGAACCTCTGCACGCGCGAAGCCTAGCCTTCGCGCTCCACTAGGTCGGCCCGCGACGGCGACCCGTTTGCGACACGACGAGCGAGATCGAGCGGCCCCGGGTGAGACTGAGCGGGACCTACAAGAGAGGCCCCTGACCGGCGTTCTCGCAGGTCAGGGGCCGTTCTCGCACCTGGCGGCGGGTAGAGGATTCGAACCTCTGTAGCTTTCGCGACGGATTTACAGACCGCTGGCAAAGTGGCCTACTGCTTCCGGGCCGCTGGGTCCATTCCAGCTCTGGCGGTCCGGTGGGCGAGGCTGCGGCGGGGTGGCCAGGGTGTGGGGATGCCCGCGCCGAAGATGCGTTCGCGGACGGCGAGCAGGGCGGCGCATTGGTCACGGCGCCAGCGGGGCCACCGGTCTCCCCGGTCCAGTTGGCGAGGCTGTGGCGGGTGGTCAGCGTGTCGCAGTGATCGGCACCGACGGTGCCGCGTATGAGCACCGGATCGGGCCGCAAACCAGCGACTCTCGTCGGTATCGACGGTGCAGGCGCTTCCCTGCCCCCACCTGATCAACGGCATCTACTCATGATCCTCTGGCCTCTGTTTGCGACTGCTGAGCATGCGTACGGTGGTGCTGAGCTTGATCGGCGCGTCGTCGGGGCCTCTGAGGAACGGGTTGATGTAGACGGGGCGGCGCTGCGCTCTGCCGGCTCCGTATGGCTGGTTACGCCAGTGGCCGGACACCCAGAATCGGCTGGTTTGAGGGGGTCGGGGGTCGCCGGGTGCCGCTTGGGTGCCGGTCGGTGTGGTGCCGCGGTTAGCGCGGATGCTTACGACCCTCACTTCGGGCGCGGGTCGGTTGGTGCGGGCGTAGGTTTTGCGCAGGGCTTTGTCGACTTCGGCTGTTGTGACTTCGGCGGCCTGCTGTGCGATCAGCAGCCATGTCGCGAGCAGCGCTGCCGCTGGATGGTCGCCGGGCAGCAGGTGCTGCTCGTGAACCTGGACCGTGTTCATCGGGGCGAGCCAGCCCACGTGTTCGCGGAGTCGCTGGAGTGGTTTTCCGTCCAGTCCCCCGCCGATGGTGCGGTAGGTGACCAGGTGCCAGCCGTCGCTGGTGGTGGTCCAGGATGCGGCGGCGATCTGTCGTCGTGTCACCGGCCGCGACCACACGAGCAGCCCGTCCGTCGATGGCATGAGGTCGCGGCTGATGGTGACGTCGGGGAGCCTCTGTGCGGCGTACTCGGCCAGGTCGGTGAAGTCGTTGTCGATCCAGAACAAGCGTGATCGGTCCAGGCCGGCGGCGATCTGTTGACGTGCGTCGGTGTCCACGAGCGCGGTGGGAAGGTTGTCGGCGCCGTGGTAGAAGCGGGCGAGCCGGTCGCGTACCTTCGGCAGCTCTCGGGCAGTGATGGCGGTGGCGGGCCAGGCGGTTGTTGTGATGAGCGTTCGTCCCGGGTCCCGGGCGTTCAGGAACGCCAGGTGCAGTTCCTCGATGCGCTCTCGCGCCTCCGGATGGTTACCGAAGCCGAGGACCTGCACCGCTCGGTCGACGACCTTGTCGTTCCTGCCATCGTCGATGTAGGTCTGGCAGGTCACGCACGCCGCCCATGCGTGACCGAAGTTCTGCACCAGTCCCCCGGCCGTACCGATGGCGACGGCGGCGACTTCGCCGCCGACGAGCGTCCACGTCGGGTACGGGTCGCCGCAGAAGTCGCACGTGCGGTGCACGGTGTCGAGCTCGCTGACCGGAACGGGTACCGGTTCGTGTCCGTCGGTGGCGAGTTGGATCGGGTGCACGTAGGTGGGCGGTGTACCGAGGGTGTTCAGTGGGGCCAGGCAGATCTGGCAGGCCATCTCCTGCCGGGTGGCCGTCATGCCATTGCCTCGTGGTTCAGCTCCCGGTGGTCGCGGAGGCGGGGTTCTCGACGGCTGTCGGCGGCCGGCATCGCCATGCCCGGCTCGTAGACGGCGTGCCGGTTCCGGCCGTGGTGTTTGGCGTGGTACATGGCGATGTCGGCACGGCGGAGGGCTACCTCTTCGAACGGGTCGGTGGTTTCGGCGAGTGCCAGGCCGACGCTGGCGGTGACGGTGACCGTGACGGGTTTGCCGTCTGCGGTGAGTTCGACGGGCTGGGAGATCAGGGCGACGAAGGTGTCGGCGATGCGGGCCAGGTCGTGGGTGCGGACGGGCAGCAGTGCTGCGTATTCGTCGCCGGCGAGCCGCCCGGCGGTGCCGCCGTGAAGGGCGGCGATGTCGTGGATGCGGTCGCCGACGGCGACGAGGAGGTCGTCTCCCCTGTCGTGGCCGTGGGTGTCGTTGATCGGTTTGAAGTCGTCGAGGTCGATCAGGACGACGATGATGGGCCCAGCGTTGTCGGCGGCGGCGAGGGTGGCGTGCGCGGCGATCAGGCCGGCACGGTTGAGCATGCCGGTGAGCGGGTCGTGTTCCAGCTGCCAGATGGCGTCGGTGAGCTGGTTGCGGAGTCGGCGGATGAATGGCCACATGGTGAGGCCGCCGAGGGTGAACGCCACCGAGGCGGTGGCGATCATGATCAGTGGTAGGGACACTGGAGTCCTCCATTTCACTGGAGAACCCGGGACGCGTACGTTGTCGAGGCGAGGCGTCCCGGGTCCAGATGCGACGACGGCCCGCCTTGTGGCGGGCCGTTTTCGTGTTTGTGCCGCTCGATCCGCGGCACGGTTGTGGCTGTCTCCATGGGGAGACAGCGCTGGCGTGGCTCAGTCAGCGGATGTTGTCGGCGGTGTGGAGCTGGCGATGCTCCAGGTGGCGCCTGCTCGGGCGGGGATACCGCCCGGCGCTGGATTCGCCCAGCCGGTACACGGGCCGGTACGGCTCGTCGGTACGTGGCCGCCGGTCACGGAGGCGGCTCATGCGCGGGATTCGCGCAAGACGGCCGGGCGACGGCCGGTGAATCGGAAGATGCTGCCGGAGAGTGCCATTCGGCCTCTTGGGCGTCGGTGCGACGGCGGGCCTTGGGTGTTCGTGTTAGCGGCGCACCGGGTGCGCGGCTTGGTCCGCGCGGAGTGTGTCGGCCAGGTCCCCCGGAATGACGGCATAGGGTTCGACGGCCAGGAGCACCTCGGCCGGGTCGAGAATTGTCTCGACCCGGCCGACCCGAACCGTGACGGGTTCGTTGTCGGGGTCGGTGACCGGGTCCCAGGCGAAGTCGACGACGGTCGCGAAGAAGGTGCGGTGTGGGTTCCAGCCGGCCTGGATCGTGTAGCGCTCGAAGCCGGGTTTGGGCGTGAGGGTGTAGATGCCCATCGCTTCCTTCCATGGGGGTGTACGGCCGAGCCCGTCTGACATGAGGTGAGCCGGACGAGTCATGCCGCGGCGGCGGCTGACGACGGGGCCGGCGCGGGCGCCGGAGTACCGGTTCTCATGCCTCGGGCTGGCAGGCGCGTTCCTCGGCCAGGTCGACGATCTTGTCCCGTCGCGCGGCGGGAAGACCGGCGAGCAAGTCGACGCACTGCTGCTCCTGTGCGGTGACCGGCTGCGCGAACACCTCCTTGTAGGCCAGACGTGCTGCCTCGTGTGCGGCTTCGATCGCGCCGCTGTGGTCATGGGCGACGGCGACCTGACGCAGCTGCTCGGCCGCGGCAAGCGGGTCGCGGGACAGCGGGATGTCGTAGACGCGGAAGTTCGCCGGAAGGTCCGCCGCGCCGATCGCGGTGATCAGGCACAGGTTCGCCTGGACCTGGTAGGCGTACGCCTCGCTGCGGGTCGGCGTTTCGCCGCGAGCCCGCACGGCGGCGCGTTCGGCGTTCCACCGCAGCCGGGCTTCTTCGGCGAGTCTGGCGAGGGCGAGCAGCATGCTGCGAGTGGGATCCACTGGGTTCTCCTGTTGTTGAGGGGTTTTCGGCTACCGGGTTGAGGGGTTGGTTCGCGCGGCGGCGATTGCCTGCTCGAACACCGATGGCGGGAGTCCGCCGTGCAGCGAATGCAGCAGCAGGTCGGCGAGCTGATACGCGGGATCCACCTGCAATGCACGGTGCGCTGCCATGGCGGCCAGGGCGCCGTCACCGCAGCGCCACGCGGCGAGCGCGAGCAGGGTGGCCGGTGCCGGCACAAGCGGTTCATGGGCGCGGCGGGTGACGTCGGCCCAGAACGTGACGTGCCGGTCGTGCGGCTGCGTGAGGTCCGCGGCAAGGTCCCGCACCGATGGCCGCTTCAGGAGCACGGTGAGCCAGGCGACCTCGTCATCAGTGAGGCACCTGCCGCCGTCGTGCTGTCGCAGCGCGTCGCGGACCGCTTGCGCGCCGGCCTCGTCCACGGCGTTGCCGGCGGCGCTCACCGCCTTCAGGCGGGCGATCGCCTCCCGGGTTGCGCGGCGTATGTCGTCACGGGCGGCGCCGCCGACGGATGCGAATCGGGCGGCCACGGCGGCCCGGTCCGGTAGCGCGACCAGCCCGGCGGCGGTGGCCTGTACGGCGACGAGTGAGGTCGGGTCGAGCGAGGTTCCTTGGGGTGGACAGCAGGCGGGGTTGTCGCAGGTGAGGTTGTAGACCCGGGTGCCGGTGACGCGGAGCAGTTGCCGGATGGTCATGCCGCTGGCGGTGAACGCGTCGCCGACGCTGCCTAATGCCGGGTCGACGTGGTCGGGGTCGCCGTAGCCGATGAGCATGATGTGAGTGATCGGCTGCTGCCGCCGCACGACCGGGACCAGGTTGGCGGCGAGGTCGAACAGGTGGCTTGCGGGGGCGCCGGGGGCGGGCAGGTCGGCCCGGGCGGCGAAGACGACGCGGCGGTCCCTGCTGGCAAGAACGACGATGCTGCCGTCGCTGGGCCGGAAACCGAGGAGGTACGGCACCGCGGTTACCAGGTCGGCTGGGGATCGCACGGTCAGCTTGTTGTCTGGAAACGACATGATGATCTCCACTGCTGATTGAGGTCGACAATTGGCCGCAGGCGAGCGGGTAGGCGCCGCGCCTGTCCGCGTCGGCTGGGCGCAGCGCGACGCGGCCCCTGCGGGAACAGGCGCACCGATCACCCGGATCGGCGCGCCTGACGGTTCAGTCGCTGTCGAGGTCCAGGTACAGGTCGATACCGACACCCTCGAGGCTCGTGGTCACTGTGATCGGGTGGTGGTCGATGCCGGCGAGCGCCCGGGTCAGGTCGGCGCGGACGAGGGCTTCGGTGGCTGAGGTAGCGCCGGCTGAGGCGGTGTGGCCGCGGAGCCAGATCTCGTACTCGTGGCGCCCCGGAATCCGCCAGCCTTCGGAGGAGATGGTCCATCGTTGCGGCAGCGGTTCAAGCCGCCATGGCGAGGGCGTCTTCGCAGCCGGGCCTGCAGTTGACTTCCTCCCCACGCCTGCAGGCGGAGGGATTCCCGTGGCTGAGGCGTGTTCACGCCGTGAGCCTTGCGGATGGTTGGCGCTTCGCGGACCGGGTAGCCCCGAGGTCTCCACGCCCTGTGACCGCCAGCCCGGCGGCGAGTATGTTCTTGGCCGCGTTCACGTCGGCGTGGTCCTGGTGCCCGCAGGCAACGCACCGGAAGACCGCTTGGCTCTTGCGGGATTCCGGTGCGACATGCTTGCAGGCGTTGCAGGTCTGCGACGTGTACGCGGGGTTGACCTTCTCGATCTTCGCACCGTGGTAGCGGGCGGCATGCTCCAACTTCAGCAGGAACCTGCCCCAACCCTTGGACAGGATGGCTCGATTTAGGCCGGCCTTGGCCTTCACATTCCGGCCGGGCTGTTCGACAGTGCCCCGTGCGCTGGCGGTCATGTCCTTGATCCGCAGGCGCTCGACGGCGACCAGCCCGTGGCCACGCACGAGCCGCACGGCTTCCTGCGCGGCGAAGTCGAGCCGCCGATGCCGGATGCGGGCGTTGAGCCGGCCGATCTCAGCGCGTACCTTGTCGCGGCGCTTCGACCCGCGGTTACGGCCATGAACCCGTAGTGACCGAGACAGGCGCTGCTGCAACCGCTTCAGCCGGACCGCCTCGCCCTGGGTGACGAAAGCCCGATCATCCAGACCACCGTCAGATGTGGCCACCGCGACGGCCACACCCCGGTCGACGCCGATCGGCGGTTTACGGTTCGGCGCGGCCTCGGCAACGCCGTCCTCGACACAGAACGAGATGTACCAGCGGCCACCGTCGCGGGAGACTGTGGCGTTGCGGATGACACCGCCGAGCGGACGGGTCCACCGGAAACGCACCGGCCCGAACTTCGGCAGCCGCACCTCACCCCACCGCCGGCTCAGCCGCCGCACAGCGATCTGCTCTGGGTCGGGGAACCGGAACGACGGCGCGGTGCGTGTCTTGGACCGCCACCGCACCTTCCACGTCCCGTGCGTTTTGCACGCGCGTTCCAGGTCGCGCAGGGTCTGCTGCAACGTGTGCGACGGGGCGTCGGCCAGCCACCCGCAGTCCGGGTCCTTCTTCGCTTCGGCCATCTGCCGGGCCTGTTCGCTGTAGTTGATCCAGGCTCCGCGTCGGCGGTACTCACGGCGCTGCTCCAACGCGGTGTTCCACACCGCCCGGCAGATCGCGCCCACCGTCTCGGCGTAGGCAGCCTGCTCCGGCATGAAGGCGAGTAGGTAGCGGCGGCCGGTCAGCATTCAACGGCCTTCTGCTGCTGTGCCGCCCGATTGCCGGCGGCAGCCGAGTGGATGCCGGTGACCAGCCCGGCGCACGACGCCAGCCGAAACGTGGCCATGTCGTGGGCTCGGCCGGAGCCGCTGTCTCCGTCGACGACTGGGGTGACACTGCTGAGGAGATCGGGCGGGGTTGCGTTGTGGTCGGCGAGGGGATCACCGCCTGTCAGATACCAGGCGGGACAAAGCATCGGTCCTCCTTGGGACTCGAAGGAAGTCGGCCATCGGGTGGTGGCCGCCTGCAGGGATGGGGGTGTCCTGCCCCGGTCGCAGATGAGGCGAGGGGCTGGTCATGAGTGCTGAGGGTCTGAGGCTGGCGGACGGCGGCCGACCGGGAAGGGTGGGCGCGATGCCGTCGCGGACGTGTCAGATCAGCACATAGAAAAGGAGAAGAGCCCTCAGGCTAACCGCGTTGCCGCTGGTGTGGCCGGAGCTGTCAGGTCTGGCCGCCTGGCAGAACCTGACAGCCCAGCTCACCTGCTGTCAGCCGTCGGCGGGCGTGATGCGGGAGTTTCGGCCACGCCGCAGGACCAGGACATCCTCATGCGCGACGAGGTGCACAGGGAGGCCCTCGGCCCTGGACTTGCGTACCGCCATGAGCCCGAACATCGAGGCGCGGTGCACGATCTGGCCGTCGCGGACGGCGGCGAGCATCGCCGCGCACCGCTGCACCGGTATCAGCCCGACCTGCTGCGCGACCGTCAGGAGTTCACCGGGCAGGTCGATGAAGTCGTCCGGGCTGCGGCGTACCGGTCGGCAGGTGATGACTACCGTGCCGCCGGGGCGCAGCAGCTGGTAGCTGGCGGCCAGGATCGCGGTGAACCCGTCGAGCAGACCTGACCATCCGGCGTAGGCGAGGTTGCCGCTTGCGCGGTCGCCGTACAGGTGGGCCCTTTTCCTGACCCCGGTAGCGGTCATGCGGACAAGTCCGTGGGTGGACCGCCCGTACGGCGGTGAGGTGAGCACGAGCCCGACCTCGCCGACCGCGGACGCGGGGGCGAGATCGAGCAGGCGGGTCGCGTCGCCAGTGATGACCTTCGCCGTGCCGGCGGCACCCTGAGACGCGGCGAGGGCGACGTTCGCGGCCGCCAAGGCGGCGAACCGCGGTTCGATGTCCACGCCGAGCGCGTGCCGCCCGAGGTGCATGGCCTCGACGAGGGTGGTGCCCGACCCGCACATCGGGTCGAGCACCAGATCCCCTGGCGCGGTGTAGGCGGCGATGGCGTGCGCGGCGAGGTGAGGCAGCATCTTGCCCGGATGAGTGGACGACTCCCGTACGTAGCGGCCGCGTCGCTGGTCACGAGCAGGCTGCTGGCAGGTCAGCCACACGGAGGTGATCGGCATCGGCTCAGGCATCGCCGTCGCCTCCCGCCTGGGCGACATCCTGCGAGTCCCGCTGGGCGGCCGGCCCGGCACCCATGTCGTGCTGTTGCCCTACGCCCGCCGGGTCCGCCATCACCAACTGTTTCTTGCCGAGATGCCTGCACCCCGCGACCTGGTCGGCCAGGCACGCCGGCAGCGCCGCGCCGCAGGCCCGCCCGATCCGCTGTCGCCAGCGGTGGGTCGGCCCGTCGTCACCTGGATCCAGCCGCCGCTGTTCGACCCCGGGCCTCGTGACTATCGGCGCCGTGTCGACTTGCGCACCCGTCCGACGCTGGATAACCCGTGTTTGGCGGCCGCAGCGCCACACATCGGCGTCGCGGTCGCCTTGGCCGCCGTCCACGCCGCCCGACACGGCGACATCATCACCATGCAGTTGTCCGACGTGGACCTCGCCAACCAGCGGCTCACCGTCGCTGGCCACACCCGCCCTCTCGACGACCTCACCCACGCCGCGTTGACCGACTGGCTCGACTACCGGCGCTGCCGCTGACCCAACACCGCCAACCCGCACCTGCTGATCAGCAAAGAGAGCGGTGTGCGGCTCGGCCCAGTCAGCCACCCCTGGCTCAACCGAATCCTGCGCGGGCTGCCGGCGGCCCTCGAACGGCTGCGCATCGACCGTCACCTCGACGAAGCCCTCGTCAGCGGCGCCGACCCGCTGCACCTGGCCGAGGTCTTCGGCATCTGCGAGACCACCACGATCCGCTACGCGGCCGCGGCGCGACAACTGCTGAGCACCGAGCAGACCGACGATCCGGTGGCCCACCCCGGCCGGCACGCGCAGCCAACCATCAACTGACCCGGCCGTCTCGCTCAGCAAAGCGGTCCCACACAAGCCGCCATACTGTCGCCCATGAACCTGGACGTGCGCAGCGACGACAACTGCCACCTGTGGGCCGAACAGTCCGGCACCGGGCCGCCGCTGGTGCTCTGTCACGGCGGTCCGGGCCTGTGGGACTACCTCGACCCGGTCGCCCGGCTGCTCGATGATCGCGCCCGCACCATCCGATGGGACCAGCGCGGCTGTGGACGCTCCCAGCGGCGCGGACCATACAGCGTCGCCCACTTCGTCGCCGACCTCGACGCGGTACGCGACCAACTGGCCGGACCGCGAATGGCCCTGTTGGGCCACTCGTGGGGTGCGCACCTGGCGTTGCGGTACACCATCGAACACCCCGAACGGGTTAGCCATCTGATCTACGTGTCCGGGACCGGCATCGACCCCGGGCGCGGCTGGCACCCGCACTACAAGCGGAATCTGAGGCTGCGGCTCGGGCATCATCTGGACCGGTGGGAGGCACTCGGCGCCCGCACCCGCACGCCCGCGGAGGACCGCGAATGGGCGGTCCTGCAGTGGTCGGCCGACTTCGCCGACCACGGCACCGCATTGCGGCACGCCCAACGCATGGCCACTCCATGGCTGGGCATCAACTACGATTGCAACCAGGCCATCAACGCCGAGGTCAAGCAAGAGCTCAGCGACTCCGAAATGGCGGTGCAGTGCCGAGCGCTCGACCTGCCCGTGCTGATCATCGACGGCACCGAGGACATCCGCCCCCGCTGGGCCGTCGACTCGCTGCACCAAGCGCTGACCAACTGCCAACGCGTGAGCCTCGCCGGCTCCGGTCACTTGCCGTGGGTCGAGAATCCGCACGACTTCCGTCGGGCGGTGACCACCTTCCTGACGCAACAAAGTCGCCAGACGCTCAGCCAGGTTCACCGCGAACCCCCGGATCCGCGATAGCGCGACTGCGCAGACGAACCCTTGGGTTCACGTCGAGAACCCATCAGGTTCCTTGAACTCTCGGGAATCGTCGCCCGGGCGAAAACCAAGATATCGGTGTGGATGTCCAGCTGTGTCCGCTGGCCGCGCGTGGGTGGCTGGTCGGCCGCCACGATGTGCTGCAGGTAGGACAGACCTGCCTGCTTGGCCGCGATGACGACGTCGACCGGAAGGATCGGGTCGCCGTGCGCCAGCAGCACGACCAGGCAGCCGCCGGGCAGGAGCCTCGCCCGACCACGAGCGAAGAACTCGACTGGTGCGCCGGCGTCGGGGGCGAGTGGCCAGCCGGTGACGATCAGCATCGCCGTCTCGCTCCCCCAGCCCGTCGAATGCGCCACCTGCAGGTGGCTGTGGCGGTGGGCGGCGAGGATGGCGCCGGCGAGTTGCGGCCCGTCGGTCAGGTCGATGATCAGGTCGGACGGGTGGGTGAGGTTGTAGACCAGCCGCATGCCCATCGCGGTGGACATGGTCTCGCCCGGCTGCGGGGCGGGTATCGGCCAGACGGTGATGGGCACGGGCGGATCGCCGGGCACCACGTCCCCGACGGGGGCGGGTGCGTTGTGATGGTTTCTCTCGGTCATGGGCATGGTGGCCCCCGGACCGGCGGGCGTACTGACGGTCCTCAGTGCGCCGCTGACAGCCCGATCGAACCCGCCCCCGACCTGACAGAACCGATCAGCCCCCGATCCCTGATAGCAACGTCGGCGGGCGCGGGCAGTCGGCGCAGCGGCGAACCCGACATGACCTGGCACGACCTGTCCCGGTCTGACAAACGCTCGTGGTGTCAGGTCGGGCTGTCCCAATCGAGGTCTCGGAGCCATCGCACATCGCGAAGCGCTCCCCTTCGAGAGGACATCACCATGCCGGCGACCACCCGCACGAGGACGGCCGACACGGCCCTGACCACCGCCGAGAAAGCGTTCGAGCTGCTCACCTGCGAACCCGCGCCACTGGTGTTCGACGCGCGTCCGGTGCCGGGCCTGCCGGACGCGACGATGCCGCTGGACGAGCTGCGCAACCTGCTGATGTGCGAGCGCTACGACAGCGACACCACCGACGAGCTGTGGCGGCAGCTGGCCCACCACGCCCGCGAACGGGGACCCGCCTGGGTCGTCGGCGCGATCGGCGTGGCCCTGCCCGCACTCACGCACCTCGCCGCGAAAATCAGCCGCGGCCACGCCCGGCACGCCGACGACGTCGACTCCGAAGTCCTGGCCGGGTTCCTCCACGCACTGCGCACCGCGGACCTCGCCCCACCCCGGCTGTGGCTGCGGCTGTGCTGGGCGGCATGGCGCGCCGGCACCGCGGTCATCAAAGCCGACGACGGCGAGGAACTGCCACTGGACCTGCCCAGCGGCTCGCGGACGCCGAGGATGCCCTACGGGCACCCGGACCTGCTGCTCGGGCGAGCAGCCGTCGCCGGCCTGATCACCTCCGAAGCCGCCGAACTCATCAGCGCTACCCGCTTCGGCGACACGCTAATCGAGCACCTGGCCGCCGAACAGGGCGTGACCGCGCCGGTCCTGCGCATGCGCCGCCGCCGCGCCGAGCGCATCGTGGCTGCAGCCGTCACGCGAGGCGACCTATCGGGCCCGATCCGCTCGCCCGGCCGCGCGAAGCTGCCATGACGGCCTGACCAACCTCGAAGTAGGGCGGGGCAGCCGTTGGGCGCCAAGGCCGCCCCGGCGAGACCGCCGTCAGGGCCCCGACCAGGCGAGCGACTGCCACTGGGACCAGCCGCTCGATGCGGAGCCGAATCGCCTCGTCGACCAGGAACGCCGCCAGAGGTCGCTATTGATCGTTGCCTGGCGCACGGCAGCGGAGTTGTTGCCGCGAAACGGCAGGGCAGCCGTCGGACGCGACGAACAGTATGCTCCGCCCCAAATGGAAGCGGGGCATCAATGATCGTGGTTGATCGAATGCGCGGCGGAGCGTCGCCGACGTCAAGATCGCAGGTATCGGTTGGCCGGCGTGCTGACGGGCCGACAGCCACCTGCCCACGTTCGCGACACCGTCAGCTTTGAACCTCGGCATGAAGGTGGTCCATCCATAGATAAACCTAAGGGTTCTGCGTTGATGACGAGTGTCACATACACTGCCGACGTGGCACTCCTCGCTTGGTGGGATCCGGGTTGGTACAACCTCGATCAGTCCTTGAGGGTTGGCCGGCGTGACACGTTCGCGTTCTTTTGGCCCGGAGACATGGCCGTCGACGACCCACGTATCGGGTTTGACCGTCATCCGCACCGCTTACTCTTGACGAAGCCGGGTTACGATCTGGTTTTCGCAAACTCCGTTGGTAGGGCCTGGGACTACCGGTCGGCGACAGTAGAGTCCATCGAACACGCCAGGTTCGGACCTCTCGACGCTGTCGACACAACGAGCTTCGGCCAGTACACCTTCCGGCTCCACGATGGACGGTCGGTGACCATAGAGGCCGAGGAGACGCCAGGAGCTGTCAACGCTGCCAGCCCGGACTTTCCGGTCGACGTCTGCGATCCTGCCTGGGCAGGCAACTCGGGATGGGCGCTTGTCGTGGTGCTCGCCGATGTCACCGAAGCGAGCCCGGACCGCACCTGAACCGGCCGGTCGTGCGCCCCTGATAAGCGCATTCAAGGCGATGGCGTCCAAGGCTACGTCGACGACCCAACGCCATCCCGTATGCCGCCGATCCGCCCTCTGGGGAGCGGGCCGCCGCCCGGCCCGCGTCGTCAAGCGCGCCTTGACGGATCGTACAGACGCTGGCGGGCCGGGCGGTGGTCTGCTCGGCTTGCCCGGGTCGTCGGCTGGCGGGATGGCCCTGCGCAACCACCCACTGACCGCAACACGCGGACGAATCCCCGACCATCCTGGAGTCGTTGCGCCCCCGCCGGAGGCGCAGTAGCCGCAACCCCGCGACCGCCGCCAGCTCGCCGACGGGGCCCGGGCTCTCCGGCGCCGCGCGGGCTCGTGGCCGCGCGGGCTCGTGGCCGGCTGCCGGCCCACCACCTCACCCGGGCGTGGGCCTGTCGTTCTGCGGCGGGCCCCGGGCTTCCCGCTGTCCGCGCCAGCCACCGGGGCGCCAGGCGTGACGGCCGCAGAGCGACAGCGGCAGCGGCCGACGCGCGCCCAAGCGGCGGCGCGTGCGGCCTGTTGCGGGCCGCCTTGAAGACGTACATGAGGGTCAGGGCGTTGCGGTGATCGCCTGGCTGGAAGCATGGGCGGATGAGGTCGAGGCTACGCAAGCTACACATCGACGGCCGGGAGTTCATCTGGAAGGCCGACATCCGGTCCGCATCTGGCCCTGACGGTCGTCTGCACCGCTGCATAAGGCTCCGCGTGTGGGGTGCAGGAAAGAACGGTCGCGCTCTACAGGTCGACTTGACCGAGCGGCCATCCCCAGGACCCACCGTTGCCTTTGGCCATCGGTACGTCGAGACCGACGTGCACGGCAGTGGGGAGACGTATCCATACCCTACAGCTGCGGACGTACGCGTTCTTGTCGGTTACGGGCTGAGCGCTGGATGGACACCGGAGGCGTTAGGCGGGAAGTTCCAAGTTACCCCGGCGGCTGAACTTGAGCTACCGGGATGTGCCATCACTGATCTTCTGTGGGCCGTCGACCAGCACCGCTAGTGCTGGGCAGAGACCACGGCGTCAGATGCCCGCACACAACCATGATCGACGGCAGAAGGTGGCCGCCACGTATCACCCAGGTCGTGTGACTGATCTGTCATCACGGAGGTCCTGAGACTCGACATCGCTCGCCCAGGCACTCTACGGCGCGCTCGGCCGACGAGTGCTCCTAGGAGGTCAAGGGGTGAGGGCGGCAAAGTCGGCGCGTAGGGGCACGCCGGCGGCCGGCTGTCGTACTCCAGATGACGGGTTACACCTTGGCGGCTCTACGGCCGGGCGACCTCCTGCCTGAGGGGACCCTAGGCTGACGCCCATGTCGGGGAGCATGCAGTGATCGACCTGGACGAGCACAATCACCAGTCGGCGGAGTCGGGTACCACCGCCCATGACCGTCTCGTGGTCAGACAGAAGATGACCCTGCGCCTCGTCGCCGCCTTCGTGGTCGGCGTTGTGCTTGGCGGCTTCGGTGTCAGCCAACTGCGAGACTCGCGTGATCAGCGGGAGCGGAACGTCGTGGTCGCATTCGTGGCCTTCCCTCAATCGGCCGACTCTGGAAGCGCAGCCTCCGAGGGATCCGTCCGACTGTCCGGGTATCTGGCGTTGGCCAACGCCGGCCCCGGGCCGATCACCGTTCGTGGGGTTCATGCAGAGAGGCCGGGCGTCGTGATACCCAGCATCGGATCGCCCCGGCTGTTATCCCCTGGCAGCACCGGTCAGTTCGCGGTCGAGCTGTGGTTCGAGTGCTCGGTCGCATTCCTCCAGCGAGAGCCGCTGCCGCTAGGGTTATCAGTCGAGACCGATGACAAGCAAGGCAGAGAGGTCAGCTACCCCGTCGCTCTCGTAGGAAGCGACTGGGAGCGGGATGCTCTGAGCGAGTGCTCACGCATAGGCACGGTGGGCTGACGCGTAACAGACCAAGGCCAAGCGCTGAAGCGGATCTCCTCGTCGGGCAGTCGCAGACCGTCCAGCCTCCCCGGACGGGGATAAGGTGGAGCCCTACCGGACGAGTCTCAATGGTGGCTGTCAAGCGACGGCGGACGCCGACGGCCAGGAGCGGCCTGGGGATTGGAAGAAGGTCCGGGATGGCTTGCCAGGCGATTGCGCACCTGGTCACCCGGTCTGTCGTTGTCGGCGAGCGTCGGTGTTGGCGGGCGGGCTTGGCTGTACAGCCAAGGAAGGTCACCGACACCATGACGGCACCGCCGAACCTGACCGTTCCGGTTCGGGAGGTCGCCCTCGCCCGGTGGCTCTCCACAGAGCTCGTCGCCATTGAGATCGGACAGCGGCATCCCCTGGCCGGCGGCGTGGACTCACCTCTTGTCGAGCGGGTCGAGGTCACCGCCGTGCGTGCGACCGGGGGCCGAGGTGATCGCCCTGCGTGAGCTCGATACGGTATCTGCCGCCGATGCCTTCCCCGAGCTGATTGACGCTGGCACTGATGACTCCGGTCCGTGGGTCGTAACGCCGTTCTATCCCGGCTCGACGCTGCCGTGGGACGCGGAGGTTCCGGAGGTGGTGTTCGCGAGCTTGGCCCGATTGCACAACCGATACCTCGGGCGTTCGAGCACGCTGCCCGTAGAAGGGTGGCCGCGGCCGGCCAAGATCGGGCCGCGGGTCCCTGCGTGAGCTTGGCCCGAGGTTGGGCCACAGGCCGTTTTCGCAGCTCAACTGACCTGCTCGGCGGTCGGAGGCGGAGCCTCTCTGGTGCCGCCTCAGGCAACGTTTGCTTCAAGGCCCGGTGGGCTCAGGTGATGGGGCGCCTGGCTGTCTTGGCCCGGTGGCCTATTCTGCGATCGTGGGTGGTGATCAGGAGCTGGAGCGGTACCGCCACGAGGTCCGGGAGTGGACAGTGGGTGAGCTTCGTCAAGTGCTCGATGGGCTTCCCGGAGGAATGCGGCTGCGTATCGACGTGCCATCAGCTCCGCGGTCCAATGGTGTGCAGGAAGCGGATCGTGAACTGGTTCTCGGCGGTGTCTTCGTGGACGACGCCGACCATCTCGCGCGGAACGAGCTGGTTCTGCAGGCCGACTTCAGCAGTGACTGGTATATGCGGCCTCGGGCCGAGTCTTAGGCGACGTTTGCCCTGGCCACGACCTTACGGAGGCGTTCGTCGGCGGCGTTGTTGTTCCGCCAGATGATGTAGCGGCGGATCATGCTGCCCTGCTGCTTGTGGCTGCCGTGGTCGGTGCCGTCGAGGGTGAAGTAGCGCAGGGCGGTGAACTGGGCCTCGATGCGGTTGAGCGAGGAACTGTTGGTGGGTGTGTAGGCGAGCTCGACGTTGTTGGCCGTAGTCCAGTCGCCGACCCGGGTGTCCTTCTTCGTGCTCAGGTGCGGGGAGTAGTTGCTGAGCACGATCGCGATGCGGGTCTGCGGCGGCTGCATGCTCAGGTAGCGGCAGAACTCAGGAACCGTGTCCGATGTTTCGTCGGCTTGATGTGGCAGTAGAGCTTGTCCCGGGCCAGGTCGTAGGCGGCGAACAGGTGCCTGATCCCGTGCGGGCGGGTGTAGGTCGCCCGCCGGCGGCGCCGCGGCTTCCGCTCAGGGTCCTTGTGCCGTCCAACGCGCTCGGCCCACTGCCGCCCCGGATGGGGCTGGAGATTCAACGGGCCGAACTCGTCCAGGCAGAACACGACTCGGGCTCGCCGGCCTCCGGTATGACCTCGCCGTCGGCGATCGCGTAGAGGTGCTCGACGGGGGCCTTTTTGGCGGCATAGTCCGGGTCGGCCCGTCTTCCACGCCCTGAGCGAGGCTGAGCGGCTGGAGATCCTGCTGTGCAACGCCCACCACGTCAAGAACGTGCCGGGCCGCAAGACCGACGCCTCCGACGCGGTGTGGCTGGCCGAACTCTGCGCGGTGGGACTGCTGCGCGGCCGACCGGCGCGGCGCTGGAAAGCTCAGCCCGCGGTTCAGTCGTTCAGGACGTTGAGCAGTGCGTCGGCCGGGCTGGGGCTGGGCGGCCCTGCGGGCCACCACTGCCCGTAGCGGCGGCGGAACGGGTACCAGCGGCCATCGCGGCCGTAGCGGATCTGCACATCGCGCCCGACGGTCCAGCGGTTGCGCCAGTTCTTGAGCTCCGGTGCGGCGCCGCTGCCCTCCCACGCCTCGCGGAGCGCGTCGGTGGCCCGGGAGACGAGGTCCTTCGGCGGGCTGAAGACCGTGTCGAGGGCGTCCACGCCGGCGCGGCCGGCGTACTCCCACGCCTTGATCGCCCGGGGTAGCTCGCCGGCTCGGCCGCTGGCCTCCTCGAGCCGCTTCGCGGCCCGCGAGTGCGGCATCCGCGACGCGAGCCGCACGGCGTCCTGCCAGGCGTCGTGCTCGGGGGCGAGCACCTCTGCGGGGGTGGCGACCAGGAGGCGCCGGGCACGGGACGCAGCGTCCGCGGCGAGTATCCCCAACGCGTCGGCGTCGATGCCCGGCGCATCGTGCGCGGCGAGCAGGGGCGCGAGGGGCATCGCCTCGCCGTGCACCGGCGCTGGCGGCCCGGGCAGCGCCGCCGGGGCGGTGGCGTACGCCTCCTCGGCCCGGGTGCCGGTGGCGTCCTTCTCCTCGGCGGTGACCGTCCGGCCGGTGTTGCGGGAGCGTAGTTCCTCGACCAGTTCCGGTTCCGCCCTTCCGCGCATCAGTAGCAGCACGAACGGGTCGCGGTCCAGTAGCCAGGACGCCTGGTAGAACAGGGCGGCGGCGTGTCGGCAGGGGTGATCCCAGGACGGGCAGTCGCACTCGGGCTCCAGGTCGCCGTAGCCGGGCAGTAGTCGCACTCCGGCGTCGTCGGCGGTGTTCACCAGGTCCTGCGGCATGTCCCGGTCGAGCAGAGCGGCGATGTGCCCTGCCTTGGCGGCCACCCTGTCGAGCAAGCGGTCCCATTCGGCGTCGGGGAGGGTGCCGATGCGTACCACCGTGTGGTGCGGGGTATATTGGTCGCCGTCGTGGACCGGCGCGGAGATCCGGCCCGGGCTCACCGTGATCGACCCGACCTGCCCGGCGAAGGCGTATCGTCGGCCCTTCTTTAGCTGCTGCGGGTCTAGCGCAGTGCGCTCCATCGACTCGATCCAGGAGTTGCCCCACCAGGTGTCGGCGAACTTTCTGCCGATCCGCTTGGCCGGGCCGAACGCTGGGAAGGTGCGGGCGCGCCCGTCGTCCTCGGCCGGGTCGGCGTCCAGCTCGTCGTCGAAGTCGAAGTCCACGTCGCTCATTCCTTGTTGGTTAGCTGCACGAGCCGCAGCAGCTCGGCGTCGGACAGTTCGGTCAGGGCGGTTTCACCGCCGGTGAGTACCGCGTCGGCCAGTTCCCGCTTGGATTCCAACAGTGCGGCGATCCGGTCTTCCAGGGTGCCCTGGGCGATGAGCCGGTGCACCTGCACCGGCTTGGTCTGCCCGATCCGGTAGGCGCGGTCGGTGGCCTGTTCCTCCACTGCGGGATTCCACCAGCGGTCGTAGTGGATGACGTGGTCGGCGCGGGTCAGGTTGAGACCGGTGCCGGCCGCCTTCAGCGAGAGCAGGAACACGGGTACCGTCCCGGCCTGGAACTGGCGCACCATCTCCTCACGCCGGGGCACCGGTGTGCCGCCGTGCAGCAGCTGCGCCGGCACACCCCGCTCGGCCAGGTGCCGTTGCAGCAGCCGGGCCATTTGTACGTACTGGGTGAAGACCAGGGCAGCGCCATCTTCGGCGAGGATGGTCTCCAGTAGGTCGTCGAGGAGCTGCAGCTTCTCCGAGCGTCCGGAGAGCGTGCCGTGCGGCTCCTTCAGATAGTGCACCGGGTGGTTGCATACCTGCTTGAGGCCGACGAGCAGTTTCAGCACCAGGCCACGGCGGGCGATGCTGGTCGTGCTGGACCGGATTTCGGCCATCACCTCGTCGACGACCCGGCGGTACAGCATCGTCTGCTCGCCGGTGAGCGAGACCAGGTGGTCGGTCACGGTCTTGGGCGGCAGCTCTGGGGCGATGTCGGGGTCGGACTTTCGCCGCCGCACGAGGAAGGGTCGGAGCAGGCGGGACAGCCGCTCGACGCTGGTCGTGTCACGGTCCACCTCGATCGGTCGGGCCCAGCGGGCCCGGAACGCGCCGACCTTGTCCAGCAGGCCGGGGGTGGTCCAGTCGAGGATGGCCCACAGCTCGGAGAGGTTGTTCTCCACCGGCGTGCCGGTGAGCGCGACGCGAGCCCGGGCGGGGATCTCACGCAGCGCCTTCGCGGTGCCGCTGAGCCGGTTCTTCACGTACTGCGCCTCGTCCGCGACCAGCATTCCCCATGGCCGCCCGCTCAGCGCCGAGGCGTCCAGCCGCATGGTGCCGTAGCTGGTCAGCACGAAACCGCCGGCGACGCCGTCGAGGGAGCGGGCGGTGCCGTGGAATCGGCGGACCGGTACGCCGGGGGCGAACCGGCGGATTTCCCGTTCCCAGTTGCCGAGCACCGATGCGGGACAGATGACCAGGGTTGGTCCGGCGTGAACCGGGTCGGCCTGGCGGCGCAGGTGCAGTGAGATGACGGTGACGGTCTTGCCCAGCCCCATGTCGTCGGCGAGGCAGCCCCCGAAGCCGAGTGAGGTCATCCGTTCCAGCCAGCGCAGTCCGCGCAGCTGGTAGTCGCGGAGAGTGCCGTCCAGTTCGGCGGGGGGCGTCAGCCGCTCCGGGCCGCCCTCCGGCTCGGCGATCCGATCGCGTAGGGCGCCCAGCCAGCCGTCGGCCACCACCTCGACCCGCTCGTCGTCCACCTGCGTGCTGCCGATCAGCGTCGCGGCCAGCGCATCGTACGCCTTGAGTGGTGGCAGCTGCCGTTCCCGGGCCTTGCGGGCCAGTTCCGGCGCGACCGCCACCCACTGTTCGCGCAGGCGGACGATGGGCCGCGATGTGGCGACCATGTCCATCTCCGGGACGGTCAGCGGCTCGCCGGCCAGGGTGAGCTGCCAGCTTTGCGCCATCGGGGCGGCGGAGCGGAAGAAGTGGGCCACCTGCGGCGGCTGCTCGGGCGGCGATCCGATCAGGACCCGGGCGTGGAGGTCGCGGGACAGCTGCGGCGGCCACTGGAGGTCAACGCCAGCCGCCGCGAGCCGCGCCTCGGCCCCACCGAGCAGGTCGACCAGGTCCTCGTCGAGCAGCTCCAGCTCGACCGGGGCGGCCTCGTCGAGGAGCCGCTGCAGCGGTTGCCATGTTGCGGCGGCCCGACGCACCGCGAGCATCGCCTCGAAGGTGGCCCGCTCTCCGAGACCGTGCTCATCACCTTCCCACAGTGCCGCCGCGTCGCTGACCAACGTCGGGTCGGCGAGGCTGCGCATGCGGACCACCGCGGTGAGACCTGTGGTCTCGAGGTTGCCTCGCCCCTCCAGCCGCAGCGCCACCCGCAGACCGGTGTCCACCCCCGTGGAGACCTCCTGCGCCCATTCGCGCAGGTCGGTCACGGGTTCGGGGTTAAGACCGGTGAACCGGGCGTCACCGGTCAGCCATGCAGCCGCCGGAGTCCGGGGCAGGGTGTCGGCCACCGCGTCCAGGAATGCCCGCACCAGCCCCTGCGCCTCGGGCAGCACAAGCTGCTCGGCGAAGGGATCGATCGGCACGGCACGGGCCTCAGGGGGCATCGCGGCGGCGAGCGCGCGGATGCGCTCCACATCGGAGACGTCGAACGGGCCGACCCGCCAGCTGTCGTATCCGTTCGGGGAGACGCCGGGCAGCAGCCGACCGCGGGCGACCAGGTGCAGGCCGGTGACCGCCACCGCCGACCAGAACGCGGCGGCGGGCGTGACGTCCTCGTCGCGCAACGCGACGAGGTGGCGGACGGCGTCGCCGACCGGCACGGCACAGACCGGCACCTGCCACGCGGCCACCGGGCCGTCGAGGGGCAGGGCGAGGTCCAGCTCGCGGCATTCGCCGAGCTCGTCGTACTCGTCCGGCACGGCGCCGCCGGCGGGGTCGTAGAAGCTGACCGTGCCGGTGCGGGGTGGGTCACCCGGCTCGAAGACGACCGCGAACCGCCCGAGTCGCAACCTGTACCTCCTGTTTGTCGACGTGGACGCAGCCGCTCTGCGATGCCGCGACGCATTTACGTACGGCGTGCCGTACGTTGGAATCATGTAGCCGGGGATTGAGGACACCGAGCCGCACGCCGGCCGGTACGGCTGCGGAACAGCTCACCGGGCCGGTCGCCGACCCGGGGCGAGATACCGTCTGCACGATTTCCCCGCCGCGCGCCCGGCGGCCGATGCGGCCACCGCCGGCCTGGTGAACCACAGCGCGCCGTCCGGGCCGGTGGTGGCCGCGTACGGCCCGCCGCCACCGGTCGAGCACTGCCCGACACCGTCGTCACAGGTTCTTCTCCAGACCGTTCTCGGCGGCGATGCGGGCGATGTCGGCGGGAGCGCCGGCCATGAGGACGCGGGTGTGCTCGGTGACCAGGTCGACGGGCCAGTCCCACCACGCGGCCCGCAGCAGCCGCTGAACGTCGGTGTCGTCGAAGCGCTGGCGGATCGGGCGGGCGGGGTTGCCGCCGACGATCGTGTACGGCGCGACGTCGGCGGTGACCACGGCGTTTGCGGCGATGATCGCGCCGTCGCCGATGCGCACGCCCGGCATGACAAGAGCGCCGTAGCCGAACCAGACGTCGTTGCCGACGATGGTGTCGCCGCGGCTGGGCATGCTGGTGACGATATCGAGGGTCTTCTCCGTCCACGTGCCGCCGAACATGGTGAACGGGAAGGTGGACACGCCCATTGTCGGATGGGCGGCGCCTGCCATGAGGAACCTGGTGCCCGAGGCGATCGCGCAGTACCGGCCGATGATCAGCCGCTCCGGCCCGTAGGCGTAGAGCACGTTGCGGTGCTCGAACTCTGTGGCGTGCTCGGGGTCGTCGTAGTAGGTGTACTCGCCGATCTCTATGGTCGGCGAGGTGACCAGCGGTCGGAGGAAGACCACGCGTGGATGCGCGGCCAGCGGATGGACGGTGGTCGGATCAGGGACCGTCGGATCGGGGTTCACGGTGATGTCCTTTCACGTCGCAGTGGTATGTCGCTGCGGTCGTACGGGGCCTGTCCCGCAGTCCTGAGGATCTCGAGCACGCCGGTGATGGAGACCAGAGGTCTGGCTTGCGGGAGCCAGGGCGGCACCGTGACCAGTTCCTCCTGCATGCCGACGAAGTGTGTGGCGCCGGTGGTCACGAACATCGCCGCGAGGCCGCGTCGCGGCCGGTCGCGGGCGCGGTTCCCCTGGTCGCCGAGCGGTGGCCCGCCAGACGACCAGGGTGACGACGACCAGGATCAACAGCGGGTGCCATGCGATGTCTCCCTGTCTCTCGAGCGTCGCAGGGGTGGCGGTGCCGCCATCACGACGGCACCGCCACTGCGCCGAAGGATCAGCCGGCGTGCTGTGGATCGGGCGGCGAGACCCACTGCACGAGCTGGTAGATCACACCGTTGGGATCGGCCATCTGGAAGTAGCGTTCCCCCCACGGTTCGGTCTCGATCGGGGTGACGATCTCGACCTCCTCCTGCTGCAGCCGCGCGTAGTCGGCGTCGATGTCTTCGACGGTGAACACGACCAGCAGCCCATCGGCGCGGCCGGCAGCCGACGCCGGCTTGAACGTCGGCAGCCCGGTGCGCAGGTAGATGAGGTTGAGCCCCGCCTGGGGGTGGGTCAGGGAGCAGAACCCGTCGGCAGCCATCACCTCGGTGAACCCGAGATGCTGCTGCACCCAGGAGGCGGAGGCCTGGACGTCGGGGACGTTGAGCGAGATGGCGGACTCGGTGATGCGCATGTGGTGGGCTCCTGTCGACTCGGTGGACCCTGCGGCGGCCGGGGTGGTCGTGGTGCGGGTCATCGACGGCCCCCTCGTCCGGGTTGGCGCCGTTGGTGGGTGCTCCGGCGGGTGACCTGCGGCTGAGGGCCGCCCGCGGGGCGGCCGTTCGGGCCGGTGGGCACGGGTCCGGTGGTCGGTGCCGGACGTGGCATGAGCACCTCCGAGGTGGCGGGACGGGGCATGGTCGATGAACGGTTGCGCAAGCAGGTCTCCTGTCGTGGTAAGCGATCGGGTTACATTATACATCGTATACCGTACGCCGTACAAGGAAGGTGTGGCAGAATCGCTCCGTGACCCAGAACAGCACCGGATCAGGCGAGCCCAGCCGCACCCTCGCCCTGCTGTGGGGGGAGCCCTCCGAGACGGCACGGCGCAAGGGGCCAGCCCGATCGCTGACCATCACGCAGGTCGTCGACGCCGCACTCGCGCTTGCCGACGAGCAGGGCCTGACCGCGGTCACCATTCGCGCGGTGGCCGAGCGGGTCGGGGTCTCAGCGATGTCGGTCTACACCTACGTGCCCGGCAAGCCCGAGTTGCTCGACCTGATGGTGGACGCCCGTTACGCACGGATGACCCGTGCTCCGTGGGCCGGGCAACCGTGGCGCGAGCGGCTCACCACGGTGGCCGAGGCCAACCGGGAGCTGCTCACCGCCCACCCCTGGCTCACCGAGGTCGCCGCCCTGAGCCGCCCCCCGCTCGGACCGGGCGTGATGGCCAAGTACGAGCACGAGCTCGCCGCATTCGACGACACCGGGCTCTCCGACGTCGACATCGACGCCGCCCTGACCTACCTGCTCGGGTTCGTGCAGTCGCACTGCCGATCGGCCCACGACGCCGTCCGGGCCACGACCGACACCGCGATGAGCGACGCCGACTGGTGGGCCGCCAACCAACCCGTCCTCGCCCGCGCCCTCGACCCCCACGTCTATCCCCGCGCCGTCCGCATCGGCTCCGCCGCCGGCGAAGCGCAGGGCAGCGCGTGGCACGCCGACCGCGCCTGGACCTTCGGCCTCGCACGCACCCTCGACGGCCTCGCCGCCCTCATCGACGACGCCAGCTGAGGCGGGCATGCTTCCTCGCACGCCGGGGCGACCGTGCGCCGGACGGGAGGGCATCGGCCTGCAATGCGACGCGCAGGAATGCAACAAGATCAGCCGATCGCGTGCGCCATTTCCATAGTGGATGCATGGCGCCGACTCGAGACAAACCCTTGCCGGTTTTGGAACAACTCTTCGAAGCGCCAGTGGGAGTCGATCATTCCCGCACACCTGTCCATTTTCGACCAGTAGTTCCTGTGGGCACTTTGGACAATTACTTTTGTGAATATGCTTGCCGGGTTCTTGGTTGGTTACGTATCGACGGAGGTGCCGGTGAGACACAGAAGACGATGGCGGTCAAGACTTGCCGCGGTGGTTGCGGCTCTGGTTGCCGCGCAGGTGGCGCTCGTTGCCGCCCCGGCGTCGGCAGGGTCGGGCCGCCTGTGGGAGGTGGAGGTCGCGAAGATTCCCACCGCCAAGTACACGCGTGACGCGAAGGTTTACGTCACCGAGGCCACGCAGGCGTTGCGCCCGTATGTCGGTGGCGGGTTGGGTGACAGCCGGATCGACACGGTGTTGGCGGATGTCGGCAGCCGGTACTTCGATGGCGCCCGCTTGAAGAGCGTCGCTGATGGCGCGATCGCGTTCGACAATCTGAAGCACCTTGAGGCGTTCCTCAAGGGCCGACTGAACGGTGCCAGCCCGCCCAACGGGGAGGCCGAGCAGGCCCACGTGGCCGCCGTGGTGGAGACCCTCACCGGTGTGCGGTTGCTGGCGGACGCGGCGATCCAGGACGCTGAGGCGACGATCGGCCCGTTCCGGGCCAGCCCGCCGCCCGCGCCCGCCCCGGCGGGGCTGGCCGAGGCGTTCGCGGACCTGGATGCGGCCAAGGTCAACCTGGCCAAGGCCGACGACATGCTGGTCAAGGCCAACCCGGAGCCGGCGACCATTCAGGCCGGAAACGCGTGGTCGAACGGCTTCAACGTGCTCACGCGGCTCGGCATCACCTACACCGGTGACCACGACAACGACGGCGTCGTCGACGTGGTGGAGTTGCGGTTCGGCTCCAGCCCGCTGCTGGTCGACTCCGACGGCGACGGACTGACCGACAAGTTCGAGATCACCGAACTGGCGGGCTGGACCCGACCCAACGCGGTCGACACCGACCAGGACTCGATCGCCGACGGCGCCGAGGACATCGACGGCGACGGGCTCACCAACCTCCAGGAACAAGACCTCGGCACGTCACCCACCAACCCGGACACCGACGGCGACGGAGCCACTGACGGTGCCGAGGTGGCCCAGGGCAGCAACCCGCTCGTGGCCGACCAGCCACGCGCCCCGCCAACGCCCGGCGACGTCCCGCCGATCGACCCCACCCCCACCGACACCGACACCGACGGCGACGGCCTGCCAGACCTCGTGGAGGAGGACGGCCTCACCGACCCCGCCAACGTCGACACCGACGGCGACGGGCTCTCGGACTACACCGAGGACGACCTCTCGATCAACGCGCGTTCTCAGGACAGCGACGGAGACGGTCTACGCGACGACTACGAGGTCGCCAACGCTGAGTCCCAGGGCCTCGACCCCGGCCGCTTCGACGAGCAGATCAGCAAGTGGACGTATGTCAGCGACTTCCTGCTCGGCATGTTCGCCGGCGACTTCGCCGAAAAGGACTCGATGGCATGGCTCGCCGGCAACCTGTGTAGCGGCGGGCTGAGCGTCATCCCGGTCGTCGGCTGGATCCTCGGCGGGCTCGCCGACATCCGCGACACCATTGCCGCGCTCATCCACGGGGAGTGGGTCAGCGCAGGGCTCAGCATCCTCGGCGTCGTCCCGTACGCCGGCGATGCGATCGCTATCCCGGCCAAGGTCGCGAAGTTCGTCCTCAAGTACACCCACCGCCTCATGCCGGCGGCCCGGTTCGTCGCAAAGTACGACAAGATCCCCGACACGGTCAAGGAGCTCACCTACGAGCTCATCATGCCGGAGGTCTGGGCAGCCCTCGTCGAACCGGAAGGCCTGGCACCAGCGGCCAGCGGCAGAATCAGTAAGAAAAACTTCAACAGGCTGCTCAGCGGCGAACGCACCGACCTCAAGAAGCTGCACTTCGCGATGCAGGCGGTGGGCACCAACGGACAAAAGCTGCACCTCCCCGGTCCCGACGTCAGATGGGCCAGGGGCAGTACCGACGGCCAGAACATCTTCGTCGACGAAATCATGGGATTCCGTGATGACCGCACTCGCGGCCAGCCCCAACTGTGGCTGATGCAAGCCGGCGCGCCAGGGCAGTTCGAGCCCAGCGGCCGGTCGATGGACTACGGCGAGTTCTCCCCCGACGGCTGGACCCTCCACGAGGTCAAGACCGGGATCCCCACTGAAGACGACAGAAAGAACCTGATTCAGTGCAACGAGGACTCCTGGTACGCCGACCCGGCCAACCAGGCCAAGGTCCTGCAAGACAATGAGCGCAACTTTCAGTTCCGGAGAAATGAGCTCGGGGACAGGGCGGTCAAGGGGAAGCACTGGCACTTCATGCCACACGGAAAGTATGACTCACTTGGCATATCGGACGCCGTGCTCGATTGCCTGCAAAAGAACAACATCCCCTTCACGATCCACTTCCCGATAGGCGACTAGCCAAGTAGGCCGGGGGCCGGGTCGCCAGCCCGGCCCCCGGCGCACCATGAAGGAACATGAAGCCATGACATCTGAACTACCCCCGTACGCGGTGCCCGACATCGAGTCCGAGGAACCCAGCGGTAACCCGAGCTACGTCCTCTACCGCGTCGACCGACTCGCCGGGCTCCCCCCGGTCGCCGCGGCCATCGACCGCGCCCCGAGCGTCATGTCGGCGATCTGCTCGGACGACAGCTTGATGCGGGAGATGTTCTCCCAGACCCCAGACACAGTCTGCAAGCAACTCTGGGTCGGTACTGACGACGGGCTGCACTGGGAGTTGAGCTTCGGCGACGGCGTGAAGTTCATCGTCGATGCCGGGGATGAACCCGTAGATCTCCTCAGGGACGCTCTCGAGGTGCAGCCCTGCGTCGTCTCCGCCGAACGCTATTGCGATGAAAACTTCAGGGTCGAAACGGCCCGGGTGCTACGGGCCGACGAGATGGCGGCCTACTTCATCGACACGGTCGTCACCGCCCACCGTGAGTTCGCCCGCCGGCAACGCATCGACCTGCCGTACTAAGAGCGACCGGCAATAGGTAGGGCGCCTGGGCGGACGGACCCCGGGGTAGCAAGCAGGCACGGGTCCATTGATCATCGGAGTTCTCTACGCTT